>CAZPML010000013.1:0-20922 GCA_964587675.1 uncultured archaeon
CTTCCCTAACTATCCCAACGACTACATCGCCAACGGTGGGGATATATCTTCCTTTTAGCGGTATTACTTTGATGTGAGTTTCAGTTTGATCGAATAATCCAAGAATTTTGGCGTATACTTTCCCATCTTCAATATAGGTACCGTATCCAGCAACTTTGGGATTTGTAGAGAGTAAATCTCCCGGTAATACGACTTTCCTCATTATCCAATCCTCCGCAAAATTTTTGTTAGAGCTTCACCTTTCGCAACCTTACCTAGAACAGCCATAAGATCTGGATACATCCCTGAAGGTATTCGTACCACACATATCCAACTTCCATCTTTTTGCCATTCTTCTTTAATTATACCACCAAAATTATAGAGAGCGGAGAAGGCTTTACCAGCATGTTGTGGAGGTATTTTTATTGCTATCTCAATTTCCTCAAATTTCATCGGCAAAATCGGTTTTAACGCTTTAATTATATCCTTTATTTGGGATTCTACAGATTTAAAAATGTCAATATTAACCCTTGCCTCATCGAGGGCTCTTTCAATTCTTGAAGGCGGGTGAGGAGTTCCCGTTCTTGGATCGATTGTGTTTCTGCTAATAAATGTTATAATTTGTTTCTTTTTATCTTCTAACATTTCTTTTCTCTGCTCTGAAGTAATTTGAACTTCTCCATCCAAGATTATTTTTTTTGCTATTTCTCGGATTTCGGATGTTCCGAATACCTTAAGAAGTTCGTCTAATGATGCTCTTTCGCCTTTTCTCGCATCTTTAAAGACTTCTTCGATAGCTAATAAGTCATCAAAATTCACTTCTTTGCCTTCTTTGAGATCTCTTGCCAAGTAGGGATCAACGAGAATTTCGAAATCTAATCCGCCCTTCTTCAACCTAGCTATTACAGCTTTATCAAGAGATACCATGGTTATTTCTTCAGTTCCACTCTAATCATCTCATTCGCCTTATCCACAAATGGTTTTAGTTCGCTCGAAGTCATTTCCCTGTAAATTTTCTCGTCAACCTTTACGTATCCAACCTCTATTCCATCGACGGCAAGTTCACTCTCTATAGCTTTTCCCATTGCAACAAGTCCCAAAATGAGCGCCTCTTCAAAGTTTAAATTTTCCCTATACTCTTTTTCGAAGTATTCCATTACGCTATTTCTACCCATTCCAATAGCTGTAGCCTTGTACTCCAATAGAGCACCGCTTGGATCAGTTTCATAAAGTTTTGGTAGGGAATCAACTCCGGCGATCAGAAGGGAGACGCCAAATGGTCTCACACCTCCATACTGAGTGTACTGTTGCTTGAAGTCACATATTCTTTTAGCCAATTCTTTTACACTAATGGGTTCATCATAAGTTAATTTATTAATCTGAGCTTCGATTCTTGCTCTCTCCACTAAAACTCTTGCGTCTGCAACTAGCCCCGAGGTTGCTGCACAAATATGATCATCAATTTTGTAAATTTTCTCGATAGTATCTGCCTCGAGAAGTCTACTTGCCACCCTTCTATCCGCTATCAAGATAACCCCTTCTTTGGTTTTTATTCCTATTGCTGTAGCCCCTCTTTTAACCGCCTCTCTTGCATATTCAACTTGAAACAATCGTCCGTCTGGACTAAATACCGTGATCGCTCGATCATAACCCATCTGAGGAAGATGCATTTCTCACACCTCCATGAATTTCTTTCTACATTTTCTAATTGTCCCGCTTACTCCAACCGTAAGTGGTACGATTTCCAAGTTATCAACCTTATTAATTAGAGTAAATGCTATTATAACCTTATTTAGCGCATCTCTGTTGCACTTAATTATACCTCTAAAACCGTCAAATTCTTCTAGTTTGATATTGCTTCCGGCGGTATTGCATTCTCCGAATAATGAAAGCATACTATCTAGCAAGGCTTTGTACAACATCTTACCATCTACCCTTTTCTCACATAATAACTTAAAAGCAATATATCTTTTTCTGCTTCTCAGCGAGGGTGGAAGACCTTTCATTCAGTCACCTTTTGATCACTAATAGTTTTTTCCCTAAAGTTGGGATCAGGTCTTAAAACTTTTTAGGCTCAATAATTTTTATATAACCATACACAAACCAGATAAAGAAAGCCCCGTGGGGTAGTGGTCAATCCTACCGGACTCTGGATCCGGTGACGCCGGTTCGAATCCGGCCGGGGCTATACACAATAAAGCTTAATGTAAGGGCTATTTCAAATAAATATAGCATTTCAAAGCAAGAGCAGATTAAACAAAAACAATTACAGCTTTTTAGATTAGGAATTTTGGATTATCAACTCCTTTTGCAAAAGTAAAACACATTGCAAAAAGCGGGAGTAAAGAAGAAAGGTTTACCAATTATGAGAAAGCTTCAATTTATTTTTATTTTGGATACTTATTTAATCGTGTTTGAGTCATCTTGCAAATAACAAAATCGAAGATCTATATTAGTCCTGAAAATTAATTAAAATAAATCTTAAAAAAGACGGCTTATTTCCACTTCAACTCTCGAAATCTTTATCTTTATTTAAAACAATAATAAACCATGAAAGCCCCTTACGATAGAGAGTACAAACAGAGTAAATCTAGGGGCAAAGATTACATGGTAAGATGTGACGGATGTGGTAGAAAAGTCCCAAGGTTCAAAACTTTTACAGGTTACAGAGGACTGAAACTAGACTACGACATTATAAAGATGGTTGGACGAAAAAATGTCCATATTTCAAGTTATAAAGCATATTACTGTCCAAAATGCGCTAGGAATTTAGGTATAGTGCAACCCGGAAAACTTGGTAGAAGGAGAAGAAATTACTGAACTTCTCTTAGTATACTGTTCATTTCCATCGCTTTCTCTTTCAAAATTTCCAATGCCTTTGACATAATAACTCTTATAGGCAGAGCTCCAGTACTCTCCACTGTAAATAAAAAATTATTTGTTTCTTCAACTCTTATCGCCCCGATCTCACATACTTTCTCACATTCACAACAGAGAGAGCAGTTTAAAATATTGGAAACCTCGATCCTATTATTCTCTAGCTTTAGAACGTTTCTTGGGCAGATATCGACACATGAGAGACATCGATTACAATTTTCGGAAATAGAGATTTTTGGGATTATTTTGTACGAGCAAACTGAAACAGGCTGAAATTTAGCATGTTCTTTGCCAGTTCCAAGTCTTGCGATGGCTTCAATCATTAGTTGTTGCCCCTCGTAGAGTTCTAGAACTGGAATGTCTCCAAATACAAAGTGAATTTCAGGATCATCGCTAATAAAGTCGCCAGAATAGACGATTCTTGGACCTTCAACATTTAGCCTGAATGAGATTTGGCAATTTGGGCAACCCTCCCCACCACATACGCATTTGTCTTGAAAATTATATTTATTTAGGTCAGTTTTAATTGGGAGTAATCCTATTCTGTGTGCAATTATTTCATCATACAAGTAACTTGAGTTTACGTAGAAATCCACGTAATCAACTGCCATAGTGGGTACCAACGATTTCATGGCCCTTCTAAAAGAGTTTGCTAACGCTGGAGTAGCATTCAAAAGTTTAAATTTAATTTTAAACTCAGATTCTTCTAAGAATTCTAATCTTGGCTCCATCAAACCCTCCTACCTCTTTTTCCTCCTGGAGGTCTTGTTCCGTCGTGCGGAATAGGAGTGATATCTTCTATTCTACCAATTTTTAATCCAGCTCTCGCTAAAGCCCTTATTGCTGCTTGAGCTCCCGGTCCCGGAGTTATATGTTTATTTCCACCTGGAGCACGAACTTTAATATGTACGCCCTCTATTCCCCTTTCTTTAGCAATGGAGGCGGCTTTAAGAGCTGCTTGCATAGCTGTATAGGGGTTCCCTTCATCTCTATCCGCCTTTACAATCATTCCCCCGCTTATTCTTGCTATCGTCTCACTTCCCGTAATATCGGTAATTGTGATTATCGTGTTGTTATAACTGCTAAATATATAAGCTAAACCCCATTTTCCCTTCTTCTTATTCGCCATTAAATCACCTCGCGTTTAGCGAAAGGAGAATTTTTGTAGAAGGATATCTTACTTTCTAAATCTCTTGTTACCAAGAAGCTTGGTGCTGTTACTCTATGACCATCAACTGATATGTGTCCGTGAGTTATAAGTTGTCTTGCTTGCCTAATAGTTCTAGCTAAACCCTGTCTATAAACTAATGTCTGAAGCCTCCTTTCCAAAAAGTCTTCTACCGATAGGTTGAGAATGTCATCCAAAGTGGCATTTTCTGGAAGAACTCCAAGTTTAAAGAGTTTTCGGATGACCGTTTGGGCTTTTGCCTTTGCATACTCACCTTCCTTTCCGGGAAGTGTTAATTTTCCCAGAAGGTCTCTCGCTACTCTCCTGTATTTTCTAAGTAAATTTTGGAATCTCCATAACTCCCTTTTATTGCGCAGTCCGTACTTTACCACTAATTGGGCTTCCTTTTCGAGTCTTACTTTGTCCCAAGGATGTGGGGGTGTTACATACTTTTTTCTATGTCTCTTGGGATCTCCCACTTTATCACCTCATTTCTTTCTTCTTATAACCCCCACCGTTCTCCCCGAACGCCCGGTAGATCTAGTTCTCTGTCCACGAACTTTTTTCCCCTTTGCATGCCTAATACCTCTGTAGCATTTCATTTTAATTAACCTCTCGATATCGAGCATCTTAGCAAAATCCACATCCTTGGAAAAGATGTGCAAGTCCTTTCCAGAATGAATATCTCTCCTTCTATTGAGTAACCAAGAGGGTAGTATCTCTATTTCTCCTTCGATAAATTTTTTTATCTTTGCAATTTCATCATCACTCAACTCCCCAAGCTTCTTGTATGGATCTAAACCTAGCTCATTGACTATACTTTGAGCCAGTCTTATTCCTATTCCCTTAATCCCAGTAAGGGCAAATAGCGTACTTTTCTTGCCATCCAGATCCGTATCAGCGATCCTTACAATGTGCTTGAACGTCATAATTTCACCGCTAGCTCAAGCGACTGTTAGAGCGGTATTTAATAATTGCGGGTTGATCATTAAATAAAATTATACAGAGTGTCCCTTCTCCTTGGAATCCTCCCCGCTCTTTTTATTAATTCTTCTATTTCACTAGGCGTCAGCATTTCTCCACTAGTAGCTCCAGCGGATCTGGATATGTTCTCTTCCATCAACGTACCACCAAAATCATTTGCACCAACATAAAGAGCCGCTTGTGCAAGCTTTATACCCATTTTAACCCAAGAGGCTTGAATATTTCTTATTTCAGGATAAAGTAATATTCTGGATATCGCTATTACAAGGAGATCTTCAAATCCTGAGCTACCCTTGTACCTCTTCCCCAATTCGTTGTTTCTCCACATAAATGGAAGTGGTATAAATTCAGTAAAACCACCAGTTTGCTTCTGAATTTTTTTAATTAGTAAGATATGATCAATCCTTTCTTTCCATGAATCTACATGTCCATACATCATTGTTGCAGTTGTTGGTATTTTCAGCTTGTGTGCAGTAGTTATAATGGAAACCCACTCATTTGTAGACAACTTTCCTGGACAGATGTAAGACCTAATTCTATCATTTAATATTTCCGCAGCAGTTCCAGGCATTGAGTTTAAACCCTCCTTTTTGAATGTTTTGAGGACATCTTCATAGTGCATTCCGCTATTTCTCGATGCATGTAAAACTTCCATTGGTGAAAACGCGTGAATATGAACAGACTTGGAAACTTCTCTCACCGCTTGTAGAATTGATACATAAAAGTCCACGTTAGCTTGGGGATGCAAGCCACCTTGTATACAGACTTCAGTGCAACCAAAATCGATTGCTTCTTCAACTTTCTTTCTTATTTCCTCCAAAGTTAACAAGAATCCTTTCTTGTTACTGAATGAACAAAACTTGCATTTATTAACACATATATCCGTGAAATTTATATTCCTATTAACGACATAAGTAACTACGTCCCCCACGCTCTCCTTCCTTAAGTCATTTGCAATTCTAAAAGCTTCAAATGGATTGCGAATTAGTTCCATTACTTCTAGCATACCCATCATCGTCCGAGTACAGTTCTACCAAACTTTTGACGTACTCACCATACCACCTAAGCTTCACGAATTTTGGATATACAGGCAGCCTCTCACGAAGAATGAATTCCGATCCCAAAGCATCTCTTATTTTTGATAAACTAGGCCAAGGTGAATCCGGATTAATGTAATCATGAGTGATATCCGAAATACCCCCGATGTCTCTAGCTCCAGCCTTTATAAGTGGGTAAATGTCACCAACTAAGTTCGGAGGTATTTGTATTGTAATTTCGGGAGACAGTATTTGCCTCGCTTTTCTAACCGTCTCGATCATCGTTTCAATTGAAGGAGGTTCTTGATTTTCCATCTTAGTACCTTTCTTCGGGACGAAATTCTGAACAATTACCTCCTGAATATGTCCATAATTTTGATGTAAATCCTCAATGACCTCTAGCGAGTATTCCCTATCATAACTTGATTCCCCAATCCCAACAAGAATGCCCGTCGTAAAAGGTATATGGAGTTTTCCAGCGCTTTTTATTGTCCTTATTCTCACTTCAGGTTTTTTTCCGGGACTCTCTGAGTGACATTCAAGTTCAACTGCTTGTTCTAACATTAAACCCATACTCGCGTTAAATGGTTTTAGAGTCTTTAATTCATAGTAGTTTAGTACACCTGCATTTGTGTGAGGTAACAAACCGAATTTTATAGCCAGTTTATTCATAAATGCCACATAATCTATGAAGTCTTTAAAGCCATATTTTTTTAGAAGATTACGTATCTCTTTATAGACTAGATCCGGTTTTTCCCCAAAAGTGAACAGAGCTTCCTTTGAGTCCAATGAGAATTTCAGGAGGGAAGTCACTTCCTCCTTACTCATTAAATGTATCTTGTCACTTCTAAACCCACAATACGCACAACGATTCCTGCAGTTTCTCGTTAACGGAATGAAAATATTCTTGGAATAAGTTACAACCTCCACGAAAGACTTGATCAAAATTCTGTAAAAAAAATTTTGGAAATTACTCGTTCAATCTTCGAAATCTTTTCTTGATAAATTCATTCAGTGGAGAAATTATTCTTATTATCCCAAGTTCTGTAATTTCAAAAACCCAAGTTCTCGAATCATGACCACAAAGTCTACACCCATCGATCCTTATAGTCCTCAAAATTGATCCAAGTTCGAGTCCGTAAAGATTTACATCCCATCTACTTTCAATTAGCTTTTTATCTAAGACAATGGTCCCATCAACAATATGAGCTACCGCTAGACCTCCCGCAGCCTCAGCACTTTCACTTAGCTGCGATGAACGTTTTTGGGAAACGAGAATGCCGGTTTGTTTATATTTTTTAAGGAAATTATAAAATTGACGAACTATCAATCTTGCAATGACCTCTCTATGTTCGTATAGACCGGTGATGCTGTCAATGATCGTATTGGAGATCTTATTCTCCTTTATAACCCGACTCATTAATTCTATTAAAGCTCTAGGATTTTCTCTTAGATCTTCTCTCTCTGTTATATCAATTACGTAAATATTTTTCTCAACCCTCGGAAAATCCGCACCCAAAACCTCACATTTATACTTTAAAGATGGATATAGAAAATTAGCAGGATTCTCAACCGTAACAAATAGTACCCTATAACCAGAACTAGCCTGTTTTATGGCAAACTGCTCCGCCAAGATGGTTTTTCCCGAGTCAGGTATTCCCGTTATGTTCATTACTGCTAAATAGGGAATCCCACCAATTGGTTTTCTTACAAAATTTCCATTAATTCTATCGATCCTAAAAAACATCTCATCAAGTTTAGTCCCCGTAGGAACTCCGAAAAACTTTGGCGCTCTTGTTTCGAAGTCTTTTAGTTTATAGTAGTTCTTCATAACAACACTTTATCTATTAAGTATTTATACTTACCTAAAATATTGAGAGAAAAATCTATTTTAATAACTTAGTACACATATGTATCATGGAAATAAGAAAACTTCAGCTTATTGGTGGATCAAGCTATATGGTAAGTTTACCTAAGGACTGGATTAGAATTAATGAATTGAAACAGGGGGACGAAATATATCTACGAGTAGAAGACAGCGTAATAACCCTCTACCCAAAAAGATTTAAAGAGGAGGCAAAAATTGCAAAAGTAGAAATCGAGGGGCTACCATTACAAGATGAGAGGTTTATAAGGAGGTATATTTACGCTCTCTACCTCCAAGGTCTCGACGAAATAATAATAAGAGACAAAAATATTAATACAAGAATGTTAAGTAGAATAAGCGACATCGTCAAGAATTTAATTGGAATGGAGATTATCGATGCTAGCGATGGGATAGTTGTCCTAAAATGTTTAGCAGGCACCGATTTTGACGTCTTCGGTGTCGTAAAGAGGATGACTCAAATAATTAGAAGTATGCTTGCTACCCTAATTGAGGCATTAGTAAAAAATGACAACGAAATTCTCAGGGAGATTAAAAACCTCGAAGAAGATTCTGATAGGTTATACCTTCTAGCCGTAAGGCAAGAACACAAACTTATCCGTGAATATTCAAGTCCTAGTAGATGGAACGAATTAAGACTCATATTAGGAATTCGAACGGTTGCTAAGTTATTAGAAGAAATATCAGACTGTCTTGACAGTTTTTCTAATTATCTAATCGAATTGCATAAAGAAAAGAAAGGGCTGGACGCACTAAAATTTTATATTCAAAAGTTGGAGAAATCATTTGAAATGGTTTCGGATGCGTACTTCAATTCAAACGTGAAGTTATCTGAAGACTCAATTAGAATGTTCGAAGAATTAGAAGACAAAATACTTAAAAATATAGGGGGTAGTGTTCACTATAGGTTGGCTTTAGAATCCGTTCTAAGCGCGTGCAGACATATGAAATCAATTGGTGAGATATCGTTCAATAAAGCGGTTAGAGAATCTTTACAAAAGTTGTAAGAAAGCCAAGGTTATATAAATTAGAATTGGAACCGAGCAAACTATGCAAGAATTTTTTAGTGTTAAGTTTCTAGCAACTTTACTGCAAAGACTAAATAAATATACTGCCATGCACAAGTTGAAATCAGGACAATAAGGCTTGAAAACTTTAGTATACTGACATTTAAGTGGGAAGATAAACCCTTCAGAATTTAAAAATTGATGTAGAAGTTTATTGGATAAAGAATAATGAAAGGTAGAAAACTAAACGTTGTCAACTTTAGCAAACGGGAGAATTCCCCGGTCCCCCCAAATGGAATAGAGAGCCCATATAATAAAGCTACAAGCACTATCCAAGAAACAATCAATCCAATTGGAGGGCCAATAATAGAAAGAAAGTGGATTAAGCTTAAAATGGTCTCAAGTTGTTCCTCTGGTAAACCGGACCCTATCAAGTTACTTTCTATCAACTTTGCTGAAATTGGTGCGGTAATAATAGCGCCAACGGTGCTTAATGATGTAGCTGTGAAGATGAGTAGTAGTGGAATGGGGTATCCAATATCCTTGTTTATATTTAGGAATTTACTGGGATTTAAAAATAAGTCGAGCCAACTCATAAATTTAACAAGTTTTACTTAACTAAAAGTTTACTTAATAAAAAATTCTTATGTGTTAGGTTGACAATAGGATTTTTTAATAATTGTATAAAAACAACAATGTGCGAAACGATTGGAGGAAATTTGAGAGAGAGGTGGAGAAAATTTGTAGATCCCACGATTTTGAAACCATTCGAAACCTAAGATTTCGCGATGAGGAGGGTTGGAGTGAAATTGATATTGTAGCTAAAAGATTTGACATCACCCTCTGCATAGATACGAAATTTTATTCGGAAAGAAGATACAGAGTTGGACAGATTAAAAGAGAGGCAAAAAAGCATTTCCTTAGATGTAAGAGATACTCTAAATTAACAGGAAATAGCGCTGTTCCAGTTATAGTTCCCTACATCAACGACGGGATCTACTCATATCGAAGTTGTCTCATAGTCCCCTTTCCAAACTTCAACAACTTTTTAACAGAAATCTACTTCTATCTATCACTCTTCAACTATCTTTGATTGCAAATATTTTGCAAAATTAAGCAAAACATTTTCGGTGAAGTAATCTCCAATTAGCTGTATTCCAACAGGTAATCCTTTAATGAAACCTACTGGCACACTTAAAGCCGGTACACCAGCAAGATTTATGGGGACGGTATTAACATCCATTTTGTACATGGTAAGTGGATCAGCAAGTTCACCAATTTTAAACGGTAGAGCAGGCATTGTAGGAGATAATAAAATGTCGTACTTCTGGAAAGCCCTCTTGAATTCTTCAATTATTATTGTTCTTACTTTTAAAGCTTTTAGATAGTATTTACCGTAGTAACCCGCTGATAAAGCATAACTTCCAAGCATAATACGGCGTTTTACTTCCGTTCCAAATCCGAGAGCTCTAACCCTTGAAAAGTATTTTCTCCAAGAATCCAAGCTATCCAAAAAGAAACCGTATCTTACTCCATCATATCTCGCTAGATTGGATGAGGCCTCACTCATTGCGATTACGTAATAAGCCGCAAGTGCATACTTAAGTGAGGGCATTTTTATTTCTTTAACTTCATAATCATTGCTTAGAGTATGGACGACTTCTTCGAATTTGGTCATTACTTCCTCATTGCCACCCATCTCTGAAATTATTGCTAATCTGTAGTCTCTCTTTTCTTCTCTAAAAGTATACTTTCTCTGAGCATTTGTTGAATCTCTTGGGTCGGGACTCGAAATCACTTCTAAAAGTAGTGCTAAATCTTCAATACAGGATGCCATGGGTCCAATTTGTTCCAAGGAATTCGCATACGGTATCAACCCGTATCTTGATACTAAGCCATATGTTGGCTTCAGGCCGTATACTCCACAAAAACTAGCAGGACATCTTATACTTCCCCCGGTATCACTTCCCAAAGCCAAAACGCATTCATCTGCCGCCACTGCAGCTCCACTACCACCACTACTACCACCTGCAACCCTTGTAATATCAAAAGGGTTCCTGACCACGCCAAAGTACGAGGTTTCTGTGGTTGTTCCCATAGCAAATTCGTCCATATTTGTTTTACCTACAATTATAGCCCCCTCAGCTTTTAACCTCTCAACTACATGTGCATCAAAGACTGGGATGTAGTTCTCAAGCATTCTTGATGCGCATGTTGTCCTGATACCCTTGGTAGTTATATTATCCTTTATTGCTACCGGAATTCCCGCCAATCTACCTTTCAGCCTACCCTTGTCGTATTCTTCAGCTTTTTTTAA
Organism: uncultured archaeon; assembly: GCA_964587675.1. Lineage (GTDB taxonomy): Archaea > Halobacteriota > Archaeoglobi > Archaeoglobales > Archaeoglobaceae > CAZPML01. Next base: position 11,255 of record CAZPML010000013.1, read on the forward strand.
TGCCAAATCGGAACATACGGTTATGTATGCATTCAACTTGCTCCTCTCTATTTTTTCCAGTAATTCGCTAACTGCGTTAAAACAGCCTTGATCCTCAACAATTCTCCTCCATTCAGCAATTCTCATTCAACCACCTTGGGACCCTTGAAATACCTCTCCTCATGATGTGGGGCATTTTTTAGCGCATCATCCTGTTCTAGACACTCTCCCGGTAAATCCTCTCTGAATACGTTTTTTAGTTTGATAACTTGAAAAGTTGGTATCACATCCTCCTCCACTTCGTCCAGGATGTCAAAGTATTTTAGTATCTTCTCGAATTCCTCCCTAAACTTCTCAGCTTCATCGGGTTTGATCTCAATTTTTGCTAATTCAGCGGTATGGTAAACGTCATCGATCGTGACCATAGAGAGATTAACAGGCTTAGTTTAAAAAGGTGTTAGTAAAAAATTCCTTATTTTTAATCTTTAAAATTTTTAAACTTTAACATAAATCTCGATCGAAAATTTTAAAATGTTTTACAAAAATTTTGAACAATGGTAAGGATCGATTTCATGAAAACCTTTATTGAAGTTGTAAATGCAGGTAGTCTCAAAAAAGCAGCTAAGAATCTTGGTATGTCCGTAAGTTCTGTAAGTTTTCAAATTAATGCAATTGAGAAGTTTTATGGAGCAAAACTCTTAGAGAGAAATGTAAATGGCGTCGAACTCACGGATGAGGGCAAAATAGCACTCAAAAATATGGAAACAATAGTTAGTAGCGTTGAAGAAGCTAGGAAGCTTATCATAAACATTAAAGGAGAAAAAGTAACTATTGCTTCAGGTATGGTCGGAATTAACGTTGTTTACGAAATCCAAACACTTTTAAGGACGAAATACCCAGAAATCGATGTTAGAGTTGAATTAAGAGGAGCACATGAATGTATTAGAGGTGTTATAAACGGTACATATGATTTTGCCATCGTTGGAGATATACTAAAGGAGCACCTCGATTCTGACAGGCTTTTTGTTGAAGAAATTGGAGAGGATATGTTAGTTCTCGTAGTTCCAAACGATCATCCATTAGCTCGAAAAGATGTAATAACTGTTAATGATGTTATCAAGGAACCGATTATATCCCTAACAGACGACTATGGTATTACAACAAGTCTAAAAAAAGCGCTAGCTGCAAGTGGAGTAAGATACGACGATCTAAATATTTCTTATGTTGTTAGTGATTTCTTCTCCCAAATCAATGGTGTTAGTAACGGAATAGGAATTGCCATAACGTCTTATATAGCTGCATGTAGAGCCTGCGAAGTTGGAATGATAAAAATAAAAAAGATCGAAGGCTTTAAAGCTAAGAGGAAGGTGTATTTCGTCGCTACAAAACTTTCCATGGAAAGCAATAGAATAAAGAAGTATGCAAATCTCATTATTGAGAATGGAAAAACTCTATTTGCAAACTTTGCCGAAATGTGTTTGTTTCAAGTTTTTTAAAATTCAAATTTTTTAAAAAGTAATTTCAAACTTAACCATTAATATATATATTTTTGTTTTTTATTTATTCATATTATATAAATTCATGTTAAATTCTAAGAGGCTTCTTCTTTCAAAATAAAAATTATTTTTTTGTAATTTATGTTTAATCGTTTGTTATTTTAAATTACAATTGTTATTCTTAGACTAGGAGTATTTCGGTAAGTCTAAAATTTTAAGTATTACGAAAAATTCGTTATAACAAATTTATCGCACTACTTTTATGATTTCGAAAACAATATATATGTTCAACCCAAAATCCTATTGGAGGTGGGTTAAATGGTGAAAGAACAACTTCTAGAGTTCTGCAAAGACAGAGCGGTTGTCTATAAGTTCCTGTCAACTGTTCTCAGGGATGAAGTGCCAAGAGAACTACTTGAGAAGCTAACAAGTGATACCGTGAAAGAGAAAATGTCAAACCTATTAAGATGCGTATCTCCTGAGACCTTCCCAGGTTTCAGGAGATTCAAGGCTTATCTTGACTCGATCAAGGATGTGGAAGAGGAGTGGAAAACCCTCAGATATGAGTATGCTGACATTTTCCTGAATGCCGGTGAAACTCCCGTATTCCCCTATGAATCTTGCTACGTCACGGGTGAACCCTTAGTTAATCAAAAACCAGTGCTTGAAATTAGAGAACTGTTCAAAAAAGCTGGTGTTCACAAAAATGATGAGTACCCAGATCTCGACGACCACGTTGCAGTTGAACTCGAATTCCTAGCCTATCTTTGCACCAACGGTGAGAAAAAAGAATTTGCGGAGCTCCAAAGAGATCTGGTAAAGAGATTCGCTTGGATGAAAGAGTTCGCTAAAAATCTGGAAGAGTACTCAAAGTCTGAATTCTACAAGTCCATCGCGAGAATATTAAATGGAGTCATCTCAATGGAGATGGACATAGCTGATGAAATAGCGAACTTCAATCTACCAGACGAGGCCTTTGTTAATGCCATGTCGGCAATTGCCGATGTTTTTAGAGAAGTGGCTCCAGATGAAGGTTTCGTTACCATCAAAGAAGGTGTTAAGGATTATGGAGGAGAGAAAGTCGTCAAATCACACTGCTACATTTGCGGAGGGCTCTGCGGAATTACCGTTTACGTTAAAGATGGAATCATAACAAGGATCACAGGGCTACCGGGAGATCCAAAAAGTGGAGGATTGGTATGCCCCAAAGGTGCCTATTCTTGGCACTTAACTTACAGTCCATATAGGCTCAAGGCTCCTCTGATCAGAGAAGGTGAAAGATTTAGAAAGGCTACATGGGAGGAAGCATTGGACAAAGTAGTTGAACTCATGAAAAGCGTTGAACCCGGGAAAGTGGCTTGGCTGAGAGGTAATGACTGGAACAACTGGCTAACTGAAGCTGTGATGAAGGCCTATGGTGCAGTCCAAACAACTCATAGACCGATGTGCGACAATGCCATTAGAGTAGCAAACGAACACAATCTAAATGATAAGAGACCGTGGATAGACTACAGAGAATCGGATTACATCATGCTGTGGGGTGTAAATGAGGTTGCAACCTCATATGGAAGAAGAAAAGTAAAATTCCTAAGAGATGCACTCAAAAGAGGAGCTAAACTTGTTGTGATAGATACCAGAAGATCAGAAACCGCTGAACTTGCACACGAGTGGATTGCACCCAAACCTGGAACCGATGCAGCAATTGCCATGGCAATGTGCTACGTTATTGTCAAAAATGAACTCTACGACAAAGAATTCGTCGAAAACTGGACATATGGATTTGAAGACTTCAAGAAGAGGCTATTAGGCGAAGAGGACGGTGTTCCACGGACACCGGAATGGGCTGAGAAGATAAGTGGTGTTCCAGCAGCTACAATCGAAAGGTTGGCTTTAGAATTTGCATACGCTAAAAGACCTGCAGCAATGGTTTGGGCTGGTATCGCTCAAACGCCAAATGGATTCTACGCAACTCAGGCTATCATGGCACTCAACGCACTTAAGGGAACTTTTGATGCACCTGGTGGGCCTCAATTGCCATTTAAGAGGAAATTAAAGAAGCCTTTCCTCAAGGAGCCTCCCAATAACTCTCCAAAAGAGAAACCTGATAAACTCAAGATGTGGAGCGGTTTCGCTCCAGCGTTCTTCCCAAGAGATGTCCAAGAAGGTAAATTTAAGGCTTTATTCTGCTATTACGGAGATCCAGTGCTTTCGTGGTCAAACCAGCAAGCTGTAGTAGATGCTATCAAGAAACTCGATTGGGTGGTTGTAGTTGACGCGTTCATGAACAATACAGCTCTACTCGCGGACGTTGTACTACCTGACTGCACGTTCCTAGAGAGAGATCAAATAAAAGCAGATTGGCTCTACGAGGCATTTATTGCGGGATACTTCAGAGCAATCGAACCGATGTACGAATCTAAGCCCGAATGGTGGATATTCATTGAGATTGCCAAAAGACTCGGTTATGGCGAATACTTCCCATGGTCCGACATTGAAGAAGCTCTAAGAGCCATGCTTGAAGGTACTCCATGGAGCTACGATGAACTAAAAGAGAAAGGTTACATAATCACGGACAAAGCTGAATACTACAAGTACAAGAAGTGGGGCAGTTTGAATCCTCCGGAAGGTTACAGTTCATCTGGAAAAACAAAAACTGGAAAATACAACTTCAAGAATCCAGTTGCTGAGGAAAAGGGTATTGATCCACTCCCAGACTACAAACCAATCGAGGAAGAATACCCAGAACTAGTTCCAGATGAAGAATACCCACTGATCATGCAAAACTTCAGAGTCTTTGAGCATGAACACGCCTCAACTTTCAACGCCTTACACCTCATGAAACTAAGGGGCCAGAACCCCGTCTGGATAAACCCAATAGATGCTGCAAAACTTGGGATCAATACAGGAGACAAGATCTTAATTGAATCTCCATGGGGTAAAGTCGAGGCCACAGCGCTTGTTACATGGAATATAAGACAGGGTGTCGTCGGAGCTGCCGGAGGATTCGGTCACTGGAGGGGTTTAGAGGGCGATCCAAGATTCCCACAATACAAAGGATTTAACGTCGCACAACTCATGGCTCCAAACGTTGCAGATAAATACGGAGGTAACCCACTCCTCAAGTACATCAAGGTTAGGATTAAGAAGATTGGTGAGTAATTTATGCTGATTTTTTAAATTTTAAAAAATTGGAGGTGGTGTAAGAAATGATGGATGTAACGTGGCTGTATATAGCGGGCCAAGAGATCAAAATAAACCCAGCTTTGTACCTAGTATGGTGCATCTGGGTTGGTTGGATATTCTCAACCGTCGGCGCATTCGGAGGGATCATGGCAGGTGTTGGACATATATCCATTCTTGGAATCGGTGGCTGGGCTGGGAAATTGAAAGGTGTCAAGATAACCAAGGGATTCTACACCGATGCGGGTAAATACATAACAGATCACATTAGAATGTCAAACACTGCACTAACATGGTTAAATTCACTCTCAAGCACAATCAACTGGTACACCCAAAAGAGGTTAGTATGGCCAGCTGGCCTAGCAATGGGACTTGGAATGATAATCGGTGCTCAGGTCGCAGTTTGGGGAACTGGTGGAGCTCTCGGAATTAAATTATACAAAGGTGTTTTCGGATTCGTAGTACTTGTAGTTGCATTCTTCATGTTCTACCAAGTTACACCTAGAGCCAAAGCATCTAAGTCAAAGGGTAGAGAGGCTGCTAAACGATTTAGAGAGAGAGTTGAACAATTGAGAAAAGAGGGTAGACTTAAAGAATTGGAGGGAGTTACAAACGTCAAATATTCGATGAAACAGGTCGAGTTCGACTTCTTTGGAGAGCACTTCGTTGCAACTAATTACGGTCCATTCCTCTATGGTTTGCTTATTGGATTCGTGGCAGCTCTAGTCGGCATTGGTGGAGGATTTGCAATCGTCCCATATTTCGTTGCCATAGGTTGGCCAATGTATATAGCCCCGGCAGCATCTGCCCTAACCGTGTTCCTCAACCAGTGTTCAGCACTTGCGGGTTGGTTCGCCAGAGGTGTCGAGTTCGTTTGGCCAATCGTAATTGGTTGGGTCGGAATACTAATCGGTAGCTACATCGGCCCGAGAACTCAGAAATATCTCCCAATGGATGCACTGTACGTAATATTCGGTATTCTAGCCCTATACGTTGGAATTAGATACATACTATCAGGACTCTTCGGAATAAAACTTCCGCCATGATTCCTAACAATTTTTTTTATATTTTTATAGCCATAACGATATTTATTGTCATAATAAATGAAAAAGTTGAAGGATACGTTCTGAATAAATTTTTCAGGAGATATCTCAAGGAAATGGAAGACATTGAAAGAAAAATTGAGGAAAATCAATTCTATTCAGTATTAGCAATGGCCTCGGGAGATAAAGAGGCATATAAGGGGTTCCAAATTATCCTCAGCGAAATGTTTTGGCCATTTTTCTTTAGAAGGATGGTATTCCTAACGTCCCTGTATTTTATCCTCCTCTCCCCATATATGTTGTCGGCACATTTTCTCCTAAGAGATGTCATCCCAAACTCATTCTCCATCGTTCTGTTCATTGCGATAGCGTTTTTCACTGCAAGATTGGGCTACGAATTTATAAAGGGCTCTCTAGAGCTTAGAAGAGCAGCTAAAAAAGCAGAAGAGAACCTTGGAAAACTGGATGATAACGAAATAAGCTTGCTAATAGATCAATTGAAGTCAGAGAAAAAATAAAAAATCTACGACAATTTTTAGTTAATGAGAAAAATAGTGGGAAAAATAGTTGGTGATACGTCTCCTCTCGAATTCAACTTCGTAGTTTTAAATCCTAAATTAATTAAAAAGGGAGATTACATAAAAGTATGGAATGAATTTGATGGATGGATACTTGCTTATGTAGCAGACATCAAAGCGACAACTTCAGCAAAATTCAAAGAAATTCGAGAATCAACTAAAGAACAGGTACTTATCGGAAAGGCCATTGCGATAGGTAAAAGAGAGGACAAAGTTCTAAAAGTTCCGAGGAGTCCTTTCCTTCCCGGCGAGAGGATATATCTTGCTAGTGAAGACCTCATTCGAGAGACGCTCGGAATAAATAAAAGGGGGCTATATATAGGTCTATTAGGTGAAACGGATATCAAAGTTAAGCTGGATACGAATAGCACTGTCCAGAAACACGTTTGTATACTTGCCAAAACCGGAAGTGGTAAGAGTTATGCGGCAAGTGTATTAATCGAAGAACTTTTGGAGAAGAAAGTACCAGTTCTAATAGTAGATCCACACGGCGAGTATAAGACTTTGGGAGAACCCGGAAATCTAAACGGTAATGAATTTGGAATAGAGGCCAAGGGCTATAAAGTCAAAGTTTATACTCCCCAGATCTCTCCGTTTAGTGACGAGGCTGATGAGAGGTTAATTTTGAACTCATACAATCTCTCATTCGAGGAACTTCTAAGGTTAACCGAAATAAAAAACCCCACTTTACAAGGCTTGCTCTATCAAGTTATAAGGAACTTAACCGAAGATTACTCGATCGAAGACGTAATTGGAGAGGTAGAAAATCTAAAACATCCCAGTAAATGGACATTAATTGGCGCACTAGCTAGGATCTCAGATTTGGGTTTATTTGGAAAGAAACCCACAAATATTAAGAAATTGCTAAGTAGAGGGCAAGCTAGCATTATAGACTTAAGGGGTGTAGATCCGATTTATCAAGATCTTATCGTTTCTCACATTTGCACAGAAATTTTTGAATTGAGGAAAAGAGGGATGATAAATCCCGGAATGATTGTTATAGAAGAGGCGCATAACTTCATACCTGAGAGAGGTTTTGGTAAAGCACTTTCTACAAAAATTATTAGGACCATAGCAAGTGAAGGTAGAAAATTTGGATTAGGATTAATGATTATCAGCCAAAGACCTGCAAGAGTTGATAAGAACGTCATCAGCCAGTGCAATACCCAAATAGTTCTAAAGCTTACCAATCCTAATGATTTGGATGCAATAAAAAAAGGGGTTGAGGGTATAACACATGATATGATAGAAGAGATCAAATGTCTACCAACTGGAAGAGCAATGGTGATAAGCCCAGAACTTGAAAGACCAATAATTGTAAGGATTAGAAGGAGAAAGAGTAGACATCAAGAAGCTACTGGGGTTATTAAGGAGGAGAAAAAGAGTTTTTGGAGGAGACTGTTTGGTTGAGTCATTTTAAAACAAATTTTATGGCTAAATCCAGAGGAAGGTTCATTTCTTCAAAGTTCCTCGATGCACAATTTATATTTACCATAACTTGCATACACCCTATCACAGGAATTTTCTCGTTTATGAAGTCTGTATCTGTTTTTCGGTCTTGGAAGGACTAAATTTCCAGTCTGCGATCTCCATATAAGTTCTGCAGATGATATTCCATGAGTAAATTCGAACAAAATACTTGGAGTAGTTGGACGTGCATTTATCTCTATTACATAAGGCTCCTCGGAAAAAACCAGATCAACTCCAACATATCCGTTTAAACCTCTTATACTTTCAGATGCGGTAATCGCTTCTGAAATTACTTCACTTGAGATCTCGCTACTTATTCTGGCTGGCACAACCGCACCATAGTATCTAAAATTTTCAATTATTTGTTCATTGACGCTAACTGGATAGATGGCATCAGATATCAATAAACTAACGCTCAGCGGCATTCCCCTAATATATTCCTGGAATATGTAATTCTCGGGTTTCCATCTAGAAAACTTAATACCACTTCCACCACAGGAAATACGGGGTTTTATTATCTGATTCTCGGAGATCGGTCTTTTTGAAGTTCTTGGAATTCTCACTTTACCTTTTAACTTTTTGTACAGTCTCCATTTGTCTGAAGTAGTTTTAATAGCTTTACTTGATGATCCAAGGTTATAGCAATGTTTTTCGCCAATTTTTGTAAGTTTATAGAGGATTAGGTCATCTTCTGGGGCTATTATGAGAAATGCATCACTGCGTTCCAATTCTTCCTCTATCTTCTCCACACTCAAAACTGGTAGATTGAGGTATGAAAATTCCTCTCTAACGAAAGCTCTAACGTTGGAGATCTTATTAAAACCATTGTAATAGGATTTGAACATCGCGAATCCTTCAATAGTAATGGAGTCATCTAATTTCTCCCCGCAAGTAGCGAATTCAAACAGGAAAATATTAAACTTCGATGAGTTCTTCGCTTTCAACTTTTGTTTCCTCATCCTCATTCAAGACGATGGTTATGTCCGCAGAATTCTTCAATGCAGTTGAGAAACCTGGTTCCGCTCCAATGATAATCGTTTCCTTTCCCATTTCCATGGCTTTCATTAGTACGGCCTTGAAGTCAGCATCCCTGGTCACAAGCGCGATAGCATCAATCGAATCGTTGTATATGAGCTCCATCGCTTCTACAGCCATTCTGACATCGACATCACCGGAGGTGACTATCGGTTCAAAACCCTGATTTTCAATCGCTTCGACAAGTTTCTCGGTGGCATACTGATTAAGAAAAACTTTTGCTATTTTTATATCTCCATATTCGCTCAATATTTCTCTTATTTCCCTTAGGTTTATGTTGAACTCTTTCCTAAGCATGTTTGGACCATCAACCAAAACACCGACTTTTTTTCTCTGAGTAATTCTCCTCTTAGAAAGGTATTCCTTGATTCTCTGTATTCTAGAAAGTCTCACCATGCTCTTTTTATTTTTAGTATTCTAGTTTAAAAAACTTTTGACAAGTTTTCACTGGATTAAGGACGTTTCAATTACCAACCAGTTATTTTAGATCTTAAAGCGATAGAAAGATAAACAGCTAGGCAGTTTATTCGCCAATGTTTGAAATTATACCAGCAATTGACATTAAGAGCGGAAAAGTTGTCAGATTATTGCAAGGTAAAGAGGATCGCATAACATTCGAGGCAGACGACCCAGTACAAGTCGCAAAAACATGGATAAAGAAGGGTGCAAGAATTCTACATGTTGTTGACCTAGATGGAGCATTTAGTGGGACTTTGAAAAACAAGCAGTTGTTAACAGAAATCCTCAATCTTAATGTGGATGTTCAAATTGGTGGAGGAATAAGATCCATTAACACAGCTAAGGAACTGCTAAATCTCGGAGTCAAGAGGGTGATTTTAGGTACTTTAGCTTTGTATAACATTAGTGGAGTTAGGAGCCTTATTGAA
>CAZPML010000014.1:0-20677 GCA_964587675.1 uncultured archaeon
TAATTATTTTATCTTTTTTGACAAATCCTATTGCGGTTCCGGCCAAATCAAACCCATTGACTATCTCTGGCAAAGTTGCGGTCTCGCCACCAACAAGTGTGATGTTTGCCTGCTTACAGCCTTCCTCAAGTCCTTTGGCTATTTCGGCCATTATATCCTCATTTGGTTGATCTACTGCAATGTAGTCGACCATGGCGAGTGGTTCGGCTCCGATTGCCAGTAGGTCATTAACGTTCATAGCAACGCAATCTATCCCAATGGTATCGAATTTGTTCATGGCTCTGGCAACTAAAATTTTGCTGCCAACGCCATCGGTTGTTATAGCAATTCCAAATTCGCCGACGTCAATAACACCAGCATAGTGGGAAGTGAGGATCGGTTTGCCAAAACCGGACCTGGAGTATTTAAGAACACTGGTCAAACTTCTAATAGCAGCATCCTCTTTTTTTATGTCCACACCGGCCTTTGCATAGTCGAATTTCATATTCGAACTTATTAAGAACTTATTTAAAACCTTGCCATTATTTGGATCGTGGATCTAGCTAAGCTGCTCGATGTCATGGAAGTGGAATCGAGGAAAAGAAAAGCACCGGTATATGAATTAAAGAGTGAACTGAGAACTCCATTTCACCATTTGGTGGCCGCTTTACTAAGTTCAAGGACGAGGGATGAGATCACGATCCAAGCTGCGCAAAGACTGTTAGATTTGGCAGACTCCCCCGAAAAATTGGCTTCGATGAGCGTCTCTGAAATCGAGGATCTGATCAAAGGAGTTGGATTTTACAGAGTTAAGGCTAGGAGACTCAAAGAACTTGCGACAATTTTAGTAAAACGCTACAATTCGAAAGTTCCTTTACAATTTGAAGAGCTGATTAAACTTCCTGGAATTGGTAGAAAGTCAGCAAATGTTGTGCTTGCTCATCTGGGTCATCCTGCTATCGCTGTAGACACGCATGTTCATAGGGTATCTAATAGAATAGGTCTCGTTAAAACAAAGAAGCCAAACGAAACCGAAGCTGAGTTAAAAAAGATATTCCCCGAAAAACTATGGAACCGAGTGAACAGAGTCTTTGTTGGATTTGGTCAGACTGTGTGCAAACCTCAAAAACCACTTTGTAATGAATGCCCTCTTAGAAATCAATGCAGGGAGGTTTTGAAACATGGCTGAGATTTTTGACATCGCAATAAGGGGTGGTAGGTGCTTTGTTTCAGGGAAATTTTTGGAGTGTAACATTGGGATTAACGGAAACAAAATAGAGTACATTGGAAAAAAGGAAATCGAGGGAGAAATAGGAATCGATGCGAGGTCAAATCTAGTTTTTCCAGGTTTCTTCAATGCTCACACACATGCAGCAATGACGCTGCTTAGAGGATACGCCGAAGGGTTACCGCTAAAAGAATGGCTTCATAAGATTTGGGAAGTTGAAAAAAGGTTGAAGGAAAAAGACGTTTACTGGGGGACAATGCTTGCTTGCCTTGAAATGGTAAAATCTGGAATTACCTGCTTCGTTGACATGTATATCCATATGGATGGTGTCGCTAAGGCGGTTGGAGATGTAGGCCTAAGGGCAATCCTGGGATATGGCATGGTAGATAGGGGTGATGAAGAATTAGCCGAAAAGGAGCTAAAAGTAGCTTTAGAATTCATTTCAAATTGGCGAGATAAGAATGGTATAACATGTATCCTAGCACCCCATGCACCCTACACCTGTTCACCGGAATTTTTAAAGGAAGTTTCAAAACTAAGCGATGAACTGGGTGTTATGAAGCACATACATGTCTCTGAAACCGCTTGGGAAGTTAGAGAGGTAAAGGAGAAGTATGGTTATCGTCCAGTCGAATTGTTACATGAGATAGGTTTTCTCGATGATAGAACTACGATAGCGCACGCGATATGGTTAAACGATAGAGAATTGGATTTGCTTGTGAAAGATCGTGTGAGCGTAGTTCATTGCCCGAGTAGTAATATGAAGTTGTCTTCGGGCATCGCAAGAGTGGCTGAAATGTTGGAGAGGGGCATAAACGTATGTTTGGGTACGGATGGTGCGGCGAGTAATAACACCTTAAACATAATTTTCGAAATGAGGGTTGCATCACTCCTTCAAAGACTCAGGGGAAAATTCGTAAGTTCCATCGATTTATTGAAAATGGCAACTTCGAATGGGTATAGGGCATTTGATTTGCCAGGAGGAAGTTTGGAGGAAGGTAAATTGGCCGACATCGTAATTGTCAAGAAAAATTTGAGTTACAATCCAGTTTACAAACTCGAGGATTCTATTGTACACGCTTCCCTTGGCTATGAAGTCGATACCGTAATTATCGATGGCAATCTAATTTTGGATGGGGGCAATATCATAACGATCGATGAGGAAAGGGTTCTATCAAATATTGAAAATAGGCTTTCAAGTATTTTTAATAAATATTAAATTTATGAACTAATTTGAAAATCGAAGTGGAGCGTCTAGATTGCATGTTGCGATTATAAATTTCCATTGGATGTATACTCTCAAAAAATTTTTAGGCAAATATAGGCAAATATAGTTAGAATTAAAAACAGATAAAAAGGGGAAATGTTGGAAATATGGTGGGTGAAACGCTGTTAAGATTTTTGGAGATAGTGTCAGATCACATAAACAATCTCAAAAGATATATTGAGATGCCAAGTGTTGAGGAGATGATAAACGCGATCGAAAATTCCGAGTCGATATTTGTAATCGGTGCGGGAAGAAGCGGATATATTGCCAAGGCCTTTGCTATGCGTCTCATGCACCTGGGTTACACCGTGTATGTTGTAGGCGAGGCCGTGACTCCGAGGATAAAGGAAGAAGATTTACTTGTCGCCATTTCTGGTAGTGGGGAAACGACATCAGTTGTGAATATAAGTAGGAAAGCAAAGGAACTAATCGGATCTAAAATTGTTGCAATTACCGGTAAAAAAAGCTCAACACTTGCGAAAATGGCCGACATAGTTGTTCTAATAAAAGGAAAATTAAAAGACGAGAGAGACGAGATCCTCTCCCAGCTAGACCCTCTTGGGACGATGTTTGAATTAACTGCAATGATATTTCTCGACGCACTTGTAGCTGAACTCATGATGAGAAAAAAACTTACCGAGAAAGATTTGGAGGCGAGACATGCCGTGCTCGAGTAGTTCGTCGAATCTAATCAAATTGATAAAAAAATTGAGTAGGGCTCACGGAGTTAGTGGTTTTGAGCAGGAAATAAGGGAAATCGTGAAATCGGAGTTGGAGGAGTTGGTGGATGAAATAAAAATAGATGCTATGGGAAATCTTTTTGCGATAAGAAATGGAAATGACCTGAAGTTAATGGTTGCAGCCCATATAGATGAAATAGGTTTCGTCGTTAAGAGCATTGACGAAAAAGGTTTCATCCGCTTAACACCGATCGGTGGTTGGTTCTCCCAGATAGCTCTTGCTCAGAGAGTTATTCTGTATGGAAATAAGGGGAAAATATTTGGAGTTATTGGGAGCAAACCACCGCATTTGATGAGAGATGAGGAGAGAAAAAAAGCCGTTGAAATAAAAGATATGTTCATTGACGTTGGAGCAGAAAACAGAGAAGAAGTTCTGGATTTGGGAATAGAAGTTGGAACCCCCGTTGCAATTGACAGAGAAGTTGTTGAGTTAACTAATAATAGAATAACGGGTAAAGCCTTTGACAATAGGGTCGGGGTTGCTGTGATGATCGAGGCCATTAAAAGAACTAAAAGCGAAGCAACGATCCATGCAGTCGCAACTGTACAGGAGGAAGTGGGATTAAAAGGTGCAAGAACTTCTGCTTTTGCAATAGAACCAAACGCTGCAATTGCGATCGATACATGTGTAGCAGCAGATTTTCCTGGAAGCGAGTCAGCTCACATGGATATTATGCTCGGTAAGGGGGCAGTAATCACGGTTGTTGACGCCTCAGGAAGGGGTTTGATAACATCTCCGCTTGTTTTGAGGTGGCTAAGAGAAACGGCCGATAAGCATGGGATAAAGTATCAACTTGAAGTTGCAGATGGTGGAACGACCGATGCTACCGCGATAAGCTTAACGAGGTCTGGAATACCCGCAGGTGTTGTGAGCGTCCCAGCAAGATACATTCATAGTCCTGTAGAGGTCGTAGATCTGAGAGATGTAGAAAATGCAACAGATCTAATAGCAAGAGCTCTGGAAACGGCTGGAAATTACTTTTAACACAACCAAAACTTTTTATTTCGAGCTGGAGAGTAAATTGTAGCCCATAGTTTTTGGAGGTGATTACATGAAAATTTGGCTGATAGGCGCTTATGGCATTGTCTCAACCACCGCTATGATAGGAGCAAAAGCGATTGAAAGAGGCATATCACCCAAAATAGGTTTGGTTTCAGATTTACCACCCTTTAAAACCCTAGATGAGCACATCCCTTTTAAATTTGAATTTGGTGGTCATGAAATAAGACCGATGGGCAATGCGTATTTGGCAGCTAGGGAACACTGGGAGATGAACAGACACTTCGAAAGAGACATATTGGAAGCGGTTAGGACAGATCTGGAAGATATAGTGGCCAAAAAAGGTACCGCAATCAACTGTGGGAGCGGTATAGAGGGTCTTGGAAAAATTGAGACTTTGGAGGAAGAAGGTTTGACGCTAGGGGAAATTGTAGAAAGAATTGCGGAGGACATAAAAAGTTTCTCCGACGGGGAAACTGTCGTTATAAACGTAGCATCGACTGAACCTGTTTTAAAATGGAGTGAGGAATATCATTCCTCCATAGAGGGCTTTGAAAGGATGATTGATGAGGATAAAAAAGAATTTGCAAGTGCAAGCATGCTTTACGCGTACGCAGCGTTAAAACTCAAGCTACCCTATGCAAACTTCACACCAAGCCCTGGTTCAAGCATTCCAGCTTTAAAACAGCTTGCGGAAAAGAACGGCGTCCCACATGCAGGTAACGATGGGAAGACTGGGGAGACGTTAGTAAAGACAACTTTAACACCGATGTTTGCCTACCGCAATTTGGAGATAGTGGGTTGGATGAGCTACAACATACTCGGTGACTACGACGGCAAAGTTCTTGCTGCAGCAGACAACAAGGAGAGTAAAGTTCTAAGCAAGGATAAAGTTTTAGAAAAAATGCTTGGTTACTCGCCCTATAGCATTACGGAAATCCAGTACTTCCCAAGTTTGGTTGATAACAAGACTGCTTTCGATTTCATTCACTTTAAAGGTTTCTTGGGCAAGCTAATGAAGTTTTACTTCATTTGGGACGCTGTCGATGCAATAGTTGCAGCTCCACTAATCCTCGACATCGCTAGATTCCTACTATTTGCAAAGAAAAAGGGTGTTGGAGGTGTTGTTAAGGAATTGGCTTTCTTCTTTAAGAGTCCGATGGATGTTGATATAATAAATACTCATGAGCAGTTTAAATTGCTAGAAAGTTGGTTTTCTAGGCTTTCTTGATTTTTAACTTAACAAGGATATAAATCCCCAAGATTATCATAGCCGTATCAATCAAAAGTAAAGGTGGGACTAGAATTTCGAGTAAAACGCCAATCATTACCAGCATAACTGCTACGAAAATTCTGTTCGTTCTATTCATTTCTTCTTTTCGCCACAAGCGAAATTAGATACGCAAAGACTGCCGCACCAAACCCGTTATCGATGTTCACTACGGCGATACCGGAGGAACAGCTCTGTAGCATGGAAAAAAGGGTTGCAATACCTCCGAGATTTACCCCATAACCAATGGACGTTGGTACCGCTATGACTGGTACATCTAGGATTCCAGCAATTACGGATGGCAGCGCACCTTCCATACCAGCAATGACTATAACCGAATCGACCCTTTCCTCAAGTATTTTTGCGATTGGTTCAATTATACGATGAATACCTGCTATTCCAACGTCGTAAAATTTAATGACATCCAATCCAAGAAACTCGGCTGTCATAGAAGCCTCCTCAGCTACTGGTATATCGGCCGTTCCCGCTGTTAGTATGGCAACCTTGCCCATCTTTTGAATTTCATGTCCCACCTTTCTTACAATCAGGCATCTACCCCTCTCGTTTACTTGAATGTCTAGTTCTTTGAACGAATCCTTCACCGCCATAACGTGTTCCTTTGAGGCCCTCGTAATCAATACAGCATCCGATTTTTTTAGATACTCCCCAACTATCTTCACCAAATCATCGGGCGTTTTATGTTCGGCAAAAATTGCTTCTGGCTTTCCCGCTCTGCTCATTCTTTGATAATCAATTTTTGCGATCTCTTCAACTTCCTTGTACAATCTTTTTATCAGCTCAATTTCTCTTCGCATCTCTTTGTGATCCTAAAATATTGAATTTAGTACTTTTCGAGGATTAGTATAGCTTTATCAAATAGAACTCTTATACCTTCTCTACCTTCAACTAACCTTCCATGACCTGGAAATAGGTATTTGGAATCGTAACTCTGGATCAATTCTAGTGATCTCTTCATGTATCTCTTATTGCTGTCGTACAAATCCGTCCTTCCAGGAACTCCGTTCTCGAAGATTAGGTCTCCGCAGATCACGGCTTCGTATTCTGGGATGTATATCGTAATACTGTCTTGAGTGTGGCCGGGAGTATGGATAACTTCCAATCCAAAACTTTTGCCGAGTTCAAATACGTTGACATCGGGAATAAGGTTATTTTTACCGTAAAAACTTAAAAGGGCACCATGACGTTTGAACATTGGATTACTTTCGCAGTGGTCTAAGTGAAGATGAGTATTAACAACATAGTCTATGTCATTCACTCTTATACCATCGTTTCTCATCAACCCGTAAAGATTTGTGAAGCTTTTGTACCTACCTGGATCTATTAAGATTAGACTATCCTTCTTTAATATGAAAGTGTTTGATACATCTCTAAATGCTTTTCCCCAAATGTATGCGTACACATCCTCGAAAACTCTCATTTAGATGTTCTCGTTGTTTGACCATAAAAATCTTATTAAATGGCGGGCATGCCTTGGGTCGACTTGCCTACCGGATACTAGCCTTCCTAGAGCATCTCCTCCCCGCTACCCCGAAAGCACCGATCGTCCGGGGTTAGCCTGCTCCCTTCCGGGCCTAGGCCGGTTCCCCCGGCAAATGTGGGTGACATTCCCTCCGGAAAGCCACCCACAACCGCCGGTCCTCCGGGACGGGGACTCTACGATGCTCTAGGAGGTTCGCATCCGTTTAGCAAGCCTTCCCTCGGCTTCGGCCCCCGCCTATCGACGGTTTCGGGTTACAGGGGACGCCGAACCCCCCGGCCTAGCCCGCCAAAAAATGTAAAATTTTGGGAATTTAAAGGTTAAGATTCGCTCTTCTTTTTTAGCTCCTCGAGTCTCTTCTTAATATCCTCTAATTCTGCTTCCAATTCTTCTTTAAGGTCTTCAAGCATTTCAACTTCGTCTTCGGGTCTTAGGTAGAAAGGTGGATACATGTATGGGTATATGTATGGGTATGGATAGAACGGATAAGGACCCCATCTCATCCAACCTGGTAGTCCTGTAGCCCAGAACCACCAGCGCCAGCCCCAGCCTCTACCCCATCCTGGCCACCACCAAGGCATCACCACCACCACCAGTACCTTCGTCTGCCAAACCTTCCAAATCTCCTTCTAAATCCAAAGTATCTCCAACCCATTCCATATAGCCCGAACCATCTGCCACCAAATGGTGGGAAAACGAATCTATTCATAAAACCTGGAATTCCATATCCGGCGCAGAATCCTGCTGCTCTTCCAGTCATTGGTCCGAGTCCCCAAGGACCAGTACCATCACCTGCGGGCATATCGCATCACCAAAGGTTATATTGAATGTAAATGAACTTAAATTTTTCGGTTAACCTAAAAGAAAAGAGAAAAGCTAAAAACACTATTGAATATGAATTCGCATGAAGGTCTGTGTACCAAGTTACAAGGGTGGCTTAGACGACTTTGTCTGCGAACATTTCGGAAGAGCAACGACTTTCACTATTTACGATACCGAAACAGGAGAAGTTAGTGTTGTAAGGAATACAAGTGAGCACTTCGGTGGTTTTGGAAAACCTCCTGAACTCTTGAGGAAAATAGGGGTCGATGTTATAGTTTGTAGTGGAATGGGAGCGAGAGCCATTTCTTTGTTCAACAGTTATGGGATAAGGGTTTACATGGGTGCAAGGGGAAGGGTAAGGGATGCGATAAGGCAATACTTAAACAGAGAACTTGTGGAGGCCGACGAATCGATGGGATGTTTGCATTGAGGTGATGTTATGAAAGTTGCCGTTACCACTCAAAGTGGTGGAATTAAGGATTTGGTGGTTCCGCAATTTGGTAGAGCACCAACCTTCACGATAGTTGAGCTGAGCGAATCTGGCGAAGTTAAGTCAGTTGAAGTTATAAACAACGTTGCTACTCAGCAATTGAGTGGAGCTGGTGTATCTTCTGCTCAGTTAATGGTCGATAAGGGTGTAAAGTGCGTAATTACGGGTAGCGTTGGACCAAAGGCAATGGATGTCTTGAGTTCAGCCGGCATAAAGATTTACTCCGCAGCTGGCCTGACAGTTGAGGAGGCAATCAAAAAATTGGTATCGGGTCAACTCAGCGAGATAACTTCCCCAGGCGGATGGGGTATGGGAAAGGGCATGGGAAAGGGCATGGGAAGGGGGATGGGAAGAAGGTGGATGTAGTTCTAGAGCTGAAGGGACACTGCATTGAAACGGCAGCCAAAAAAAGATACGAGAAGCTAGTATCCGAATTGTTAAAGTCTGAAAATCCCGAAAAGGAGAAAGAGCTTGAACTTCTTGTCGAATTTCTAAAGAATGCGGATTTTAAAGTGCTTAGAAGCAGAGGTTTTGATGGAAGCAGAAGAATTTCCGTCAGAATTAGAAAAGTGGATGGGGATTTTGTTGTAGAAGAGATATGAGAATTGCGGTTGCTTCTGGTAAAGGTGGAACTGGTAAGACAACGGTTGCGGTAAACTTGGCTTACTTTAATGGGGTGGAAATCTTCGATTTGGACGTTGAAGAACCAAACGCTCACGTTTTCTTAAAAGGTGAAGAGAAGATTAGGAATGCTTACAGAAAAGTTCCTGAAGTGAAAGACAACTGCACGGGATGCGGTAAGTGTAAGGAAGTTTGCAAATTCTCGGCAATTTATGTCATCGATAAGGCCTATCCGCTCCATGAGCTGTGTCATAGTTGTGGTGCTTGTGCCTATTTTTGTCCGGAGAATGCCATCGAAGAGGTTGATAGGTTAACTGGAAAGATAGTCGAAGTCAATTCGAATCCGAAACTGACCTATGGTGTGCTTGAGGTTGGTGAGGCATCCCCAGTCTTCTTAATTAAGAAAGTGAAGGAGCTGATGGGGAAAACAGCGATAATAGATTCTCCTCCCGGTGTTGCGTGTTCGATGGTGGAAAGCGTTAGGGATTCAGACTTCGTAATTTTGGTGGCCGAACCATCGCCATTTAGTTTGCACGATCTTAGGCTTGCCATATCAGTTGTGGAAGATTTGAAGATAAAATTTGGTGTTGTGATCAATAAGCACGGTCTACCTTTCAGAATTGAGAATTACTGTAGAGAGGATGGCATTGAAATTATCGGAAAAATTCCATTTAAAAGGGAGATCGCTGAAAAATACTCCCATGGTGAGTTGCTATTTGAGTACTCAAGTCTGTTTAGGGATATTTATAGTGTGATATCATGAAGCAGGTGGCGATTATTAGTGGAAAGGGGGGAACGGGAAAAACGACCTTCTCAGCTCTAGTACATTCAATCGAGGGTGGAGTTATTGCTGACTGCGATGTAGACGCTCCAAATCTTCATATAATTCTTAGACCTAAAATTTTGGAGAAAGAGGAATTTTTCGCGGCGGAGAAGGCTTTTATAACCGAAAAGTGTATTTCGTGTGGTCTCTGTTATGAACTGTGTAGATTTAATGCAATTTCGTTTGAAAACGGTAAGTACAGTGTTGATGAAAGCAGATGCGAGGGATGCGCCCTCTGCTATAACGCCTGTCCTGAAAATGCCATAGAAATGAAATTTGTGAAAACAGGCGAGATATACGTATCCAAAACGGCATATGGATCTATGGTTCATGCAAGATTAGAGCCAGGTGAGGAAAACAGTGGTAGACTTGTGAGCGAAGTTAGGAAGAAAGCGGAAAAAATTGCCAAGAATAGCGAATATTTGATTATAGACTCGCCTCCAGGAGTTGGATGCCCGGTTATCGCCTCTCTAACTGGAATAAACTTTGCGATCGTAATCTCTGAACCAACTCTTTCGGGGTTAAGCGATTTGAAGAGAGCAGTGGCTTTAACCGATCACTTTAGTATTAAAAGCTGCGTTGTTGTTAATAGATACAATTTGAACACCAAAATTGCTTTGGAGATAAGAGAATGGTGTAAAGAGAATGGAATTGAATTTGCTGGATTTGTGACTTTTGATGAGAAATTGATCGAGCAGATGTCATCTCTAAAGTTTCCATTTTATGGAGAAGCAGCTAAATCGATGTCAGAGATATGGAATGCGGTGAAGGAAATTTTTTAAAATAAATTAATGGTAAGACTAATATACAATAAAATTAAAGTTTAACCATGAAAATCACCATCCTCGGCGCAGGAGCGATGGGTTCTGCACTTACCTTTCCACTCCTTGACAATGGGCACGAGGTTGCACTTTGGGGGACTGAGTACGATGTTGATATTTTGGATGCATTAAGAGGTGGTGCTCATCCGAGAATTGGTGTTAAACTGGGAAAGGTCGAACTTTACTATCCAGAAGAACTTAGTGAAGCACTTGAAAATTCAAAAATAGTAATTTTGGGTGTGAGTACTGAGGGAGTGGTACCAATTTTCAGGAGAATAGAGAAAGAAATCGGTGAAAGGATACTTGTGACCATATCGAAAGGTCTTCTAGATTTTGAGGGCAAGATTGTAACAGTTCCAGAGGCTATTTGGGAGATAAAACCGGAATCGATTCGCAAAACGGTTGCAATAACGGGTCCAGCAATTGCAAAGGAAGTGGCAAGTAAAAATCCGACAAAGGTCGTTTTCAGTTGTGTGGACATCAAAACTGCCGAATTTACCGGTTCCGCCTTTAAGACTAGGTATTTCGGAGTTGAACTTAGTGGGGATATAAGGGGCAGCGAAATTGCTGCAGCGCTAAAAAATGTTTATTCGATAGCTATCGCCTGGGTTAGAGGTTTAGAAACATCTCTTAATTCAAAATTGAATAACATTCGTGGTGTTATTGCCACTATGGCAATTAATGAGACATCACATTTCGTTGAACTTGCAGGTGGGAGAAAAGATACCGTCTATGGTTTGTCAGGGTTGGGAGACTTAATCGCAACATTCGGCGGTGGTAGGAACGGTATGCTCGGTGAACTCTTGGGAAAAGGTCTTTCCACAAGTGAAGCTTTAGAAGAATTGAGGAAGAGAGGTGTTGGGGTTGTTGAAGGTTATAAAACTGCAGAAAGAGCCTATAGGATGCTAAAGCAATTTAAAGCTGAAATCGAGAAGTTTCCACTTCTTCGTGCGATATATGAAGTTCTTTATAAGGATGTCAATGTTTCCGAAGTTATCTTTCGTTGCTTGCAAGATCGCATCTAATATGCCACCAAATTGTACGAAATTGCTTATGGAAGTAACGAAGTTACAGAGTGTCGCTAAGAAAGCCCGTCCGTTAGGGCGGGGAAGAGGTCAGTTTAGAGCCATTAGGTAGTTAAATTTACAATCCGAAATTTTTACAACTTTGAATTCCCCTATCCTACCACTTTTCAAAACAACTGGCCTGTATGAATCCGATCTTGCTAGCATGGTTCGTTTTTTTCCAAACTTTGTTATCAGGACTCTGAGTTCTCTTCCAATGAATTTTTTGTTGTTTTCAAAACCAATCCTCCTCGATAGATTTGTTAAGAGTCTCGATCTGTTCTTCTTTATCCAGCTTGGGATATCCTTAAGAGTTGCAGCAATAGTTCCTCTCCTCGGTGAAAACCTTGTTATATTAACGATATCTGGCTTCGTCTCTCTAATCAAATCATAGGTTTTCCAAAAAGACTCTTCACTTTCGGTTGGGTAACCAACTATTATGTCGGTCGAAACCAGAACATCTTCAAAACTCCTTCTAAATTTTCTCACGACTTCAATGTAATCCTCTACAGTATGGTTTCTCCTCATATCTTTAAGGACCTTGTTATCTCCGCTCTGAACCGGGATGTGGATAAATTTGTAAACCTTCCTGTCCGCGTAAGCATTTAGGAGATCGTCAAGCATTTTGAAAGCAAATCTTGGATTCATCATTCCGATTCTAACCCTGAATTCACCATCTAGCTTTGATATACTTTCAATGAGATCTGGAAGCATGAATCGACCCTTATCAAGTCCGTACGAACCGGTGTCTTGGGATGTGAGTTGGATTTCTCTGAAACCAGATCTAATTGCCATTTTTACTTCTTCGATGATTGAATCCATTGAAAAGCTTCTCAATCTACCCCTGGCAAGTTTTGTTGCGCAAAAGCTGCAATTTCCAAGGCAACCTTCGGCAATTGAAACTATAGCAATTGCTGTATTGTCCAATCTTCTCTTAATCTCGAAAAATTTTGACTTGTCTAGGTCTTTCGCGTCTTTGATAACAATTTTCTTACCGGAAGCGACGGAGTTTATAACTTCCACAATTTTGTCTATATACGTTGGAGAGATAGCTGAGTCGCATATCTTGACCGCTTCATTCGATATTATCGTCAAACATCCAGCTAGGACGACTTTCTTACCCTCCTTTTTAAGCTCCTGGATTCTTTTCAGAATCTTCCTCTCAGTGAATTCGATCACTCCGCAAGAATTCAAAACAACTACTTCAGCCTCTTCTGGACTTGATAGTTCGAAATGCCTGCTGATGAGTCCCCTCATTATATCTGAATCGGCTTGATTCATTGTGCAACCGTAAGTCTCAACTGCAACCCTCAATAAAATAACATCGTGTCTTCGATTTAAAAAATTAGTAAATGAGGTCCTCCAACAAATTTTTTTCGATTCCAAGTTTTATTTCCCTTGCAATCCTCCTGCCCATGTACATGTTCTCCCCGAAGATCAGGTAAGAGTAGGGGGAGAATGGTATTCCAACGTTTGTCCCGGCAACGATCCTTGCAGATATCTCAAAAACGTACATGGTTGCATTTTCATCGAAAATCGTCTCTAAACAAAATGCACCAACCATTCCTGGGTAGGCAATCTCCTTCGAAACATCTACAACTGAATGAGCGGCTTTGAATGCTTGGTTTAGCAAACTCTCTCTTAACACAATTGGAAAATTACCGATTACAGTATAGGTTGGAAACAAATCTAGCTTTATTTGGTCGACTGCAGGTATTCTCCCTATCGAATCTGCTGTAGATTCGTATCTCCTGTCTATGCTTATCAATTCAATTCTTCTGAAAATTGGTGAATAGAAGAACGAGAAATAGACGTTAGTACCGATGATGTATTCTTGGATTTCCGCCCTTTCTATCTCATCCCAAGTCACAAGACCTCTTCCCATGAGCTTCTCGACCTTCTCGTTGAAGTCTTCAATTCCAGATGTGATGAAGTAACCTTTCCCTCCTTTGGCTCCAGGATATTTCACGATTGCCAAACCCTCTATCTCATTTGGGTTATTGTATCGTTTAGGTATCTTTAAGCCAGCCCTCTTAAGCCATTCTCTCTGCTTTTCCCTATCTATTTCCCATTCCATCAGTTCTCTATTTCCAAAAATCGGAATTGTAAGTTCGCCGAGCTTGCCGATGTATGCGTTGAAGGAACCGTGGGGTATGAGGATAACGTTCATTTTTTTAAGTTTTTCTTGCAAATTTTCCTTGAGAAGATCTCTGAAGTTCTCAACTAGGATGAAGTGGTCGACAACATTGAAGTTACCATAAACGAATTCGTCACCCTTCCTGCAAATACATACCGCTTCAAAACCCTCATCTTTTGCTCCTCTGAGTATGTTCAGGGCCGAATGGCTTCCGAGCGTTCCAATCTTTATTTTTTCAAAATCGTAGGAGTTGAGTGTGGCTAGTATTTCGTCCCTCATTTTCCAAATTGGTTTTTAAAAAATAAATTTTTTTAAATTTTAAACTAACTACCACCTTCCAGCGAACTTTTTATTAGCTCATATGCCCTCTTAACTTCCTCAATGCTTGCAACATCTTCGAGTGTGGTGAGATCTCCAAGAGGTTTGCCCTCCAAAACGGCTTTTAGCGTCCTTCTCATTATTTTTCCGCTCCTCGTTTTGGGCAAAGTGGTTACAAATGCAATAATGGCGTCTGAGGCCACTATCGGACCAATTGTTTTCCTTAGGTGTGTTTTTAGCTCCTTTGCCAATTCATCTGTGGCATCGAATCCCTGCTTGAGTACTGTGAAGATGACGGGTATTTCCCCCTTTATCGGATCGCTCTTACCGATGCATGCCGCTTCCGCAACAGCTGGATGGGAAACCATTGCAGATTCAACTTCTGCTGTTCCAATTCGGTGACCTGCAACCTTTATGATGTCATCCGCTCTACCAAGAACCCATATCATTCCATCTTGGTCTATTACAGCGTAGTCCCCGGTGTAGTAGATCCATATCCCATTTTTGCTAAATTTGTTCCAGTAAACTTCGAGGTATCTTTTGGGATCTTTGTACAGCGTCATGAACATGCTGGGCCAGGGGGTTGTTATAACCAAGTAGCCTCTAACGCCAGGCTTGCAGGGCTTGCCCTCCTCATCTACAACCTCCATTTTTACTCCTGGAACCGGAAAACCATTAGTTCCTGGTTTTAGTGGGAATATCTTACCCAATCCTGGAAAATGGCCGGTCAACATCTGGCCGGTCTCGGTCATCCACCACGTACTGGAAGTGACGGCATCTTCGTGTCCGACGTTCTTGTAGTACCACCTCCAAGCTTCTGGGTTTATCGGTTCACCAACGCTGTGGGCTATTCTTATTGTTTTAAAGCTGTGTTTCTTTACGTATTCATCTGGATGTCTCATAAGCATTCTTATGGCTGTTGGGGCCGTATAGAATATCGTTACACCGTACCTGTCAATCATGTCCCACCATCTATCCGGAGATGGGTAATCTGGAGCTCCCTCGTACATTATCGTTGTTGCTCCGCATATCAGTGGACCGTAAACGATGTAGCTATGTCCGGTGATCCAACCTATGTCTGCTGTGCACCAAAATATGTCATCATCTCTAATGTCGAAGATCATCTTCATTGTAGCGTAGAGCCCAACCGCGTACCCAGCTACTGAATGCTGAGCCCCCTTTGGCGCTCCCGTCGTGCCCGAGGTATAGAGTACAAAAGAGAGATCATCCCCCTTGCACCTAGCACATTCAACAAAAGCGTCGTGTGGGACATCTTTTATGAATTCATGATGCCATACATCTCTCTTTTCCATCCCTACCCGATCTCCAATTCTTTTTACCACAACAACCTTTTCGACCTCATGGCCTCTCTCCTCACAAATTTTTAGAGCTTCATCGACTATCGGTTTTAGGCTAATTGTTTTTCCTCTTCTAAAAAGACCATCAGCAGTTACTACGATCCTTGCCTCTGCGTGGAGTATCCTGGCTGCAAGTGCCTCCGCGCTAAATCCGCTGTAGACAACACTGTGCCCAGCTCCAAGTCTTTGGACTGCTAGCATGTAAAGTGGGAGTTCTGGTATCATTGGAAGGTAGAAAGTTAGGACTTCACCTTTTCTAACTCCGAACTTTTCTTTTAGAGCATATGCTATCCTGTTCGATTCTTTGTATAGATCATAAAACGTCAGCTTCTTAACTTCTCTCGGTAAATTAAGTTCCTTATCCCAAGGTTCCCCTTCCCAAATTATTGCTATTTTGTTTTTCCTTCCAAGCTCTATCTGCCAATCGGTGCATAGATACGCTAAATTTGTCTCAGCACCAACAAACCATCTGTAGAATGGGGGATTGCTGTCATCTAAAACTTTTTCCCATTTCTTAAACCAAAAAAGCTCGTTTGCCCACCTCTCCCACCATTTTTCAATTGATTCCTTATCTTTTGTTAGATCTTCCGCCCATTTCTTGTACTCTTCAACACTCCACGTTCTCTCCTTCCAACTTGGAGGAATTATGTAGGTTTCAAATTCATCGTATATCCTCTCCTCCCTCATAAACCTCACCTATTTTAAATGATTGATAACTTGAAACTATTTCAATCTTTTTATTATTAATATTGGACATGATAAAAGTTAAAAGAAATTTAGCGAAATCCATGGTTTTGATAATATATTAGAGCAGGTTATAAATAAATTTTAAAATTTTGCTAACCTAAATTAGAATTTATAGACGCAGAAATTAAAGTTAGCCAGGTAAGAGTAAGTTGTATCTGCGGAAATCGAAGAGAAATAGGCTGATGAAAAACTATATCGAAAAATTAATTTATTGATTATTTAATTAAATATTGTGGTTGAAAGGTTAAGCATATCGATGGATTCAGAAACCAAATCGAAGCTAGATGAAATTAAAAGAAGGAAAGGAAAGAGCGTAAGTGAGACTATCAGGGATGTTATAAATCTCAGCTACGAGATCCTAAAACTTGACGTTGACATCGAATCTCTTACAGCTTGGGTCGATTATCTTGCTAAACGGCAACACATGATCCTCGATATAGAACATTGGAGAGTAATTTTTTCCGAACTGGAAAGAATTGACAACGAGGATTTTTGGAAGAAAATGGAGGAAATTGGGCTCAGTCATGCGATCCAATACAGAATGAAAGGTTTGAATACGGTTGAAGGAATCCTTAAGTATGTGGAGAAGGCTAATTGGTATGAAATCAAGGATGAGGGAAGTGGCGTTTACACGTTGATCCTAAACGACCTGAAAATAAAAAAGTTCGTAAGGGTCTTTTTGGAAAAGGTTTTTGAGGGACAGGGGCTCAAAGCTGACATCAAAGAGGGTTTCGGCAAGCTGATTGTAACGGATGAGGGATTGCGAAACGTTAAAAAATTAGGGTAGTTTCATACTTTTGTGCAAAGTTGGGAGAAGTTTAGTGGGAATATCGAGAAAAGTAGAATTTACCACCAAAGGTATCACAGAGCAGTTTCAAATCCGATAAGGAGAAAAATATTGGAATTAATCGCTTGTGGAAAAAATTTAGACGATATAAAGAATGAGCTTGGACTAAAAAGTGAGGAACTTGAATACCATTTAAGAGTGCTTGAATCTGGATTTTGTATAAGAAGAGACGGGGATGAGGTGTTTATAACGAAGGAGGGTGAAGTTGTTGAACGCTTCAAAGAGGATTAGGATAGCCCTGGCCCAGCAAAGGATTCAGCCGGATAAGGAAGTGAACATAATGAAAGGATTGAGTTTGGTAAAGAGGGCCATCCAGGTAAAGGCAGATCTTGTAGTTTTACCCGAGGTTTTTAATACTGGATTCTACGTTCACAACTACCAATTCGTAGATGAGTTGGAAGATGAGCTCAGGCTTTTGTTGAAACTCTCTGAAGGTAGAGAAATGGTGATTATCGCAGGAGTTGCGGAGAAGTGCGGAGAAAAGATGTACAATTCGGCCGTGATAATAAGGGATGGTGAGATAGTTGGGAAGTATAGAAAGACCCATCTATTCCCTCTCACATCGGAGGGGAAGTATTTTGAAGCTGGAAGCAAGTTGGAAGTTTTTGAAACGCCAGTTGGGAGGATTGGTATTTTAATTTGCTATGAAATCAGATTCCCTGAACTTTCAAGAAAGCTCACAAAATTGGGTGCTGAAATGATAGTCGTACCAGCTGAATTTCCGAAAGTTAGGATAGATCAATGGAGAACACTTTTGAAGGCCAGAGCAATTGAAAATCAACTCTATGTCGTTGGTGTGAACTGCGTTGAAGGTGATTTGGATTACGGTGGGCATTCGTTGGTTGTGGATCCCATGGGTAGTGTTTTGATTGAAGGAGGGGAATATCAGGAAGTTGCGATGATAGATGTAGATCTTAATTACATCGAGAAGGTTAGACAAGAGTACCCTTTCCTTGAGGATTTAAGAGAAGAACTTCTATGAAAATACTTGTTCTTAGGCCACAAGAAAATCTTCGGGAAACGGTTGACAGATTCAGGAACGAAGGATTTGAAGTTTACGGTTGTCCTTTTATTGAATTGGAATTTGTTGAGTTTGGGGTACCGGATCACGATTACGCCATCGTTACAAGCCAGATTCTGGCGAAGGAAATTTGTAGAAGGAAGTTGAACTTGAAAAAAGTGATATGCATTGGAAGGAAGACTGCCGAGGTACTAGAAGAATGCGGATTTGAGGTATTTTTTCCGAGCAGGTTCGATTCCGAAACATTGGTCAAAGAGTTCTTGAATGAGCTTAGGGGAAAGAAGGTCGTTGTTTTAAAGAGCGATGCAGAAAATAGCGCTTTGAAGAAATTGTCAAAACTCTCTAACTACGTTGAGATCATCGCCTATAAAATCAGAAAATTGAAGGGCGAAGAACAGAGAGAAGTAGCTACCAAGGCTTGCGAGGGTTTCTTTGATGTTGTCATCCTCTCAAGCAGTCTAATAGCTGAAAACTTCTTTGAACTTTGCGCCAAACCAAAGGCGAAAGTTGTTGCAATTGGTTCACCTACATCAAAAGTTGTAAAAAAGTTCGGTCTAGATCCAATTGTTCCAAACGAATTTAGTTTTGATGGAATTTTGGAGATAATTAGAGGCCTAAGAGATGGAGGTTGCCAATATTAACTTTTTTGAGGTATTTTCTTGCAACTTCGTAGCATCTGAAAACTTGACTTCTTGGAGTTATCGGTAGGTCTGAGAGCCTGTAGTCTGGATGGAATACAAGCAGACTGTAAGGAATTTCATCGTTGATCAATGAAATGAACTTCGCTATCCCTTCCACTTCCCTCTCATCAACGTAGTAGGGCACAAGCAAAGTCGTTGCGGAGATGACTTCTGGATAATCCTCAGCAATCCTCTCAAAATTTCTCTTCACCCTCTCGTTACTTCTTCCAGTCAATAGGAGATGTAGATTCTCATTCCATGCTTTTAAGTCAAATTTGACCGTTCCAAAGCTTTGCTGACTTAGTTTCGCAGCTTTTAGAGCTAAGGACGTATTTCCAGCACCGTTCCATTCCCAACAAATCATCAGATCGTCTCTAAGCTCGAGGGCTTTCCTACTGAACCTAATGGCAAATGGTAACTGGGGTTCGGGAGATCCGCCAAAATGGCAAATGCACTTTATCCTATCTCTCTCACATACCCTAAGAAGTTCATCCAAGCTTACGACTCTTGCACGTTCAACCCTTTTGTGGGTCCAGTTTTGGCAGAACAAGCAGTCGAAATTGCATCCATAGTAGAAAACAGCTAAGTTCGTACCAACCAACTTACTGCCCCTGCAAAACCATGCGTTGCAGCAATTTGTTGGGAGAGGGTCTTCGTAGTATTCCAATGAACCGTATTTTGGTTTACCACACAGAGCTATACCTTCGCATTCATTGCTGCAGAGCTTGCACTTCTTTACTTTTGCATTGCTCCAAGGTCTGTGTATTTCTGAAGCAATATTTAATGCAAAATCTCCTCTTGCGCAATCTGGGCAGAGCGGGATCGTTTTTGTGTAGGTCTCCTTACCGCAAACTATGCACTTCATTGATGTAAACTTCGAACTCTCAGAAAAATTCTTTTTGGGTTTCAAAATTGCAATGCTGGCCAAACTTTGGCTTAGAGGTTTGAAAGATATTTACATCTAATTGGGAAACAACCAAAACAAACAAATAAGAAGATTGAGATTTCAGAACAATGGAGTACGAATACATATTCGAAGATGTGATCGTAACTGAAAGAAACGCTCCTAGGTATATTTTGAATGGTGAAGAAGTGGACATCTGGAGCGAGGAATTGGTGAATTATCATTCAAAAAGCGTTATAGACTATGTAAGAGAAAAGCTAATTGAGTATGAAAAATCTGGCTTAGATCCATTTGGAGAAATAGTTGGTAAGGATTCTGAGAAAGAGATGGTGAAAACAGCGCTTTTGAGCGGGTCAAACATACTCTTCAAGGGAAAGAAGGGATATGGTAAAACTACTTTTTCAAAAAGTATTTCGAAGCTCCTTCCAGATAAGATTCTAGCCATAAAGGGATGCAAGATTCACGATGATCCAACTAGACCCGTATGTTTTTCTTGCAAAAAGAAATTGCTTGAGGAAGATGAGATAGAGCTCACGTTCGTTCCAAAGAAGTGGATCAGGATTTCTGGCGATCCGATGATGACAACAAGACAGCTTATAGGCGGAATAAGCCTTCAAAAAATAAGGGAGGGTTACGATCTCGACCATCCCGGGGTCTTTACCCCTGGAAGGGTTCTGAAAGCTCATAGAGGTATTGCCTACTTCGACGAGCTTGGAAGCATTCCGTCAGCTCTCCAGACTCTCTTACATGAGCTCTTGGAGGAAAGACAAATAACAACACCGGAGGGAGATATTGTTCCGATGAAGATAGACACGATTGTTGTAGCATCAACCAATCCGGCGAATTACAAAGGCGTTTCTGACATAAAGGAGCCTTTGCTAGATAGAATGGAACAGATCGACATTGGCCCACCGGATACGATCGAGGAGGAGATTGAAATAGGTTTGAGGAACATGAGTTTAAAAGCTGGGGCAATAATTCCGGATTGGCATCTCAGGATACTTGCCGGGGCTGTTAGATGTATGAGAACGAGGCAATGTAG
>CAZPML010000015.1:0-10841 GCA_964587675.1 uncultured archaeon
AGTGGTCTTGCTTAATAAGGATAGACGCATGGCAATATCGATCCTCTCCTCTTTATTGTTTATTACCATATTTTATCTATCATTAAAAACAGTTCCTATTAAAATTACATATGTCAATATGAAAACTGAATTATTTGAATTCTTAATGTACGCTGCATTTCCCATAATTTTTGCCTACGCATTTTTATTTGATAAAAAAGCGATTTATGTTTCAATTCCAGTTGCCACTATTTCTTACTTTTTCCGACCTATTTTTTTAATACTTACCCCATTGTTAGTCTCCTCAATTTTTGGAATTAGTAAAAGAAGTTTCTCAGCGGTGTTATCTTTTATTGGTTGTCTAGCCTTTATGATTCCCGAATTTCTATCTATCGAATCCCGGCTAAATACAGTCTTCAAATTTTATTTAATTGGCTGGATAATGCTACTACTTTCCTCTTCTCTCGAAATCAGTTTAAATAAACAAAGAAAGAGGTTGATAGTTTTAATATTGGTAATCCTAATGATTGTATATCCCATCTTTGCAACCCCGGTGAGATATTCAAAGAGGGAGTTAACATTGGATGGTCTGATCTACACAAAAGAATTTTGTGGCGATTACTACGCAATAAAATGGTTGCAATCAAAGTATGGGGTAATAATTGAGGAGGGTTGTACAAGGGGTGCATTATGCGCATACAAGTACGGAGGGAGAGTAGCCGCATTTACCGGCAATCCTACAGTTATAGCGTGGACCAACCACGAATTTATATGGAGAGGTAATTACTCTAAAATATCAGAGAGGGCAAAAGATGTAAAAAAATTTTATAAAACGAGTTCTTGCGAGGTGATGCGCGAAATTGCAAAAAAATATAAAGTTAAATATATTTTTGTCGGATATGAAGAAAAGAGAGTTTTTGGCGTTTCACTAAAAAAATTTGAAAATTGCTTTAAGAAAGTATATCAATATGATGGGACAGCTATCTTTCAAGCAAACTAATATCCAGGATCAAACGGGAGTAGAGCGAACACTTTAGCATCTTCAACCATGTTATTTATCTTGCAATATTCATTTGGTTGATGGGCCAATCCGTCGACTGTACACCAAGCAGCAGTATCGATAAAGCCCTCTCTCCTAAAGAAACTAGCACATGTATTACCCCCGATTCCACAGTACCTAACCGTTAATTCCCTTAGTGTCTCTATTGTCTTTTTTAATTTTAAGACAATTTCTGATGTTTCTGGAGTTGGTGGCGAGTTTACATTTTGAATTACTTCTAGTTCTATTTTTGCACCGTCTTTCATCTCGTGAAATCTTTTAACATTTTCAATGAACTCTATAACCTCGTTTGGATCATAATTTGGCAAAATTCTACAATCAAGGTAGCTTACGTCTATTCCAGGAATGGTATTGATGTTATCAACATTTTTTTCCCTTTTAGTTGGTTCAAATGTTGAATTGGGAGGAATGAAGATATCGTCCCTAGCATTGAACTTGGAGTGTAGTTTTTCATCAAGGTCTAGAATGAATTTCATTGCTCTTCTAGCAGCATTTATCCCTTTTGGTAGACTCGCGTGGGACTGGTTTCCATGGACAACAAACTTTATCCACAAAATACTTTTTTCTGCAATTTCTATCAAGTCGCCTTTAGGGCTACCAACGTCTGGAACAATTATCATATCCTCTTTTTTGAAAACATTTTGGTTTATTAAATATTTAACCCCATAATTACTCCCAGCTTCTTCATCTGAAACGAAAACTAGTCCTAAAGTATATTTCGGAGTTAAATCTAAGTCTATTATTGTTTTTGCGGCATATAATGAAGAAACTATACTTTGTCCGTTGTCTTCAGAACCTCTACCAAATACCTTTCCATTCTCTATTGCTGGCTTAAATGGAGGTCTAGACCATAACTTAGCATCCCCTTCAGGAACCACATCAAGATGGGAGACTATCCAGATGGTTCTTTTTAACGCTCCATAAACTTTTGCAACAATATTTGGTCTATATCCCTCACTCACTCTCTCATCTCTGGCATCAAAACGTTTAACATAGTCAAAATTGTTAAGATAATTCATAAGGTATTCGGCCTTCTCGTATTCGCCATTTCCACCATATTCTGGAGCAATCGCTTTAATTGCTATCAGCTCGGAGAGGGTTTTCACCATGTCGTTTTTATATTTCTCAACATGATCAGATATTTTCATTGAATCATCTCCTCTACAATCCTTCTCATCTTTTCTACCCTTCTTTTTACCTCCTCGTCATGTGTTGTTCTCCCGATTATTTCTAATTCCGCAAGTACGGGTGCTAACGTTCTAAAATCTCTATCATTTTCATTCTCTAGGATATTATTCAATATTTTAAGTTTTTTTCTAGCGTTAAAGTCTTTATTCAATTCTATTTTTAATTCTCTCAGTAATTTAGCTATTTTAATACCGAATTCAGTTAGATAAAGCGATCTAATACGACCCTCATGTTTGCTCTCCACTAGTGAATTTCTTTCAAAATCACCTAAAACTTTTGAGATATAACTGTAGGGCGAACCAAGTTCGTTTGATATTTGTAAAGGGTATATTTTTTTGTTCTCCTCCTGAGCTTCAAGTATTTTTAACATGATTTCTACGGTGCGTTCATGTAGAAATAGCCTAATTAGTTTCAAAAATTACACCTCCGCCTTCAATTATTCGGAAATTACGTATTTAAAATTTTCAGCTCATGAAGTACGTAATTAATATTTCTTAGAAATTTTCTTTCCTAATTAAATGTTGGCCATCGCAACTAGGTGCTTCGAAACTTATGCCTTCTCTACAATATCCACAGGTTATTCCCAATTGATTGCATAGTTTTGTAACTTTATTCAGGAGGTTTAGTCTCACGTCTCTGGGTAGGTAATAATACGATCCTTTTCTTTCACCACTTTGGTATAATCTTAAAAGGCTTAGACCAATTTTAGGTTTGAACTTCAAAATTCTGTTTAACGCATCTCTTTTTAGTTTCAAAGTAGAAGTAACTACATGATCTGGATCGCAAGTCTCTATAATCCACAGTTTATTATCGTTTAAACCTGGAACTATTGGGTCGAATCTCAGAACTGTGGGTATTCCAGCTTCCTTAATTTTTTTAAATGCATCGATTCTAGCATTGGTCGATGGTGCATTTAGTTCTAGACAGTCACAACCCGTGATCGACATACTAACTGTACAATTCAGTTCCAATAATAAATCGATATCTCTTGTAATGATATCGCTTTTTGTGACTATTAGGAGCGGTATATCGTATTCCTTAAAGATTTTTAAGCAATTTCTTGTTATTTCGAGTTTCCTCTCTACATGTGGATATGGATCAGAACTATTGGACATGGATACTACTGATTTATTGGGCAATTTCTCTAGATCTTTCTCTAGTTCTCTTAGTAAATTCTTTTTGAGTCTTACTTTGAAAAAATTTGGAATGTATGTTGCATAGCAATAAAGGCAGTGATGGGAGCAGCCAGTATAGGGATTAAAAGAGTACTTCTTACCGCAAGTACATAGTTTTGAGTTCCAAGGATCAAACGGACGAAGGTACTTCATAGGAACATAAATCTTTTCATAACTTCTTTGCTATTCTCAGCACAACCATAGTATGCAATCTCTCCACCAACCAGTATACATACTTTTTCGGTAATAGGGAGGACTTCATCGATTTCATCGTGGGTAACGAGCGCTATACCACAGTCCTTTTTTATTTTTTTTATTGAATTTATTAATCTCATTTTTACATCGAAATGTAAGGCTTGGAAAGGTTCATCCAAGAGCAAGTATTTAGGGTGAGAGAGCAATGCTCGAGCTAATACAACCATTTGCCTTTCCCCACCACTTAAATCTTTAGATTTGCGATTGAGAAGAGGTCTTAATTCAGGGAAAATTTTAAAAATGTTGTGATCAATTTTTCCAGCAATTCGTAGATTCTCCTCGACTGTCAGGTTTTTTGCTATCCGCATTTTTTCTGGGGCTAAAACTATGCCCCGCTTAAATCTATTACATGGTTTTAAGTTGTTAATATTTACACCATCGATTGATATTCTTCCATTTTGGGGCTTAATCAAACCAGCGATAACTTTAAGTAGTGTTGATTTACCGCTACCGTTCGGCCCAACGATTAAGAGGAGCTCCCCCTTTTCCAATTCCAATGATACTTCTCTAAGTACGAGTTTTTTATTTAGTTCTACGGTTATGTTCTCAATCTTAATCAACTACTCATTCTCTCCTTCTCCTAAATTTAGGTTCTCTTTTCTCCGTAAATGCTGAGATCCCCTCTTTTGCATCGCTACTTGAAAATGAGAGTGAAAACGCCTCTCTTTCGTACCTTAGCCCATTATTGAGAGATGCTTTAAATCCTCTATTGACAGATTGCTTCACGAGCATTACGGCGTAAGGTGATTTTAGTTTGATAGCTTCAGCTATTTTTTTAACCTCCTCAAGCAATTTATCGTGCGGAACAATTTTATTTACAAGCCCTAATTCGTAAGCCTCCTGGGCACTTATGATTCTACCCGTCAGACACAATTCCATGGCTTTTTTCCATCCAATAAGGCGTGCTAGACGTTGTGTACCACCAGCACCAGGTATTATACCCAAGTTTATCTCTGGTTGACCAAATCTAGCATTTTCGCTGGCAATAATAATGTCACATGCCATAGCTAGTTCGCAGCCACCTCCCAAAGCTATTCCATTAACTGCAGCTATAACGGGTACTGCTAGATCCTCAAATTCCTCCAAAACCTTTCCAAGATCCTCAACAACCTGCCTCGCTTGAAAAGTAGTAGATTTTGAGAACATTTTTATATCCGCGCCGGCTGAGAAAGCTTTTCCCTCTCCAGTAACTACTACAACTCTTACCGATTTATCCTCTTTAACGGTGTTAACAACTTTTTTGAGCCCTGCAACTACCTCCTCATTTATTGCATTCAGCGATTCTGGCCTATTTATTTTTGCCCATAGAATTCCATCCTCCAATCTTATTTCAACGGTCAATTTAATCAGCTCCTATAACTCTTGGGCATATTAAGAACGTGTTCTCCTATGTATGCTAGTGCCATCTGCTGGGTCACAGGAGCTAATCTTATAAGATTGATCTCTCTCCACCATCTTTCTACGTCATATTCTTTAGCGTAACCATAACCACCGAACACTTGCATTGCCCAATAAACTGCCCTAATCCCAGCTTCGACTGCTACCGCTTTGGCCATATTTGCTGCAGCACCGATCTCTCTATAGTTAGCATTATTATCAAATAACCATGCGGCTTTAAAATTCATCAACTTTGCACACTCTAATGTAGCGTAGGCTTCAGCAAGGGGGAATTGGAGTCCCTGGTAGCTACCAATCGGATCCGTAAAGACTTTCCTCTGTCTTGAATATTCCACAGCTTTATTAATCGCAAGCCTGCTAATGCCAACCGCTGCGGTTGTAAAACTCATCCTCTCGGGGTTTAGTGTATCGAGAATGAGGTACCATCCTTTGTCCTGCGGTGGGATTAGCGCACTTTCCGGGAGTCTAAGATTATTAAAGCTTACTTCACAAGTTTTTGAGTAGTTTATTCCATGTTTTGGTATGGGATTTACTTTTACAGAATCATTTGGTAGGTCAGCCAAAAACAAGCTAATTCCGAAGGTCTTTTTTGGCGCTTTCTCTCTGGGAGTCGTTCGAGCTATTATCAGCATCCCTTTTGCTCTGTCAGCACCACTTATGAAAATTTTATTCCCGTTAATGACCCACTCATCACCGTCCTTCGTGGCGGTGGTTCTTGTACTTAATGTATTTGTTCCTGCATCTGGTTCAGTTAATGCCATACAGAATTCCATCTCTCCTTTTGCTATTTTTGGGAGGTATTTTTCCTTTTGCTCATCCGTACCATGCCTAACAATTGTTAGGCCACCAAAGACTTCCGTCAGGACTAAATACCAAACTCCCGCCATTCCACAACCATTTGCTGCTAGTTCCTCCATTGCAATTAGTAGCTCAGTCACACCATATCCCGATCCTCCGTATTCTTCAGGAATTACAATCCCGAAAAATCCTGCCTTTGAAATTGCCTTAAAAAATTCTTCTGCAAATTCGCCATTCTCTTCTTTTTCCCTCCAGTATTCTGGCGGGAAATCCTTGGCAATGTCTCTGGCCGCGTTTGCTATCATTCTCTGTTCTTCGGTATATTCGAACTTCAAAAAATAACACCTCCCAAAAAATTAGGAAATAGGTCTGAAATACAGGATATCAGTTATCTTCCCTTCTCTCTCCTCTTTCTTTTTTAAAACAGGTTCAACTTCTAATCCGTGCCTCAAGTCCTTGGGGTCAACTTCTCCGAGTAAGTGAACTATGCAACCATTTGTACCATCGATATCAATAATAGCGTAAATCTGTGGATCTTGGAGTTCTTTCTCTTTGAGATCCAATCTTGCAATAGTAAAAGCTTTAACCTTCCCCTTTCCAGAAACTTCGATGTACTCCGTTTCGCTGAAATCTTTTTCGCAATACATTCTTGGCGGGAAATATACCCATCCGCATTTTTTACATTTTGCAGCTATGAACTTTCCATCTTCCTTAAGTGCTTTAAAGAATTTGTCGCCAGCTTCTCCACTGGTGTAAATCCAATATACGTCAATAATTCCATCCCAATGCTTTAATTCTTTTGGACTTATAATTTTTTCAATCAAGATAATCACCCCTAAATTGGCTTCCAGTATTTAATATCCGTGATTGCCCCTTCTCTCTCTTTCTCATCTTTCCATACCGCCTTAACTTTCATCCCTACGTATACGTCTTCTGGCTTTACTTCACCCAACAAGTGCATGATGCCCATGTTATGTGAAGCCCCATCTATTGCTATAACTGCTACTATAATTGGTTCTGGTAGTGGTTTGGCATCTGGATCGATGTATGAAATTGAAAATGTTTGGACAACACCAGTGTCTTTTAGCTCAACCCATTCGTCGATTGGTTTATAGCATAACTCGCAAAACATCCTCGGTGGAACCATGATTCGCTTACATTTATTACACTTGACTCCATAAATTTTACCTTCCTTGAGTCCGTTTAGGAATTTACTTATTGCTTGACCTGCACTCCAGCTGTATCTTATATCTGGGTGATCTTCAACTGAAGTTACTTTTTTTAGCTTAATATCCTCGTCTTTTATTGGTGTTCCTGGAGCGTAACCAGGGCAAGTTATATCTCTCTTACCCACACTCAAGGTAATCACCTCTTATTTGACATAACCATGACAGTACCGACCTGCATTAAATCACCCCATGCTTGACAGACTCCTGTCGTTACTTCTTTAGCTACTTGCCTTTTACCAGCTCGATAAGAAAGTTGCCAATATATCTCACATGCTTTTACGCCCATCGTTGCAGCTATGGGATTGCCAACTCCCATAAGGCCTCCTGAAGGGCAAACTGGTAAGTCACCATCTCTAGCTGTAACTCCCTCCCGAGTTAGAATTGGTGCCTCTCCCTTCTTAGCAAGACCTAAGCCCTCCATATGGTGTAGTTCTTTGTAATCAAATGGATCATAAGGTTCTGCAACATCAATTTCTTTTCTTGGATCTGTAATGTGTGCCATTTTGTATGCCATTTTTGCAGCTTCTGCAACATATCTAGGAAAATACAAGTCTCTATTTGTCCACCATGTAGTATCGAGCGACCAACCAACACCAGTAACCCAAATTGGTTCATCTGTTAATCTTCTAGCAATGTATGGAGAAACCATCACGAGTGCTGCAGCACCATCGCTTGGTGGAGAAACGTCAAGTCTTCTCACGGGTAAGGCCATTGGTTCGCTATTTAGAACATCTTCCACGGTTATCTTCCCAGCTACTTGAGCACACGGATGATCCAAAGCATTGGCCTTGTTCTTAACTGAAACCAGGGCAATATCCTCATGCTTTATTTTGTGAACATGCATATACCTCCTCATTTCAAGGGCAAATATCCAAATTAGATTTGGATTGAGAGGTCTCTCAAGGATTGGATCCCAGATGTATTTGAAAGCTGATTGTGGATGTGGGTAACAAGATGACATTTTCTCCTCACATACAACTAGACAAACATCAGCCAAACCACTCGCCACA
This sequence comes from uncultured archaeon, assembly GCA_964587675.1. GTDB lineage: Archaea > Halobacteriota > Archaeoglobi > Archaeoglobales > Archaeoglobaceae > CAZPML01. Next base: position 8,093 of record CAZPML010000015.1, read on the forward strand.
TGCCAGTAACCTGCAATTGGTGCAAAAACACCAGTACCGCCACCAACAAATACCCTCATATATGGTCTATCGCTTCCACCAGATCCGTCAAGTAAGTACTCCCCTTTCATCAGCATTCCATCGAATGTGTCGGGTGCAGAACCCATTACTACCATTTCAATCTCATCAAAACCTATTCCTGCTTCTTCTAAAGCTTGTTTAATAGCTAGAAAGCATAGTTCTCTACCAGTCTCATTTAGTCTCCTTTTCCAAGTTGTCATTCCCGCGCCAACTATTGCAACGTCTTGCTTTTTTTGAAATTTTAGTCCACTAATTTTTTCAACCCTCATAAACATCACCTCACAATCCAAAAACTACAACAGCTCCACTTGCTGTTGGAACATACCGCCATGCTTGGGCTACACCTATTTCAACGTCCTTTAACTGTCTCCTTCCAGCATTTCCTTGAAGTTGGAGTACGACTTCCAGGGCTTTTTGTCCGCCTGTACATTCTAGCAAGTTACCTATTCCCAAACTTCCTCCTGAAACGTTCACGGGTATTTCTCCATTCCTATCAAAATACCCTTCTTCAAGTAAAGAGGCTGTTTCAAACCGTCTTGAAAGACCAAGAGCTTCTATGTGTTGTATTTCCTTAAATGCAAATCTATCATCCACTTCTGCGAAGTCTACTTCCTTTTGAGGATTCACGATGCCGGCAAGTTTGTATGCCATTTTTGCAGCTTTAGTGGCATACATAGCTCTAAAACTCATTGTATCATAACTGTTAGTTTCGCTCCACCATCCCACGCCTTTGATCCAAATCGGAGAATCCGTAATTTCTTTTGCAATATTTTCGTTTGCTATTACAAAAACTACGCAACCGTCGGATCTTGGAGCAATTTCTATTTTTCTCATTGGATCAAAGACTTTGGGGCTCTTAAGTACGTCTTCGATGCTTACTTTCTCACCATATGGAGCCGATGGATTTAGGACTGCATTATTTTTGTTCTTAACGACAACTTTTGCTATTTGCTCTTCAGTTATACAGTCAGTTTGCATGTAAAGATCCATTTCAAGTGCGGCAAAGTAGTAAGGGTGTCCATTACCGATATCTCTAATCCATATTGGATCAAAACCAAATCTTAGTACATCACCAAAAGTGGCAATATCACTGGCTTTGCTATGAGCCTCCACTACGGCTACATCTGCTAATCCGCTTTTTATTTGCATGTAAGCCGTCGCAACTCCATACAAGAAGTCTCCACATATGGTGCAAGTTGGCTTTAAAACTGCTCCAAGTTGATCTGGTACAAATTCGTCGAAAATTGCGAATCCCTCGTAAATATCCTCCGCACATGTTATGAAGCTATCCACATCTCTTCTTGGATTAATCCCTGCCTCTTCATATGCCCTCCTTGCAGCAGCGTACATAATCTCTTTCCAGCTGAATTCTGGCGTATTTGCGTTAAAACCATAATAGCCCGCGGCTATAACGGCTACTCTCGTCATTTAATCACCTCTATACAGAGCCATAAAAAATTGCAAATTGCTTATATTTAAAGATTTCCAGATTGGTTGAGATCTGATAGAAAAACAGATAATTCACTTAAAATAAAATTTTTTGAAAATCTGTCATTCGTTATTTAAAGTACTAATTATATAAATATAAAATATTTAAATTTATTAGATTTTTGATATTGACTAGATTTATCATGAAATAAGTGAGAACTAAACTTCTGATTCAAAACTTTTAAGTAATCTAATTTTAGGTAAATTTAATGGATCAAATGAAAAGTGCTTTACATTTTCACCTATTTTCAATAACAATTATCGAATATTCAAGCTACTAGGGGGTGTTGGTATGGTGGGCAAGACTAGACGACTAAAAAGAATTTTTAAGGATAATAGATCGGTAATTGTTCCAATGGATCACGGTGTTACAGCTTTAGAAGATGGGTTGGAAAATATAGACGATCTCATCTCAAAAATCAGTGATTTTATCGATGCAATTATCGTTCATAAGGGCATTGTAAAGCATTCAAAGGTAATACCCAAATTGGAAGCTGGTTTAATTATTCATTTAAGTGGATCGACAAGTCTTAGTGTAGATCCCAATGATAAAAGAATTTTAGCAAGTGTTGAAAAAGCAATATCACTAGGGGCAGATGCCGTGAGCGTCCATGTAAATATCGGGAGTAAGAGTGAGAATCGCCAAATTGAAGAACTAGGAAAGATTTCGGAAATATGTGATTATTATGGAATCCCTTTATTGGCAATGATGTATCCTAGAGGTGAAAACATTGTTACAAACACCGAAACGGTTTCCCATGCGGCAAGGGTAGGCTACGAACTCGGAGCAGACGTAGTCAAAGTACCGTATGTTGAGAATTTTAGCCAAGTTGTCAAGTACTGCAAAATCCCGATTGTAGTAGCAGGTGGGGGAAGAATAAGTGAGATCGAGCTATTTGAAAGAGTTAGAAAAGCAATTACTCAAGGTGCCTCTGGAATTGCAGTTGGTAGGAATGTATTTGGATCGAAAGATCCAAGAAAAACAGCTAGAGAATTGTATCAAATAGTACATAATTTAGAGGTGATAAAACACGAGGGAAATCTGGTTATTTGAAGATAGTAAAAATTGGAGTGACGTAAAGAACAGTATCAGAAATGCAATCGAACTTGGATTTGATGGAGTTATTATTAGAAAGGAATTCATCGAAAAGTCAAAAAAACTTGGTAGAATAAATATATTATCAATAGATAATAATTTCAA
>CAZPML010000015.1:10851-20413 GCA_964587675.1 uncultured archaeon
ATAAAGTTTTAAAGACACATGATGATGTAGTTCTGGACTTCAATGGTCTAAAAATCATTCCATTAGAAAACATTATAGCTTTTAGAGAGAAGGGTAAAACCATAGTGTTAGCAAAAAATGATGACGAGGTGAGGACGTATCTAACAACATTTGAAAAAGGTGCTGATGGTGTGGCTGTATTTGGCGATAGAGAAACTCTCAGGTACTATTATAGTATCGTTAAAAGTGTGAACGAAAAAATAGATTTAAAGGAAGCATCAATTACTGATATTAAAGTTCTTGGGATTGGTGAAAGGGTTTGTTTAGATACAGTCACAATTATGAATAGAGGAGAAGGTGTCCTTGTTGGTAACCAATCAAATTTTATGTTTTTAGTGGCATCTGAGACAGAGGGTAGTGAATATTCACCACCCAGACCTTTTAGAGTAAATGCTGGAAGTGTAAATGCTTATGTTAAGGTTGGAAATAGGACTGCATATTTATCAGAAATGGAAGCTGGACGTGAAATTGAGATTGTAAAACATGACGGTTCTTCTAGAATGAGCTATGTAGGAAGAGCGAAAATTGAGAGAAGACCACTCATTTTGGTAAAAGCAAAATTTGAAGATTTTAGCGGTACCGTAATTGTACAAAATGCTGAAACGATTAAATTTGTGAAACCTAATGGGGAACATATTTCGGTAACGGACTTAGTGGAAAATGAGAAAGTCTGCGTTTGGATAAATTCAAGACCCAGACATCTCGGAGTAAGCGTTAATGAATTCATCATAGAGAAATGAAACTAGTTGCTACAGCAAGAAACTACCGTGAAATCAAATTAGCTTACCGAGCGGATTTAGTAGAACTGAGACTGGACTTGTATCCTTTTAAGATAGACAGGTTGCCGAAGATGAGATATATAATATCGTGTAGAAGGCTAGTTGATAGAGGAAAATTTATTGGAGATGAAAGAACAAGACTTGAGAGATTAAAAAAATTCATTGGAGTTGCCCAGTATATCGATCTAGAATACGATCTACCTGACGAAATCTTTAACGAATTTAACTGTAAGATTATAGAATCCTACCATAACTTCAAAATGACTCCAAGTTACAAGGTGCTTCGCGATTTAGTAGAAAATGGGAGAGGAGACATTTACAAGATCGCTACAATGGGCAAAGATAAGGACGACGTTTTAAAAATCGTAAAACTTCTAACTGAGTACGAAAACGTTGTAGCATTCTTAATGGGGAGGAAATTCACGTTTACACGCATACTTGGAGCTTTTTTGGGGTCACCATTACTCTACTGTAGCGTAAGGAGTCCAGTGGCTCCAGGTCAAGTGAAATTAAGACATGTAACAAAGATACTTAAATATCTAGGCTACCATCCTTCATAGTGCGTTAGCATGTCTATGGGATACCTACTCCTTCTCTCTGGTCTTTCTCTGGGATATCCGATCGGAACTATGGCCATTGGACGCACATAGTCGGGGATATTTAATAATTCGGAAACTTTCTCTTCATTAAAGGCTCCTACCCAAACTGCTCCTAGATCAAGTGCAGTAACAGCTAAGAGTAGGTTTTCTACTGCAGCAGTAGCGTCTTGTTCTGCATACAATCTCCCTCTGCTACCGTATACCCGCATACTTCGTGGATAATTTGCGCATATGATGACCACCACGGGAGCTTCGGCTATAAACATCTGGTTGAGGGCAGCTCTTGCTAATTCAATTTTTTTCTTCTTGTCCCTAACTATGATGAAATCTCTAGCCTGCAGATTACCAGCTGAAGGTGCAGCATTTGCCGCCTCTAAAAGTGTTTTGAGAGTATCGTCATCGATGTCATCTTCCTTAAATTTTCTTATTGATACTCTTTTAAATAACAATCTAAGACGCTCTCTCATACTCCCCCCCATCGCTTCTAGATTTATAGAATTTCACAACTCCCTCATATATCCCCCTTGGCATCGTGATTCCGAATAAGATTAGTAGTGAGTAAAGTAAGATCTCATCATTTATTGGCAGGCCTATAAAGCTTATCAAACTCCTCATCCATAAACTTTTGGCCAGATATATGATTATTGCACTAAAGAGTGGGCCTAGTATGGTACCTATTCCCCCAATTACAGTTGATAGTATGACTAGGAGCATCAAGGGTATATCGTATAGATCTGGGCTTACAGTAATTCTGTAATGTACAATTGCTGCTCCAGCAATTCCCGCAAAGAAAGAGCTAATGACGAATGCTAAAACTTTGTATTTAGTTGTATTAATTCCTAGAGACTCTGCAAGTTCCTCGCTATCTCTAATAGCTTTGAATTTTAGTCCTAAATTACTGTCAACTATTTTTAGGATTATGATCAAGGAAATTATTAGAATTAGAAGTGATATGTAATACTTACCTAGGATGCTGGGGTAAATCGCATTTTCTGTCCCTATTGAGAATCCTTCCTCTCCACCAAGTTCTTCTCTCCATATATACACGGTTTGCATAAAAACTAGAGGTGAGATCGCTGTTACTAAAGCAAAATAATGGCCTTTTAACCTTAACGTTATGATTCCAATCACTAGGCCAATAAGAGAGGTTACCAGCCCAGATGCCAATATGGAGAGAAGTGGGGGTACATCAAAATTTAATCCGATCCTTTCAGGGACTTGTAACAAGGCAGCAATGTATGCACCAACTCCAACGAACGTTGTGTGACCTAAATTCACCTGTCCCGTGTAACCAACCATAAGATCCCAACTAATCGCAATAATGGCAAACAAATAAGCCAAGCCAATTATATACAGGTAGGCCTCTGGAATGAAGAATGGAAGAGTTACCGAAAATACAAAAAAGATGGCTACTGTTTTCGATTTCATTTTTCCACCCCAAAGAGACCGCTGGGTTTTAGGATGAGTATGGAGATGATCGTTAGTAGCATAACAAATTCCGACCACCTAGCTCCAAGAATAGAGATAGTTGCCACTAATACGTAACCTACAATAAATGATCCAACAATACTTCCCCTTACACTTCCTAATCCACCAAGAATCACGATGGCGAAAGCATATATCAATGAGCGTAATGAAGTTTCTGGGGAGATAGCAAAGATTTGTGCGTACAAAATTCCTGCAATTCCAGCCAAGATTGAAGAGAGTGTAATGGTAAATAAATAAATCTTCTCAACGTTTATGCCTATAAGCATCGCAGCATCACTATCCTGGGAAGTAGCACAAATCTTCTTACCTATCATGGTCCTACTGATTAGGAATTCTAAGGATCCTAGAATTAAAATGGCCGTTATTAATGATAAAATTCTGATATATGTCACCTTAATGTTGAAAATATTTACAATTCCCGATAAGATGGGAGTGATTGAAACTCCTCTATCTCCAAAAGTTATTAAAGCAAATTGTTGAATGAGTAAAGCTAAAGCTAGGGTTACTATTACAACCATAATCTCGTTTCTTCTTATTGGACGTGTTAACAAATATACAACTACACCAATCAGCCCACTAGCCAATATTCCTATCACCATGGAACTTAACAAGTTAAGCCCGAGATTGATAAGATGGATAGCAACGTATGCAGACGTTATAAATGCTGCTCCATGAGCAAAGTTTAGAATTCGGGATACCCCGAAAATGAGTGAGAATCCCGATGCAACAAGAGCCCATATTCCCCCTACTATTGTTCCAAAAATAAGGATTCTAATTATTAGCTCCTCCATAATTTACCCGACGTTTGTTCTTTAAGGGTCTCTATTTCAGACTTTATTGCCCCACAAATATGATCGATCGCATTTAACATGCTTTGGTTGCACACAGCAAAATATATAAACTTTGCTCCTTAGTTACACACATGCTAGAGGTTAACGGAGTTTCAAAAAAATTCGGTGAACTAACAGTACTTCAAAATGTAGCCTTCAAAGTCAATAAGGGTGAAAAACTTGGAATAATAGGACCAAATGGAGCTGGAAAGACGACTTTATTCAATATCATCTCGGGATTTTTAAAACCAGATTCGGGAAGTATAAGATTCAACGGTAAAAATATTATTGGTAAAAAACCAAATTATATTGCGAAGTTGGGTTTAGTGAGAACATTCCAAATTATAAAAGTTTTTGAGAATATGACTGTTCAAGAAAATTTGTTAACTGTTTCCGATGACTTAAGCCTTTTGAGAGACTTTGGACTTTGGGATAAAAGATTTGAACCGGCATCCAACCTCTCTCATGGTGAACTAAGAAAATTAAGTTTAGCACTTGCCATATCTACCAAACCTAAAATGTTGCTTTTAGATGAACCATTTTCTGGATTGACCACGAATGAGGCACACGAACTGGCTGACATTATTAGTTGCACCATGAGCAATGGTTGCTCGATAGTTATTATTGAACACAGACTAAATGAATTATTTAACTTAGCGGAACGAGTAATAGTGTTGAATTCTGGTAAAATCATATTTAACGGGTCTCCAGAAGATGCTGTTAGGGATAATACAGTAATTGAGGCATATTTAGGAAAGAAGTATGCTAGAAATTGAGGAGCTTTATGCATACTATGGTAAAGCCAAGGTTCTTAGAAATATACACCTCAGTGTCGATGAGCAAGAATCAGTAGCTATTTTAGGTCCGAACGGTGCTGGAAAAACGACCTTAATGAATTCAATTTGTGGTCTGGTAAAAACTAAAGGAAAAATTTACTTCAATGGATGTGATCTAACCAAACTTAGAACTTTTGAAAGAATACGCAAGGGTATCGCCATAAGTCCCGAAGGTAGAAGATTATTCTTAGATCTAACTGTAGAGGACAACTTAAAAATTACGGGAAATGAAGACGTTGAATTTGTCTATGAAATATTTCCAGAACTTTACAGGAAAAGATTCCAATTGGCAAAAACACTAAGCGGCGGAGAACAACAAATGCTTGCAATAGCTAGAGCTCTAATGTTAAAACCAAAACTGCTATTACTCGACGAACCCTCTCTGGGTCTTGCTCCACTTATTATTGAAAAAATAGCAGATGTCATAACCCAGATCAGAAGAGAGCTAAATCTCACGATATTACTTGTTGAACAGAATTTAATTTTGGCCTCAGAGGTTGCAGATAAGGCATACATACTTTTGAATGGTAAAATAGTTTGGGAGGGAGAACCCGACATCGTTGATTTTGGTAAGTTTATAGGATAGATGGGCCAATCAACAACTTATAGGCTATTTAAATTGAAAACTTGGGGAAGATGGATACAGTATATCCTTGACGGCATCTATAAATTGTTCATAAACGTGTGCATCTAGCGCAAAATGTACATATCGATAATTTTTGATACCCAGAAATTCTGCGACATATTTTGACAGAATTGAGAAGGCAAACATATTAGCATGCATGGCGCCATAAGCATCATTGGAACGCATGTAAAATACGCTATATAGAGCATCATTAAACTTAAAAAATTGATATCCCCTTAAACACGGAGGATCGCTCGAAAGTATGTCCCAGTATCTAGATATTCCCACATAACAATCCCTTCGACATCGATCCCCTTTAAGTTTAATTACTGAAGTGTAAAGTTGATCAACCTTGGGATTGTCTTTCTCGCAGTATCTGGCTCTTTCAGCATATGTATATTCCTCGTTCCGATTTAATATGGGACCTTTTACTTCTTCAAACATTTTAGCTGCGTAGATAACGTAATTGTGAGCGTATTCTACTCCATACTTCCTTGTAAATGGAGCCTTATCATGAATTTTATTTTCTTCAGGATTTACGACTTCAATTAGCATTCTATGTATTGACAAAGTATTTTCTTGACCTGAAAAGAATTCGCCCCACTCCGTTCTTTTTTTCTTACCGTTTTGTATGATTACATCCAAAGCAGTATGCCAAGCTGAAGAGATATAGTCCTCAACAAGATGTGTTGCGAGGTGGTGGTATCCATATTTTTCCTTAACTCTTTTTGCAAACGTTTCAGCTCTCTCTTTGTCTCTAACGTAGATATGAGGAATTGAAATTAACATTCCAAGACTTCCTAGTTCGTTCTCTGTAAGCTTAGAAACTTTCTCTAAACATGTTAATAAGAAATCGAAGTTTATAAAGAAGTAATTTAGGCAATCCAACGATCTTAAAAATGCAGTGAGATGCAATTTTCCATCATCAATAAGGAATGATATTTCTGTTATTGCCGGAGGGTTGATCGTTAAATGATCAGCTGGCCTCCATATCGGGATCGACGCTCTTCGAGTAAATGGCGTATTTTTTAGTTTTTCAGCGATTTCTTGAACGAGTATTTCAAATCTTTGATAGTAGACTTCATCATATACGTTAATATATGGATCTTTTTTAAAACTAAATTCGGGGTTTTCAACAACTATCAGAGTAGGTGGGGCAGAGATGAAACTCCCAAATCTTGATTGGCAAATTGTCGAGTTTTTAATTATTTTCCAGATTAACCCGCTAAATGCAATGTCAGTATCCCTTGAAATTATCATATAAAAAACTTGGAACTTTCTATTATAAGTATTTGGATTAGTGACCTCCTTCCCGCCCTAACGGACGGGGCTTTCCACCGTGAAGCTTGGGAGGTTGGGGAGCGTGCTGGAACTTCTACGACTAAGACCCTTCTTTCAAGGGCTTTATAATGTTTTCCTTCAAGCGGTAAAAAGGCATCGAATTAACTTTCCTGTTAACTTTCCTCCCCTTGTTGTTGTTCCTGACACCGTTTAGGTTACCTATGACGATTATCTCGTTGTATCTCTCGGCTTCGTTTACTATGTCCTGAGCAATTTTGTGGAGTTCGCTCACAATTGCTCCTTGTTTCCAATCTCCTTTATCGCTTTAAGTTTCTTCTCCCTTCCGAGCTTTCTCCTAAACCAGAAATACTTTCTTGCCTCTCTAACCCTTTTGTAGAACTTCGGTTTACTGCGGTGCCACCGACACTCCCATATCGGCGGCTATAATGGTACTCCCTTCTTAGTTCAATCTTCACTTTTAACTGTGACATGAAGGTAGAACTCATGGTTCTTTCTAGTTTAGAGCCGCAAATTTCCCATTCTTCGAAGTTGAAGGGTTGATGGGCTAATGCAACTTTAATACCTCTAACACCATGGGAATGCGAGCCCAGTATTTGAGTTCGTTATCTTTTCGGATATCCATCAGGTCTTTTCTTATGACAAAGGTATTCTTTTTCGGGGTCAATCTTCCGATAGGTTCCCTTGTTGCTTTGTTGCGGAATAAACCCCCGTCTACTCCAGTCTTTAAGTAGTGCTGGAAATTGCCGTGTTCTCGATTGAGTAGCTCAAGCTTTCTCTTTGTCTTACGAGCTTGCACTTGATGGTCTTTGTTATTTTCATTTCTTTATAATTTTAAAGTATAAAAATTTACCCCTAATTCATCTCCGCCCTTACGGACGGAACCTTCTTAGCGTCTTAAGGTAAAAGTACACTCCATTAAACTAGTTTTCGAATATTTAAAAGGCCAGAACTTTTGAGAGAGTTTGAATTCATAATCTTTATTTTTCCCTATTTGTATAACTAGTTCAATGGCTAAAGTTATGGGAAGAAGGTCTGCAAGAATTTTAGCACTGATCCTAGCATTAATCATGCTTGGATCAGTTTTCGCTTACGTTATGAGAGGTGGGCAAATTGAGAGTCGACATGTAAAGTTACGCTTATCAGATTTTAGAGAATATGTTAACCTAACTCCAAAAGGTGCTTACGAATTTGAGTACGTGAATCTCACGGAATTCGCGAAACTTGATCCAACAGACGATTTAAGGATCTACGTTAATGGCAAATTGAGAAACATTGTGACACCAATTATCTTTAGTAGGAATATATTGGAAATTCCTGGAGGACTGAGAGAGATTTATTCAGCAAAATACGCTCCAGCAATATCGCTATATTTTGTAAACTGTGGACAAAGTAAGGTTTATTTTGCTAGGGAATCTGAATTTAACTACAAGACGTTTAAAATACAGGTAAGAAGAGGAATAGGCCTAATTGATGAAATTTCGCCATTAATTGTAGGTTATACTCCTTTGGTAAAAAGCTCAATCGATACGATCGATAATAGATCTATGAGTTGCAGTAATGTTTATGGATATCTGAAACGCATAAATGGAAGCTTTGCGTATGCATATTTTATATTTGGTGATGTGGCTAAGAGGAGGTTAACTTCAGAAAATAAAAGCGTATCGGACTTTTTCTTTGAAGGTTATAGATACAACTACCAAAACGATAGCTACGAGAAACTTTGGGCTTTGCATTTTCTAGATAACTTTTTCTTTGGCAAGATGAACGAGTCAATTCGAAGTTTTGGGTACTACAAATTCGAAAATTATGAAGACGGGTTTGGTGTTGCAATAATGGGCGACAAAAACTTTTCTAGGATTATTAATGCAAAACCAAGAATATTAACACTGAAGATTATAGTTAACGAGACAAAATGAACGTTGAGGGTGGAAAGACAATAATCGCTAGAGGTAAAATAGAAATCAATGGAGATTTCGAAGTACTCGGCGCTCGAATTAATAAATTTATAACTAAAAAATTTACTCCAATTTATTGTAAAAGTACATGTGAAATTGATATCGATGGGGATTGGTTTATCGTTGATGGTTATACCATACCTCAGTCTTGGAAAAGGGTAGCAAATAAAGAATGGGAGACATTATTTATTTATGGCGGAATTGATACGGGAAAAAGCACTTTAGCTACATATTTAGCCAACATTAGGGGCGGATGTTACGTCTTGGACCTTGATATTGGACAATCCGATATAGCCCACCCAGGTGCAATGGGTTATGGTTACGTAAAGAATCAGCCGTGTCTCAATAACGCAAAAATGATAAATGGATTCTTCGTTGGGCATATTTCCCCGTCTGGACACGAATCAAAGTGTCTTAGAGGAGTTTCCCGGCTTTGGAGAGAGTTGGAAACACTAGATGGAGAGAAAATTATTGACACAACGGGATGGGTTAAGGGTAAAAAGGCCAAGGAATATAAATTAGCAAAAATTGAGATAATACAACCTGATCTCATAGTTTCGTTTGAGAGAAAACCGAGTTTTCTAAAAGGTTTTAAAGTAATGGAAATTGAGCGTGGATTGGTTGTTGAGAGAGATAGAATCGAGAGATCAAAGATTAGATCAGAAATCTACAAGGATTGGTTATCTGGAGCAAAATGTATTGGGTTGAAGTTAGATGAAGTAGATATAAAATCAGACCTCTTGGATGGAGAAGAGATACCAAAGCAGTTTTTAGAGGATGTTTTGGGTTGTAAAATTGAATTTGTACTAAAAAGTTCAGATCAACTCACTATTTTTCTTAACGCGAGTTGTAGTCCTGAAAAATCCATAATTAGAGGTTTGAAAGAATTATATAATGTCGATAGGTTGTACGTACTCCAGAAAAAAGATATTACAAATTTAGCGCTTGGATTGTATAAAGGTAAAAAGTACCAAGGATTGGCACTTCTTAAAGACATTGATAAGGAAAAAATCGTTTTAGAGACAAAGTTCCGGGAATTTGATATTATAGAATTCGGTAGTTTTAGAATTGAAGGTGAGAAGGAATATATAACTCCTTTTTAGAGGTGC
>CAZPML010000016.1:0-16517 GCA_964587675.1 uncultured archaeon
GTGTTACAAAGCAGTAGATTGAACCAAACACAAGCCCAATACATGCTATCAGCTGGGGCAAGATTGCTGTCAGACTTAAACCAGAACTTACAGTGACAGTTACTGGCGCACACATTTTAACACCACCTCATTGAATAGGTTTTTCAGCTTAAATAATATAAATATTACTGTCAGCAAAAAAAGTAATATTAAGTTTAGATTTGATTCTCACTTTGGTGTAAAAAGTTTTTCAATTTCTCCTCTTAGGTGGGGTAGGTCATACTCATATTCCTCAATAGCCTTTAAAGCTTTCTCAAAGTATTCCTTAGCCTTCTCATAGTTTCCAAGCTTCATATAAATGATTCCAGCTTCTTGATAGCCTTTAACGAAATAGTAGTCATGGCCTACTGGCATTTTTGGAGCAAGCTCAGCAGACTTTATCAGGTCGTTTATTGCTTTTTCATATTCGCCAAGTTCCGCATAGGCTAAACCTCTGTCTAGGTATGCTTTATAGGCGAATTTTGGGGTTTGTTCAATGATTTTTGTTGTAGCTTCGATTGTCTTCTCAAAATATTCTTTAGCTTTAGCTTCGTCTCCCATTTTTAAGTATATAGACCCAATCTCTCTGTACATTTGGGGGATGTACCTATTTACTGCTGGTATAAAGCTCCACTTCTCCGCAAGTTCAAGCGCCTTATTGAGGTCTTTTAGAGCTTTTTCATACATGCCAAGCTTATAGTAAACAATTCCTCTAGAATGCCAACTGTGGAAGTCCCATGTGCCAAGCCTCTTTTTAGCTTCCTTCAAACTAACGCATTTGTTGGCTATATTCAAAGCCTTTTCAAGCTCTTTAAGTTCTACATAGACTGAGACTAGATGGCCCAAAGTCATTTCATGATTGGGGTTTAGCTCTAAAGCCTTCTCATAAAGCACCCTGACGGTGTTGAGCCTGTCTATTCTTTGGTTGGCTCTGCCAGCACTATAGTAGATGTTTGCCAAAGCATCTTTACCCCATTTCTTCAAAATCTCATCTTTGTGTTTTAATGCTTCTTCATAGGCTTCAATGGCTTTTCCAAAATCGCCATGAAGATCATAGGCATTCCCTAAACCAGCATAAGCAATGTAATATTCTGGATCTAAGCTTAACGACTTCTTAAAGTCCTCAATTGCAGATTCAAACAGTTGCTCAGTTTCTTGGCTAAAGGGCTTATCGTAAAAGTGGATGAATGCTATCTTTGCCAGTCCACGACTATAATAAGCATCAATAAAGTTCGGATTTAACTCTATAGCTTTACTGAAGTCGACTATTGCGCTGTTCAGGTTTTCTCTTCCCTCAGTTGTATATCTGCTTCCCATTTTGAAGTAGGCAAGACCGCGGTTGAAATAAGCTTCCGCATAATCAGGCTTAAGCTCAATCGCTTTAGTGAAATATTCGATTGCTTTCTCATAGTTCCCTTTCTCGTACTCTTGAACTCCAAAGTTGTTATAGTTTTCTGCACTTACGGTCGCATATGTTCCTGGAATTAGCGCCGCTAATACGAGTGCAATGATTGCGGTTACAACTCCAATCGCAATTGTCCTCCCCCTCAAAATTCTTCACCCCAAATTTTTTCTTATTTATTGCTACTTTATCATTGATTATTCATAATAAATGTTACTATTTTGGAAAGTTAGTAACATTTTTTTTCTTAAGTATCTAATTGAAGAACGGTGGGAAGGTATGTGTGCTCCAGTTGCAGTTACAGTAGGAGCAGTAAAAAGTTCAGGAATGCTCGCTGTTCTTATCGGACAGATCTCAGCTCTTATAGCAGTAGCAGGCATATTTACAGTAAACCTTTGGAAGGGTTTAAGAAGGCAGGGATCTATAGAGAAAAAATAAAACCGCTCAAAAATTTTTCTTTTTTTATGAAGAATTTTTAATTATGGGGGTTGGTCATGGCCACATTTAAAAGTATTAGTTTTGAGTGACCATATTGCAGGAAGGAAATAATTGTTCATCTAAAATCTCTTGAAGGTGATCTAGACTTTATAGAAGTTTATTGGGGTAAAGATTGGGAAGAGATTGAAGAAAATACAACCTTCAAAATGAAATTTGACGATTCAACAACGATTTCTAGCATAGTCTTGACAGAATTTTTATTGAATGCCAACCCTAATTTGTATTAAGTCTGGACTATATTGTCACCTCATAAGCACCTAATTTAATGATTTTCTTTTCTAATTTGAAAACCAAAAATAAAATATTAAATGATGCTTAAGTTAGGTTAGGCCGCCGTGGCTTAGTTGGCAGAGCGGGTGACTCGTAATCACCAGGTCGCGGGTTCAAATCCCGCCGGCGGCTTGATTTCTTGGACTGAGGAAGATGTTAAAACGTTATCAGAACTTTAAAACTCGCTGGAGATTCTGACAAACATGTAAAGAGCATAGAGCGGAGATTGAGACGATCTTCAGAATATTGTTGTTACTCTTGTAATCTTGATGCATAATTGTTTATATAAACAGAATTAAATCAAAATACAGCTGCTCAGAACTTATAGCTCCGCCGATTGATTTAGCGAGCCAGCCAAAGCCTTGGCTGAGCTTGTATATCGTATTTCCAACACCCTCGGAACTGGTTGAGGAACGGGAGCTTTTCTGACAGCCAATTTAAACCCCGCTTTTAGCCAACTGTGCTCCCAACTCTTCACCATGATGTCTGAAGAACCAAGATCACACCGATCAAAGTTCCAATCCCCGCTATCAATGGTAGTAATGGGGCTAAAGTTGCCATATAGATCCAGTAAAACCGAGCATTGCTGCTTTTAATGGCGCTAAAACTCCAGTAAGACCCACCTATATTTGTGATGGTGGTGTACAGCCAAGTAAGAGTTGCAGCTTGTAAAAACAATCCAACAGATGCTGCAATTGTTGTAAATCCAGCCATTATTCCGATGACTCATTAATTGGAGCTGGTAATGACTCGAAGACCTCAACAATTGATCTAAGTATCTTTAACTATTCCCTTGCTGAGTTGGGAGGTTAATTTATCTTTAAGTTCAATAACCACGTACAACGCTCTCAGAGCATTCATCGAAAAGCTTAACATGATTAGACTTTAAAAGAAAAGATATGTTTGGAGGGAAAAAAGAAAAGAAGAAATTTTGCCCATTTATGGGTGCTATATCAAAATGTCATAAAGAAAAATGCATGCACTGGAATTCTTACGAACAAGACTGCAACATCAATGTGATTGCCAAGAAATTACCGATGCTTCAGGAAGTCTTTAAATGATTTTTACATCTCACGCAAAAACACGAATGGAAGAATACGGAATTAAAGAAGATGGCGTCGAAGAAACTGTAAGAGAACCAGAAAAGTTATTTCTTGACATAAAAACAGGTAGGCTCATAGCCATAATGAAGTATGGAGAAAAGCACTTGGTAGTGGTTTACGAAAGTAATGAAGAAATCGTGATAGTTACAGTTTTTTCAACAAGCAAAATTAATAAAATTGTGGAGAATAGGGTTAGAAATGGAAGGTTAGGGTTATGAAAGTTGAATACGACAAAAAAGCGGATATCCTGTATCTGAAATTTTCAGATTCGAAACCAGTCGATTCAGATATGCTATCTGACGATGTAGTTATTTCTCTCGATGGGAATGACAATATCGTTAGCATGGAGATCTGGAGGGCTAAGGAACTTATTTTGCCAGTCTTCTTGCAGTATCTAAAGGAATTAAAAGAAATAAAAATTTAGCGAAGCTCTAAAAACTTAATCAACTCCTCCTTCAACTCTGTTCTCTTCTGCTGAATATTAGACTCTTCCTCGAGCAATTGAACTAATTCATCAA
Source organism: uncultured archaeon (assembly GCA_964587675.1). Taxonomy (GTDB): domain Archaea; phylum Halobacteriota; class Archaeoglobi; order Archaeoglobales; family Archaeoglobaceae; genus CAZPML01. The sequence goes on from CAZPML010000016.1 coordinate 3,810, forward strand.
CCAATCCATTAAGAACTCGTCGGTGATGATATCACGTCGATGTGGTATATGCTCTTCAACTGAGACAGCTTTTAGTTTTAGCTGAATTGATTAAATACGTTGCAGAGAGGGTTAAGGAGCTTTACGAAGAAAAAGGTGAGCTTGGAATTGCTTCTATGCTTTACATTGCCTTTGCTTTGGATAAAATAGCTGATTACAATACTTTGGCTACGCATCGGCAAGGTTTTGGCTTTAAAACTGGAATCGCACATACCTTGAGAGGAGAACAAACTTTAGACTTTAGAGCAGAATACCGTGAATGCAATCGTATAGATTTAACTTTAGAATGGACACTAGAACCAAAAATAGCAGAAAACAGAAGGTTTGGAAAACAGCAGGTGGAATTCTTCCAGTTCCACGCCGCGTTCGGGTCAAATGTCCACGTTGCAAAACTGTTTATGAGGATTGGTATTGCCCAACGATTAATCTTACTCTTGAAAAACTCACCAAGGACCAAGTCAAAGAGATGGCAACAGTTTGCTGTCCAAATTGTGAAAGAAGAATCTGGCTTGCTTCAATCATCGTTGAAGCTCCAGGTCAGTGGTCTATGTCTGGGAGCAGAAGATCTCTTCCTGTTTCAAGGCCAAAAAGAAGCTTAGACGGAGAATTAGAATTGAATGGGTTGATAAAGACTATTTTTAGTTCTTAAACTCGATAAATCAGACTAAAAAGAATAAAAACTCTATCGACTGAGTTTGCCACTTGCGAATTTGCTTTTAAGCCCAAATCGACCGAAAATTCAAGGCAACGATAATTAAATATCAATTATAGTTTTGAAAAATGTATTCTTATATTGATCTTAAACCTTTTGTGGCTAAAATGGCATGAAAAAATAACTAAAATGGAAAGGTAAAAATTAAAAGTATCTCTTCAGTATGCCTTTGATCGCTTCTGCGTGTCTGTATTCATCCCTTGAAGCTTCGTCCCATATATCGTGAGCCTCATCAAGCCCCAATTCCTTTGCTTTGATCGCCACTTCTCTTTTATGAACGTTAGATTTCACTTCTCCTTGTAACATGTACTCAAGACTCTCTTTCAAAGTACTCTTAATCAGGCCATTAAGTTCAGCAAACCTTGCCGCGTGGTAAGCCTCATCTAGTGCAATACTCCTTAAAACAGCTGCAACTTCGGGGTATCCCTCTCTCAGCTTGTCTTGCTATTGCGAAGTATAAGCCAACTTCCATCGTCTCTCCTCTAAACTCGTTGTTGACAGCCTCTTCTAGTTCCGTTCCTTGTGTAATTCCAAGTTTGTTTTTATTATCTCCATACTCGACCATAAACCAAAGAATTATTTGTTTAATATAAATCTTATGGTTTGAAAAATTCAAACCGATAGATTTATACAAACGTGTATTGAAATTGGATGATGAAGATCGATGAAAGCAAGATGAGGATACTGGATGTTCTTGTCAAGCCAATGACAGTTACGGAAATTTCAAAAAAAGTTGGTTTGAGCAAAGCAACGGTTTCGTATCATCTCAAGTCCTTGGAGGAGATGGGTTTGGTGAAAGTTGAATCTACCGAAATTGAGAAGAACTTTATAAAGAAGTATTACGTTACCGTTCTTAACAATCCAGAGTACATCTTCCCTCAAGAAGGAGTAATTCTAAGTGACTTTAGACCTAACCAAATCGAATTCTTCAGAACCTTAATTCGACTACTAAACCTAATCAACTTGGAAAATGAAATTTTACTTAGGAAAGTTGGATATGATGTTGGTTACTTTCAAATTTCGGAGATGGTTAATGGAGAGTTGTACAGTGGATTAGCAGACGTTTGGGAGAGATTAAAGTTGGGGAGAGTTACCGAAAGCTCTAAAGATAAGTTCATTGTTGAAGACTGTTATAATTGCTCCGGATTACCTGCGATAGGAAAACCTTACTGTAAGATTGATGAGGGGATATTGGAGGGCGTATTAAGGAGGAAAACCGGTGAAAAGTTTATCGTGAGAGAAATTAAATGCTGGGGAACTGGTGATGAAATCTGTGAATTTTTAATAAGGAAAATTAGGTGATTCCTCTAGAGTGTGGCCCATTGGACACGCTTCTGTTTTTATCCATAGTATCTGCTCAAATACTTAAACTTAATGTCCTCATCGTATATCTCTATGTTTAGAAATGGAATCTTACAATGGGAGATAAAATGGAGTTTTACGCAACTTTACCTCCTGGAATTGAAGATATAGCATCAGATGAAATTGAAGAACTTGGGGGAAAGGTATTCGAGTCGCGATTTGGTAAAGGTAGGGTATTTTTCCATGGAACTTCTTCTCTTGTTCCAAAACTTAACTTCCTTGGAAGGAGTATTGAGAGGATAGTAATTCTCCTATTCAGAGGGTACTTTCAATCGCTGGATGAAATTTACAGGAAGATATACGAAATTGATTTTCACTTCCTTGAAAACAAAACTTTCGCTGTAAGGAGTTTGCGCTCAGGTGTCCACAACTTCACTTCGGTGGATGTTGCAAGGGTAGCGGGTCAAGCCGTCATAGACAGCTACCTAAAGGCCTACGGTAAAAGATTAAAAGTGAATTTAAACGAACCGCAGGTTATAATTCGTGTTGACGTAATCGAAAATGAATTGTTTGTTGGAATAGACACCACCGGAGATTGGGCACTCCACAAACGTTGGTGGAGGGTTTATAACCATCCTGCTCATTTAAACTCAACTATAGCTTATGCAATGGTAAAATTGGCGGATTGGAATAAAAATAAGACGCTATTAGATCCAATGTGTGGAAGTGGAACTATTCCAATTGAGGCAGCGTTATTCGGAAGGAAAATTCCTCCTAACAAATGTAGAGATTTTGCTTACTTCAACATATTTGGTAAACAACTCATGAAAATTGCTGAAAGCAGAGAAAACTTGGAAATCTATGGTATAGAAAAATTTGAAAAGCATTTGAGGGGTGCTAGGATGAATGCTACTAATGCAGGGGTGATTGATACCATAAATTTTTCCTTAGGGGATGCAACGAAAATATCAGGAGATTACGATTGTATTATAACAAATCCTCCATATGGCCTAAGAATAGCCAGGAAGGGGATTATTGCAAATCTATACAAGAAATTTTGCTTCGCCGCTAAAAATTGCATCCATGATCAATCAAAGCTCGTTGTAATAACATCTGAGAGTAAGCTGATGAAAAGGGCAATCGAAGCAGCAAATCTCTCTGTAATTGAAAGAAGATATGTAAGATATGGTGGCTTAGATACTTGGATATTTACAATTACCCTGTAGCTACAGTAGCTTACCGTGGCCAAAGTTTGTCTTGCAGACCTCTACCACTCTTTTTAGGCATCATTGCAGCCCTTCCAAGTTGTATCTTAGGTAGTTTATAAATAAAGTATTGATAGCAAAGGGCATGCTGAAAAATAAAAATTTCTTTGGTGAAATTATTTGGCGACACGAAAAACTAAAAAAACATAGTTAAAAATGATATATATGTTTAGGTATCCGGTTGAAATAATCTCCGACATTTACCTAACCAAAATTGGAGGTTTTAGTTACGAGTTGGAGCACTCTGAAGTGGGAATAAACATCAAAGCTCTACAACTGAATACCTCCATAATACCAAACGAAACCTACGTTACCTTAAAGCTCTTTGGCGATGTGACCCCTTACTTCTTGAAGAATCGGTTTATAGTCATTGGTATTGATGAAAACATGGATTGTTACAAGTTTACACCCAGTGGAGAACTCGTCTTACCTGAATCACTTAGAGAGGATGTTAAGATTGGAGATGAAGTATTAGTTAATGCAACCGAATTTTTCAGAATCGATGGAGACTACTCTAAACTAATAAGGTGCCTTATATGGTCCTCAGAAAACCTAGAAAGAAAGAACTAAAGAAGATAGTAGGTGCATTGAAGTACTACAACTCTCTCTCTTTTCTCGAAGACAAGGTCTTACTTGTTAGAGAAGGGAAAAAGAAGGAAGTTTTTGCTATGTCGAAGCATCTGTATGATTTCTTGCTAGGGAACAATTTTCTAAACTCGAACTACTACTATTTGGCTGGAATAAAGATTGGGGAGGTGGGGAGGAGATTCAGATTTTCTCTGGAAGGTTCATACTGGCTGGTGAAGAATGATAAAAAAAAGGTATGGGTTAACGAAAAGGGAGAAATGCTTTTTTTGTACGGAAGGGACATCTTCGCCTCGTCAATTGAAAAAGCAGGTGAATTTGAAGAAAATGAGATCATTTTTGTTTGTAACTCGGATGGGGACGTAATTGGAATCGGAAAGAGCAGGGTCTCCTCTAGGAGAATTTTTAATTTGGAGGGTGATAGGGTCGCAGTTGAAAATTTGGTGGATAGAGGAGAGTATATCAGGCATTCAAAGCTTTATGACTGTTTTTAGTGCATCAATCAAAAATGGGCTAATTTGTTCGTTCTCTCGGCAAAAAAATTAAATGACCAGCCCCCGAGTTTTTGTTACATGCCAAGAACAAAAAAAGTGAAATCAGCAGGCAGATTTGGAGCGCGATATGGTCTCCGTATACGTAGAACCTGGCTCGAAATTGATATACCGCAAAGACAGAAATACGTATGTAAAAAATGTGGTAAGAGAGCTGTAAAGAGAGTGGGCTCTGGCATCTGGGAGTGCAAGCACTGTGGATACAGGTTTGCTGGGGGTTGCTACACTCCAACTACGTCCGCTTCGAAGATATTAGAGAAATTATGAAATTGTGAGGTGATATACTTGCCTTACATATGTCTCGTTTGCGGTGCGGAAGTTGATGTGGATCTTGAAAGAAACATAATCCAATGTACGATGTGTGGTAGTAGAATTTTAATGAAACCACGTCCTCTTGCGAAGAAGAAGAGGGTAAAGGCCATATAATTTTGAAAAATTATAGTTTATGTGAGGTTCAAGTGTCGTGGGCTCTACGGTGAAAGAACTGAAGGTTTCGCTTTGGTTTCTAGAAAGCCAATATCTTTTCTTGGCGATGTAGACTCTTCTACGGGCGTAGTAATCGATGAGAACAGTGATATTTTGGGAGAAAAAATAACGGGGAAAATTCTTGTTTTCCCATTTACCAGAGGATCTACTGTAGGTCCTTACGTCCTCTTGAGACTAAAGAAGAGAGGAACAGCACCTCTGGCCATAGTAAACGAGAAAGGGGATCCGATTGTTGTTGCTGGAGCTGTGATTGCTGAAATACCTTTTGTGGACAGAGTAGAGGAGGAATTTTTCAAGATTGTTAAAAGTGGGGTTAGATTGATCGTCGATCCGAAGCTTGGATTTGTGGAGCTGGTTGAATGAAAGATTTAGAAGAGGAAATTTCAAAATACTTTAAAATATATAATTTTGAAATCAAAGACGGAATCTATAGGTTTTATGTCATTCCGATAGCGGAGGCCAGGCAAATTAGAAGTTTCTTGGCCATGTTATCCCAATCCTACGATGTCTCTCTTAAGTACATTTACGGTGAAATGGTCCTAGAATTAAGAAAAATTAAGAAGGAAAGAGTTTGGATTAACCTTGTTTTGCTTTTGGCAACTATTTTGACAACGACACTTGTCGGTTCAACTTTTTACGGAGAGAAGATTGATATAATTGGAGGATTGATGTTTTCGATGGCTATAATGTTTGTACTTGGTAGCCACGAAATGGGGCACTATTTTGCAGCAAAAAAATGGAAAATGAGGACGACTCTACCTTACTTCATTCCATTTCCAACCATTGTTGGTACACTTGGGGCAATAATCAGGCATAGGGGGGCTATTCCGAATAGAAGGGCATTATTCGATGTTGGAGTTAGCGGTCCGCTTGCAGGAGTCGTAGCATCAATTTTAGTTGTGTGCATTGGCTTAACTTTACCATTTGAAGTTAAAGGTAAACCAACGATCTATATTGGAGCTCCACCGATTTTTGCAGCAGTCGTTTATGCTATGAATTATACATCAAACATGATACATCCAGTTGCTTTTGCGGGATGGGTAGGCTTCTTTGTTACATTTCTCAATATGATTCCAGTAGGTCAACTTGACGGGGGTCATGTTTTGAGAGCTATGCTTGGAAAAAGGGCAGAAAGGGTATCTAAAATTGTTCCGTTGATTCTCATACTTTATGGCCTTTATCTATCGGAAGTTCAAAAGCTTCCGAACAATATATGGATTTTCTGGGGCATAATTACACTCTTTTTCTCCTACCAACGCCATCCTGACCCTGTTGATGATGAAACACCTCTCGATTTGAGAAGATATGTAGTTGGGATTTTAAGCATGATCGTTGCAATTTTATGCTTTACACCAGTCCCCTTCTACTAAGATTTTTATATAGTTATTAACAAAAGGATAAATTGTGCTTATAGATAAACTCAAAACAGTACTTGATAAAAAAATAAGCAAGAAAGCGATGGCCGCTGTTCTCGTACCAATTGTCTATGGAGCGGACCCAAAATTGGTCATGATAAAGCGATCAAAAAATTTAGCTAGGAGCGCAGGTCATGTGGCATTTCCGGGCGGAATGATCGAGGAGGGTGAAACCGAAGTTCAAACCGCATTGCGGGAAATTAAGGAAGAGTTGGGAATTGAGAAGAGAAGAATAAAAATTCTGGGTTACTTAACTCCTAGAGAAGTAGTTGAGTACAGGATAAAGATATGTCCCGTTGTTGGGATCGTAGACAAGCCTAAGTTCGATCCTGATGGAAAAGAAGTTAGCAAGGTTATGATTGACAGCCTTAGGAAGGTACTGTCCTCTAGAAAGGTTGCGGACTGGGGACCAAATTTTGAATGTGATGGAGAACTAGTGTGGGGAGCATCTAGTAGAATACTTGACGATCTATATCTAAGGATAATTAAAAAATACGGATCTATAGACGAGCTTTTCAGCTAACACCCATGTTTATTACGACTTCGGCAATATCTGCGGAATAACTGGCGATTCTTGATAAACTTTCAAGTATCGACTTGAGAAGGACAGCACTTTCTATATCTGCATTGAAAATTATGTTGTAGGTCCTCTCCTCAATTTTCTCAACTTCATCGAATTCTTCAAGTACGATCTCGGCCAATTCAATCTCATTTTCTATAAATGCAATAACTGCGGTCCTTAGCATATCCAGATCTACACTAACATAATCTCTGAGCTCCTCTACAGCTCTGTTCAACTCTAGGAGATTCTCAGCCATGTTTGCTGCATGATCTGAAACCCTTTCAAGCGTTCTAGCTACTGTTCTGTACTCGTGGATGTTCTCAACTGGTATGCCTAAGGATGATGCGACATCGGCATGAAGTAGCGCGAGTTTGAGCTGCCTCAAGATTAGAAAATGAAGCCTATCGACTTCTCTTTCTCTGGCAATAATTGAATTACAAATGAACCTGTCGAACCTTCTTAGAGTTGAACAAAAATCGGAGAGCATAGCAATACACGTATTCCCCATTTTTCTCATTATATCGTCTGTCTTCAATCTTGAATTGTCTAAGAAGATCTCGATGGCAATCTCCTTCCCGAGATCTTCAATTATTTCAACCCCCATAAGAATTTCAGAAGCCCTGGTTACGGCGCTTCTCTGCTCCTCGTTGTAGACCTTTATTTTCAGAGAATCAAATCCTGCAAGGTAGTAGGAGATTATTCTCCTCATAAGAGCTTCATGCCTTAGATCTCCTGCATCTATTAGAGCAAACTTCTTCTTAAGGTCAACCTTCTTTGGATATATTGTAATGAAGTTTTTACCCACGCTTATCAGAATCTCATCGCCGGGTTTAATCTCGTTCTCAACAACCCACCATTTTGGTAGCGTGATTATGTAACTACTTTTTCCACTAAAAAACACTTTCCTAGTTTCTAACATGATTATATAGTAATATATATTGGATATATATGTCTATCGCTACATATCTTTAAATCGAAAAAGGTATATAGAAACTTAAAGATGAGCAGGCATGCTCATAAACCCCCTAGTTGTTGCATCGGCAATTGCTGGTTTCTACGTTGCATGGAACATTGGAGCAAACGATGCAGCGAACTCTATGGCGACATCTTATGGTAGCAGGGCTTTAACACTAAAGCAAATAATAGTGATAGCATCGATTTTGGAATTCAGCGGTGCAGCACTTTTCGGTAAAAAGGTTGTACACACAGTAGCTAAAGGCATAGTTCCAATTGGATTGTTAGATCACAATTTAGTCATAGTTGGTGCTTTGGCTGCACTTTTATCGGCTGGATTTTGGATTACCATTGCTACTTACTATCATTTACCAATTTCAACGACCCATTCAATCGTTGGAGCCGTATTAGGGTTTGGTTTAGCAGCAGTATCTCAACATTACCTTACAATAGACCAAATAAGATGGGATGTGCTTGCAAAGATAGTATTAAGTTGGATCTCATCTCCGTTAATAGGAGGTTTCCTAGCCTTTGTGGTCTTCACATTGATTAGAATATTTTTACTTGAAAAGTTGAAACCTGAAAAAGTTGAACATGTATTCAGGTATCTTCAGGTTATTACTGCATGTTACATGGCATTTGCCCATGGCAGTAACGACGTTGCGAATGCAATTGGTCCTGTAGCCGCAATTATGGGTTACCGTGGTGAAATACCTATATGGGTGCTGTTGTTTGGTGGACTTGGAATTGCAGTGGGAGTGGCAACTTGGGGATATAGAGTTATAGAAACTGTGGGAAAGCAAATAACAGAGTTAACATTTACTAGGGGATTCTCAGCAGAATTCGCGACCGCAACTACGGTTATAACGGCATCTTCTTTGGGTATGCCAGTCTCAACGACTCATACTCTGGTTGGGAGCGTTATAGGCGTTGGACTTGCTGGAGGGTTGGCAAGTGTTAATCTTAAGATAGTGCAAAAGATTATATTCTCATGGATCTTGACAGTTCCTGTAGCAGCAGCGTTGACCATAGCGATATACACGATCATGGTGATATTTGTATGAAGTTCTTCAGATCAGTTGGCGAAGTCTTCGGATACTCTCCATTCAAATCGTTAAAAACTCATGCTAGTTTATGTGGGAGAGCAGTTGGAGCTCTCCTCCTTCAATTTGAAGCTTATAGAAGAGGGGATTTTGAGGAAGTTGAGAAACTTAGAGAAGAAATAGATGAATTGGAGGAGCATGCCGATATAATTAAGGAAGAAATAAGGAGTAACGTTACAAAATCGCTTATGCTACCAGTTGATAGGCACGACCTGCTCGAATTCCTAAAAATTCAGGATGATATAATCAACAATTGTGAACATGTTGGCCATATGCTAACTTTTAGAAAAGTCAATGCTCCAAGGGATATTTGGGATGAGTTCGACATCTTGTTATCTAAAATAATGGAGGTTGTAAACGAATACGAAAGGATGGTAGATCACATTACCCAACTCATAGAGACATCATTTAGTAAGAGGGAAGTCAAAATAGTGGTTGAATTTGTTCCTCAAATTGAGCAGCTGGAGCACGAATGTGATCTGGTTCAGATTGGGTTGCATACTAGATTGTTCAATTCTGAAGACTTGAATCCCTTAGATGTAATGCTTATGATTAGTTGGGTTGTACATTTGGGTTACATAGCAAATGCCGTAGCCAGAGCAGCAGACCGATTTAGGACGATGATCCTTGCGAGATAGAGTTTCTCTCTCCTGTGTAGTAATTATACAAGGCCGTAGCTAAGCCCGCAAACATTGGAGCGAGGAAGAATCCACTAACGCCCCCAATTATTCCTCCACCGATAAAAGCAAGCATAAGAATTAGAGGATGAATTTTTGTCCTGTAACTTAGGAAGTGCGGTCTGAGTATGAGTTCGGGTACTATATAGTAAAACACAACTCCGATCGCAAGAAAGGTTAGACCTCGACCTATGTCCAAGAGAAGTAGGTAAAGTGAAACTGGAACGATGACCATCCATTCTGCAAATATTGGAATAAGCGCTGCTAGAAACATCAAACCTGAAAGTAATGGTGGGAATGGAACACCAAAGCAGATAAAGTAGGGTAGGCTAGCTAAACCAATTAATAATGCAACGAGAAAATTTCCAAACCATAAAGAAACGAAAGTTTCATCCACCTCTTTTATAAATCTTTTAAATTCACCTCTCCTCTCCTCAGGGATAATCGTAGTAGTTCTTTCAACAAAAGAGTTCAAATCCGCAAGGACGTAAAAGCAAACTACAGCGGAAATAAAGAAGTTTAGGATGAATAGAGTAAACTTTTTCGTAATTTCAACTGCAGACAATTTAAATGTCGACTGGACTATTGAGAAAATTGACTTTAGAATTCCCTTTAGGTACTCCTCCCCACCGTCTACGCCAAGTTGTCTTATTAGTTCCATCGTTTTCTCTTCAAACTCGTTGTAGTGGGTAAAGATGTAGACAGCTTGTGTGAGGCCTTGAAAGATTCCATAGAAAAGAAGGAGGGACACGGGAAGCATAACAAACAGAGTTGAGATTAAAGATGATTTTATTCTTCCAATGTTTTCGATTCTTTTTTTGATTGGTTTTGCAACGTAAGCAAAAACAATACCCATAACGATACCATCAAGTAAGGGTAGAAAGTAGAAAAAAGTAATCAGGAGTATTGTAATAATGGAAATAAGAAGAGCTATTGTCCACAGTCTTTTCATAGAACTACTTTCTTATTCTTTTTATATAACTAACGGCTTTTCTAAAAATACCATTAATCGTAAGTATTTCGTATTTTTTTGGCCTTGATCTTCCAATAACTCTCCTTAGGACAATCATGGTTCTTTTTATTCTATGTTTTGGATATTTTACATAGATAAGTAACTCATGAACGTTATTTAGAAAAGTTTCAATTTCTTGGACAGTAGCAAATTCGTTGGGTTTTGAAGAAAGTTTAGATCTTGCTAAAAAATAGAGTATTATTGCTGCAGCATGGCTAACGTTCATTACGGGATAACTTTCACTTGTCGGTATTTTTACGATCGCATGACATAGCCTAAGTTCTTCATTAAGCAATCCAAAATCCTCTCTTCCGAAGAGGACAGCAACATCTCCGGCATTCTCAATGAGTTCCGGTAAGTCCTCAGGTGTGTATAGGGGTTTTCTTAAATATTTGTATTCGCTTCCACTAATTCCGGTTGTTCCAATGATCAGGTTCATTTTTGATAGGAACGATCTGAGATCACTAATTAGAATTGCATTTTCAAGGAGATCGGATGCATGAGCTGCAGTTGAATAACTTTCATCTGAAATTCTACAGTTAAATAAACAGAGATTATTAATTCCGAAGTTTTTAGCGAGTCTTGCAATGAATCCTATATTTTCTGGGATTTTTAGTTCTACAAGTACAATGTATAGCATATTTTCTGATTTGACAGATGGTCTGTAAAGTTTTGGTTTGTGATTTAATTTTAAAATAATATTCTATTTTTGAATTTTTAAATTTCAGTTTTTGTTGTGGAGATCTTTAATCTTTTCTTAAAAATTATTTAAAAAGCTTTATCTTCAGTTGACAAACTTTTTTCCATGGTATGGGAAAAAGTAGTTAGGAGGATAACTAGGTTCATTAAAGATTACGTTGAGATGTGTGGGGCCAATGGTGTTGTGCTTGGGTTAAGTGGTGGTGTTGATAGCACAACTGTGGCGTTTCTATGTGTAAGATCTCTGGGAAATGATAAGGTTATGGGGTTAATAATGCCAGAAGAGGGAGTGACGAAAAAGGAAGATGTCGAGGATGCAATACAAGTTGCAGAAAAACTTGGAATAAATTACAAAATTGTTGAAATTGGCGACATAGTTAGAGAATTTACAGAAAAACTAGGTAAAGGTAGTAAGATAGCAGTTGCAAATTTAAAACCTAGAATTAGGATGATAGTAAATTACTACTTTGCCAATAACTTAAACAGACTTGTGGTCGGTACTGGAAATAAGAGTGAATTGATGATCGGTTATTTCACAAAATATGGGGACGGGGGAGTAGATTTCCTACCAATTGGAGATTTGTACAAAACTGAGGTATTTGAACTTGCACGTTACCTCGGAGTTCCTGAGAAAATAATAAACAAAAAACCCTCCGCAGGGCTCTGGGTTGGCCAGACCGATGAAGGCGAAATTGGTATGAGTTATGTCGAACTTGATAATTTGCTAAAAGCTATTGAGAGAGGGGAAAAGAGAGAGGGAGAAGATTTCAAGAGAGTTGAAAGGATGGTCAAGGAGTCTCAACACAAGAGAAAGATGCCTCCAGTGGCATCGGTCAGGGATTTATTAGAGTAATTTTATCCAATTACATAATTAAAAAAATTAGAACGTAAGCACAACATCGCATTCCGATGCAAGCTGAAGAAGCGTTACAGCAGCTGTAACTTCAGCACAATCTATTAAGTCCTCTTCTTTAATTTCCCTCTCTTGAATGCAAGGAGAACAAACAAGGATCTTCCCACCAGACTCTAGCAAGTTCTTTATTAGTTCGTCCAATCGCCACTTACAACATAGTACATGTTCTGGAACACCTTTTTTGCTAACCAGACTCCTGGACCTGCCAAGCAAACGTAGACTTCTGCATCGTGTACAAATGCTGCATTTGCGGTTATAAATGGTAGCACAGCCTTCTCGGGATTGTCTGGACCATTTGTTGCGTAAATTAAAACTTTTTTAACCATTTTTACCACCACAAAAATTTTTATGTTTATAAAAATAAAAAGCTTTTTGGATTTTTATCGTTTAATAAAAACTATAAATAAATCGTTAGAAAATTACTAATTTCTAC
>CAZPML010000016.1:16617-20008 GCA_964587675.1 uncultured archaeon
ACCTTCCCGGTTCTCATTCTGAAAGACAATTCGGACGGAATAGAATTCCGTCGTCATACATTCTAGTTCGTACTTTCAGTGATTTTTTCCGACAACAAGAAAAAAGCTCTTTAACTTTCAAGGAGACATCCAAGCTTATAACGATTTACGAAGATGGATCCGTATTTATGGCCTGAATTGATAGGTGAGGACGCGTTTAAAATACTTAAGGAGCTGGAAGTATGTTTCTTGTGTGAGAAAACGTATTGTTGAAGTAAGCTAAGCACATCTTTCTAGAAAAACTGTTGGAGTGACAGGAGACTTGCATAGGTTTGCTGAGTGAGAAACTAAGATTGAGACGTAAAAGCACTTCGCCTAAAGAGATAAATGGCTAAGGTATTACTGGAGATTAATTGAAATATCTGGACTAAGATTTTCTAAGCGCTTAAATTAGCCCTATTGCCACGCATAATCCAATTATGCCAATCAAAACACCAAAAATTGCTGTTAACATCCATGCCTTCATGGTCTTTGTAACTCTTGCGCCTATCCAGGAGAATATTAGGGTAAAGACTCCTATCGTTAGGACATAAAACCACCTCATGTATCCATGAATCGCAAGATTCGCTGCACCGAGTCCGGCTACAAAAATCATTTGAGTTGAAGAAGTACCAATGGCTATATGCATGGGGTATCCAAGTGCGTTGTAAACGGGCATGTAGTAGATCCCTCCACCGAACCCGCACAATCCAGTGGCAATTCCCGCTAAAAACATTAGAAGGATAAGTTTGGGCCCATACTCTAATTTTCTAATTTCGTCAACTGTAACGCGTGGAGGAACAACGCCTTTGCTCTTTATTGCTTTGTAACTCATGTATATCCCAACGCCTATGCATGCAACTCCAAAAATCTTTTTTAAGAGCATACTGGGTGTGAAGATCGCAAGCTGAGTACCAATAAGTACACCGATGGCTGCTCCAACCGAGGCAACGACTACGCCTTTATTGTATACGTGCTTCATGTTGTAGTGGGATATGACTCCTGGAATTGTGGTTAGTGAAATCACCGCCATATTTACGGCATATGCACTTTTTATTGGAAGGTCTAACAAAACCATCATCATGGGTATCCTCAAAAAGCATCCTCCAATACCAAGCCATGTTGCTAGGAATCCTGGGATTGCTCCAGTTATGAATACGAAGAATAAGTGCAGGAGATCCATATAATCACCACATCTTCATAACTTTAAGACTCACATGAATTTATACTCTAAACGTTATTTATAATTTTGGTTTAAAAAATAAACTTTACTAAGATAAATTAAAATTAGAGTATAAAACATCTAAAGTTTTTCTGTAGAACCTTCTCGCTGTACATCCAAGACATCTATTAGCCAGACATCTTCTGCAATCTCCACAATAAACTCCATGGAGCAATCTCTTTAGGGGCTGGTCCTTTGAGGTGGGCTCTAAGATCGGCATTAAATAGCAATAATCCAAATAAGCTAAAGTAGAATAATATAAAAATAATAATGAAATATTATTATTCTTAGTGTTTGTTTTTATCTTCCTGTTGCTTGCAAGACCCCATGCGTAAGAGGCTGTCCGATAATTCCCCAATTTTTTACGATCTTGTTACAAATCATCTATCTTAAATCATAAACTATAAATACATCTATCAACAAAAAATTGATATATAGGTATGGTATTTTACAAGGATATGCGAAACCAGAACTGGCTGTTCCCGCCAAGCGTTCTCGATTTAATACCTGAAAACCACATTTCCTCGTCGATGAAGTTATCGAGTCCATGGACTTCTCCGAGATAGAGGAGAAATATCAAGGTCCTGGACATCCTGCATATCATCCCAAAATAATGCTAAAGCTGCTCATCATGGGGGCTATAGACGGAATAAGGTCTTCGAGAAAGTTGGCAAGAGCAGCAAGAGAAAACGTAGTCTACATGTTTCTTGCAGGTAACTTAAAGCCCGACTTCAGAACTATAAGCGATTTCCGTAAGAATAACGCAGATCTGATATCTGCTGTTTTCAAGAGAGTGGTTGACCACGCAGGAGATGCCGGACTAATCAAGTTAGGCCATGTATCGATTGATGGGACTAAGATCAGGGCTAATGCATCGAACGAGAAGTGGCTGACAAAGGATGAAGTAAAACTACTAGAGGAAATTCTCAAGGAGATAAAAGAGTAAGGGTGGATGAGGAAGAAGACAGAGAGTTTGGAGACACAGATGGATACGAGATGGATGAAAAGGCTATGGAGAAGCTCAAGGAATTGAGGAGGAGGAAAGAAAAGAAGAAGCTGGAAAAGATGCTGAAGAAAGACATAAACTTAAAGATGAAATCGAAAAGATGAAGGAAAACAAAGCAAGCAAGGTAAGCATCACAGACCCAAAATGCAGGTTCATGCGCTTAAAGGGATTCGAATTCTGTTACAACGCTCAGATAAGCATCGATTCTGAGACGGGAATAATAGTTGCTAGAGACGTTGTCAACGAGAACGTTGACTACCACCAGCTCATCCCTCAGTTAGAGCAGGTTAAAGTCAACGCTGGTAGGTATCCGGCTGAGATATCGGCGGAAAACGGCTACTATTCAGGCAGGAATCTGATGTATCTGGTTGAGAGGGGAATTGATGCTTACATTTCGGATGAGAATACAGCAATAGCTGATAAAGGTGGGAAGGCAAAGGATTACCAGAAAGAAAGGCTGAGGTATAATGCGGAAGGAGATTACTTTGAGTGCAAGTATGGGAGAATAACTTTCAGGTACAAAACCTATGACAGATCTAAGGGAAGGGAAGTGTGGATTTACAAGGGAGAGAACTGCAAAGCCTGCCCCATAAGAAAGGAATGCGTAAAGAACAGGAAGGGTGTTAAGGTTGTAAAATGCTTCCTTCCAGAGAAGATAAGGGTTGAAATGCTAAATAAGATGAGAAGTGAAGATGGAAAGAGGAAGTACAGACTCAGAAGGAAGCTCGAGAAGGTGTTCGGGCACATCAAGCATAACCTTGATTTAAGGCAGTTTCTTACGAGAGGACTTGGAAGAGTAAGAATAGAGTTCGATCTTGCATGCATAGCATACAACCTGAGGAGGATCTGGAGTATAGTGGGAGGTTGAGATAAAAGATAGGGAAAAGAAAAGAGAGGACAAGTAGGAAGTAGGCGAATTCTAGTAATTTTTTGTTTTGTAAAGGCATTCAAATTGAGTTGGTTGTGGTAAAGGTTTAATTGTCAGACAACCTCGTAAGCGTGGGGATACGCAAGGGGAGGTGGGCGAGTAGTTAAATTTTTTAAATAATACTTCAACATAATATTGGTGAAAATCCAGAAAACGATCAAAATACCGATCTCGGACAAAACAACCAAAAACTTGAGAAACTGAACAGGCTAACAGC
>CAZPML010000017.1:0-19451 GCA_964587675.1 uncultured archaeon
CGATTACATTTAAAACAAGAAGCACGGGATCGTCCCAATACACGTGGAGTTTGCTCGATATAAGATTGGATGCCAGCATGCCCAATAGTATACTAGCAAACTTATAGTTTTTGCAGTTTCTTAAGTACGCTTCTAAGCTCGTATGAGGACCTTAGATAATACTTGGCTCTCGATGGGCTGAAACCAATTTTAATCGAGTAAGAATTCTCGAGTAAAACTGAAAAGAGATCCTCATCGGTCTCATCGTTACCAGCAGCGAGTAAGAAATCCCAGTCATCTGAAAGCCATTCCAAAGCAGCCCTTCCCTTGTCCACTCCGGCCTTTTTAACCTCGATAATCTTGTCACCTTTCAATATGCTGAGATCGGTGCCAGCTATCAGGCTCATTAGAACGTTTTCTAGCTCTGCAGCCCTGCGCTTTCCGAGTTCCGGGTCGGCTTTGCGATAATGCCAAACGATCGAAAACTCCTTTTCTTCTATGAAGGATCCCGGAGTCCTGTCTACATACAGTTCAAGAACCTGGCGAATGCTTTCTTTCCAATCATCAACGCTGTCTATTGATTTCCATTCTCCATTCTTTCTAACAGCTGCACCGTGTTCGGCTACCAAATCGACGCTCAAATTTTTAAACCATTTCTCGAGAGTTCTCTTGTCCCTTCCACTTACGATCACTACGGTATTTCTTTTATCTCTACTGAGTTCGTCCAAAATGCGAACAAGTTCCTCATCAGGTTCAACTTTCCTGGGATCATCTGCATGCGGCACGAGCGTCCCGTCGTAATCGAGCAATAGTAATCTCTTGGAGGAATTCCGATAGTCTTTCAGGAGGTTGTCGATGTCTCTCATGAGGTACTTCGTGCTGAATTCCTGCTGAACTTCTTTAATTTTTTCAAGTTCATGAATAAAGTCCTCAGACCACTTTTCAACATTGTAACGCTTTAGCCTCTCTTGCATAGTTCTGTTCCGATTTATTTGCTCATCTTCGGGCATTTCCAAAGCTATCTTCAGAGCTTCAGCGACCTTCTCCTTGTTATTAGGATTCACAACTATAGCCTCCGCTAGCTCGAATGCGGCTCCAGTTGTCTCGCTTAGAATTAAAGCTCCTTTACCATCGATCTTAGATGCAACGAATTCCTTAGCAATGAGATTCATTCCATCCCTTAAGGGTGTGATAAGTGCGACATCTGCGGCCCTGTAAAGAGCTGTGAGTTTCTCGAACGGAAGGAAGCGACAGATGTACTGCACCGGCATCCACTCGATATCACCATATTTTCCATTAATCTTCCCAACGAGTTCATCAACATATTTCTTCAGCTGAACGTAATGCTCAACCCTCGTTCGTGACGGGACGAGTTTTAGAACGAACGTGACCTTACCAACGTATTCAGGATATTTATTGAGGAAAAGATCGAAAATCTCAAGCCTTAGAGGAATTCCCTTTGTGTAGTCCAGTCTGTCCACGGATAAGATTATCCTTCGACCCCTCAATTTTTTGCGAATCCTCTTCACTTCCTTTTCTAATTCTGGAGAACCTGCAATACTTTTGAACTTATCGTAATCTATCCCCATTGGGAATGCGTCGACCTTCACAATTCTGTCCTCCACAATCAACCTACCGAATTCATGTTCGTATCCGAACAAGCGGCGAACGCACTGAAGAAAGTTCTGGACGTAATCGTATATATGAAAGCCTATGAGGTCCGCCCCAAGGAGACCTTCAAGCAGATCTCTGCGCCAAGGCAACAGTCTGAACATTTCGAAAGGTGGAAAGGGTATGTGGAGAAAGAACCCTATCTTCGCCTCTGGCACTTCCCCCCTCAAAAGATTTGGAAGAAGCATGAGATGGTAGTCGTGAATCCATATTGTATCTCCAGGTTTTGTTATATCAGTTATAACTTTCGAGAATTTTTCATTCACTTTTCTGTAAACACTCCACCATTTTTTATTGTAGATCGTATACTGTGGAAAGCTATGAAAAAGGGGCCAGATAGTTTTGTTGCAGAAACCGTGGTAGTACCCGTTTACTTCGCTTTTTGACAAATTTACGGGAAACAGACCTTCAGACTTCATCCTTGCTTCCAGAATTTTTTCTTCCGAGCTTTTCATTTCTATGCCCGGCCATCCAACCCACAGCGAGTTGTACTTCCTTAAAACTGACGCAAGTCCGGTAGCCAATCCACCGACACTTGTTTGAAGATATAACTTGCCTTTTTTCCTTATAACCGTGACCGGCAATCTGTTAGAAACTATCAGCAACCTATCCATCAACCTAACTTTACTTCTTACCCTTTAATTTTTCCGTCAATCAGTTGGTGAACCTCCGCCTGACGGGCAAGGCTTCGCATCGTTAGGAGAATTCGCCCTCGTCATGCTTCTATAGCTGATTACGAGAGGGTCTTCATGGGCTTTGGAACGTCAGCCCCCAGTATATTCAAGGGGGTTTTAGGTTCCCATTGAAAACTGGAAAAGTAAACCATCCATCTCAGAGTAGGCTTTTCCAATATAACCCTCTTCGAACCCTTCTACCTTCTAGACGGATCATCTGATTGAAGATCATGTAGCCTATCGGTTTCAAGAAACCAATACGATCCTCGTACACTTCTCAATTAGATATTTTGTAAACGTCCTTTTCCCGAGTCGTATGGAAAACGCTAATACATTCATTCAGTTTCCTTTTTCTATTCTGATTAACTTCTAAATCATGGGAAAAACAAAGATAAAATGTTGGCCCTAAGCTAATTCATGCCCTCAATCGTGGATCTCCAGAAACTTGTTGAGAATTTGGATGACGATGACAGATCGTTATTCCACAGAATATACAGGTACTATATCGAGGTCGGAAAGCTTCGATTACCAGAATCTGCAAAAGAAAAATTTGGAAATTATGAAGCACAGCAGATAGTTAGAGTTACAAATAAGATAACTTACGAGAGCACACTTTTCAACAGGCTCAGATCGAAAAGACCTGTTATGACCAAAACCCCCGAAGACCTAAACAAGGTTATCGATGAAAGTAGAGGGGATGTCTTCTGCAATCCAGAAAATACTCCCGAAGATGTATTCGGTAGAATAGAGGGGAAGTTCTGTATAACTGCTAGCAACATATCAAAGTATGATTACATGCATGCTGTAATAATTTTTAGTGAACATACGCCGTTCGTTTATGAAGAGAAGAAGATTTACGATATTCTCGATGTTGCTTTTAGATGGTTTGAGAGAGCAAACGAGTACGATAGGAGGGCCATTTACCCATTCTTCGTATGGAATTGCCTTTGGAGGGCTGGAGCAAGCATAATTCACGGTCACGCTCATGCGTTGATATCAAAAGAGCCATACGGAAAGTACGAGTTCTACGATTCTGTGCGGAAAACATATGCTAGAAATTATCGCTCGGAATACTTTGACGATCTCTACAGAATTCACGCAGCTCTTGGACTTGGTTTTACTCTTAATAATTCAAAAGTCATGGTGTATCTAACTCCCATAAAGGAAAAAGAGTTGATTATAATAGCCGAAAACATAGCAGAATTGGCAAAATCTATTAGCTATATTTTGAAACGATACCACGAGATGGGGGTTAGAAGCTTTAACGCAGCCCTGTTCATACCCCCTCTTCGCACTACCGATATTTTAATTGCAAGGATCGTTGATAGAGGAGATCTATCGATTAAAACATCAGATATTGGTGGCATGGAGCTATACGCTGGCACATCGGTTGTTTCTACTGACCCATTCGTGCTAGCGGAAATGTTGAAGATTTAACCGGAGAACAACATTCGAACTTTAGTTTTTCAAGAAATGTATATTGTTACCAGTCTATTGGAACAGACTTAGAATCTGATCGTGAACAGCTCATGAAGTAATGTAAAACTGAAACCTATAACCCTTGTATCGAGGAGCTTGTGGGATGACATCTCTCCGGCATGTCATGACGATAAGAATGACATATTTTCGCCTTTCCATCAATCTTTCTTAATGCGTTTTCAGTAAATAAAGTGAACTTCTTAAACCGATGGGAAATAGAAAAGAAGTAGGCCATGACCTCAGCTTTAGTAGCTGGCCTACTCCCGTATGATTCGGGAAAAACAACTTTTGCGAGATCGCTGGTGAGAGAACTAGTCGATAGAGGAGTAGATGTTGGCATTTCTAAGCCAATAAGTGGTATAAGCGGATGGTACCAGTACGACTGCGTTCTCAAGAGCATTGAGCACGGATTTCTCGTTGGCGAAGACATGTACAAATTGCATAGCGTCGCAAAAAGCTCAGACCCAATCGCGCTTGAGGGCCCCGTGATCTTCCTCCTTCTCCCACCAGACCCGGAAAGGGTTGGTTGGGAAACCTCAATTTACACATCCATAGGTTTCCACCACCAGGTTTCTGTAATTAGGGTGACGAACCCAAAGGAGAGCAAGCACTATTACGTCCCCCTAAACCTTCGAAGAACAACCGATTCTTTGAGAAGGGAAGTGGAGAAATTCCTATCGGTTGTCGATGCGGAACCGATAGAACTTCGGGAGGTTGAGGAGATCTTGGTCAGCTCACGAAAAGATGCTGATGAGTGCTTAAATTACATAAACCTTAAGCACGAATTCACCGTTTTGGAATCTTTTAACAACGCCGCCGCACCAACCGCCGGATCTCTCGATGTTGATGTAGTAGTTGTGGTTGCTCCAGGTAAAGCTGCGGTCTACGATGGGAGAGATTACAGGAAAGCTGTTTCGGTCTTATCTAGCGTGAAAGAACCTTGGAAGATTACAACGGAAGAAGTCGTTCAATTGCTCCACCCAGCTACAAAGATGGAACTCAAACCCAAGAAAGTTGAAGGTGTACTTAAGCAAATTCGGTTAATTTAAGGGAAATACCCTTTTGAACCATTTCATCATTTACTAATCGATATCATTGACCACATGTTGGAACCATTTTTTAGGAAATAATGTAAAAGCCTGTTAATGTCCGACTTAGAGCGATTCCCGGTATCGTTAGTAAGCTGACTGCATTCTCAAATGTGAGGACATGCTCATATCGGTCGAGATGAAGAGCTTTTCACCCACAGAAAACCTACAGGGGATACATGCTTCAGCTGGCAGCTTACTGCCAATAGAACCATGAAAGTTCTCCCAATCCTAAGTTCATCTGCAAAATCCTAGGCAAAAGTTGAAAAACGAATTGCTATGAAAGCTTGCCTTCGCTACCAAAACTTCTCATTCCTAAAGTTTCAGGCCTATACCGATGATAGTTCTTTCAACACAATTTCAGCTTGGAATTGACAACTGGGAAAATCCTCAATACAGAAAATTAGTTTGTCATTAGCTTGCATTTTCTAGCGTAAGGATCAACGTTCACACATCATCGTTGCTTGTCACCATCGATCTGAACAGCCAGATGAGATTACAACCTTCCTTTCTGTATGGTCAAACATTTCTAGCTCTTAATTAAATAACCGCAATCATAAGCTCTTCATCGCAGCAACCTCTAGCTTCTTTAATAATTCCGGTTGGAGACATTACGACGCTCTTAACTCCTATTCCACCGGCAACCCTAGATACTTTAACGACAAAAACTCCGTACTCCTTTGCCATCCGTTCTGAAATTGGATGACCTTCAACTCTCGGATGAGAAGGGTCTGTGAGGGATATCGGGAGGAAAACTAGATCGTTCTTACTTGCGACCTTATCTACAACGTTTTTGCTCAGACAATCGGCACAGATAAGAACTCCAAACCTCCCAAACTCCGTTTCAATGCTTAAAAAGTTATTTCCCGGCTTTATGCCCATTTCAAGTTCCTCCTTTATTGGATTCATTTTTCTATATTTAGCCACGATTTTCCCACCTTTAAACACGTAACATGTGTTGTAGTAATCACTCCCATCTTTTTCAACAACGCTTCCGCCAACGATGTATCCTTCAAATTTCTTTGACACCCTACGAAGTGCGTTAATCGTTGGAATTGTGACTTCTTTCCATGCATCTTTGACAGTCTTTCCCCTCTCTTTATAATCTGCTGGAATTGTAAAGTACTCAGGGAAACACATGAAATCCGCACTTGTTTTAGTTATCATTTCACATGCAGCCCTTATGTTTTTGCCGATGTCGCTCCTATCCATCATCTGATACAGAGCTATCCTCATCAATTCAAATATTCAGCTAGGAAATTTAAAGTTAATTTTAAGTAAAATCAGATTAATTTGACTTCATGATCAAGATCGGCGTGATCTGCAATATACCAACCGACGTTGCGATGTTTGAAAAAGCGTGCGAAGGTCTAGGCAATATCGAGCTGAGAATATACGACTTGAAAAACGGTTTTGAGGAGTTTAAAGAGTTCTGTAAGGATTGCTGTGTTGTAATTGCAAAGCTGATGGGGGGCAAGAACGTTTTTCCCGTCGAAGAGTTTCACGAGTTCTTGGTCAAATATGGCGTTCACTTCTGCCCCCTTCCGACGCTGTATGAATCGATGGAGGAGCTCAAAAAGTTCTCTACCGTAAGGGATGAGGACTGGCAGACAATAATGCGCTACCTTGCTTATGAAGGGGTTGAAAACTACAGAAATTTGATTCTCTTCCTCGCAAACAAGTATGGCGGTCTTAATGTCGTGTATGAACTGCCGAAGATTATGGATTGGCAGGGAATATACTACAAGGGTAAAGTTTACGGTAAAGAATATCTAGAAAATCTCGATACCGAAAAGCCAACCATTGGAATACTTTTCTACAGGAGCTGGTGGGTTGGAGAAGATCTGGATCATGTTGACGCCTTGATAGAAGAGCTTAGTAAATACGCAAACGTTGTAGCTGTTTTTTCTGAAAGAAACCAAAACGAGTTTGGAGCGTGGGGTTTTGAGAGGGTTGTTGAAGAGTTTTTTATAAAAGAAAAACCTGTAATAGATGTTCTCGTCAACATGACCATGTTCTCTTTAACTTCAAGCTTTTTTGGTCTCAAAAAATCTAATTTCTTAACCAAGCTTGACGTTCCACTTTTACAGGCTATATCAGCCACAACTCAGATCGAAGATTGGAAAGAATCCGCTCAGGGTTTAAGTCCGACGTATATCGTGATTTCGGCTGCGATGCCGGAATTCGATTCAGCAATAATTCACTTCCCTATTGCGTGCAGGAAGAAGGTTAAGGTGGGAAAGACGGGAGCAGAAATTCTGAAGTTCGAACCGATTCCAGATAGAGTTCAGAAGTTTGCCAAGTTGGTTGTTAAATACGCCATGCTGAGGAGAAAGAAAAACTCGGAAAAAAGAATTGCAATAGTTTTTCACAACTACCCACCGAGGAACGATAGAATCGCTTCAGCCGTCGGGTTAGATTCTTTAGAGAGCGTTGCAAGACTGCTGAAGAGATTGAAAGACGCGGGCTACAAAGTTGAGTGGGTACCTGAGGATGGTAACGAGATCGCCAACAGAATTCTTCAAAACATTACGAATGACCAAAGGTTCTTAACTCCCGAGATTGCGGAGAAGATGAGAGTAAAGGTGGACTTAAATCTGCCTAAAGGTATTGAAAGCAAAATGAAAGAGTATTGGGGTGAAATGCCGGGAAACGTGTTCGTCTACGAAGATGACTACTTATTACCAGTTCTGCAAAACGGAAACATCTTGATTGTTCTACAACCGCAACGAGGTTTCGAGGTGGATCCGGAGAGAGTTTATCACGATCCAGATCTGCCACCAACCTATCAATACATAGCGGTCTACAGATACATCTCCGAGAAATTTAAAGCGGATGCGATCATACACGTTGGGAAGCACGGAACGCTTGAATGGTTGCCTGGAAAAGGATTTGGACTGTCTCAAAACTGCTTTCCAGATGTCTGCATGGACGTTCCTCACTTTTACATCTACATCGTGAACAATCCGGGAGAGGGGACTCAGGCTAAGAGGAGAAGTTATGCATGCATAGTTGACCATCTCCCACCAGCGTTCACAACTGCTGATCTCTACGATGATTATCTGCTTTTAGAGAAAATGATAGACGATTATTACGAAGCTGCAAGATACGGAAGGGGAGAAGAATACAGGAGGAGCATAATCGAGAAGGCTAAGGAGCTTAAGATAATAGAAAAAGATGAAGAAGACATCGAAAAAATACACGATGCCCTGCTTGAACTCAAAACATCTATGATAAACTCCGGGTTGCACATTTTTGGTGAAGGACTTAAGGGGGAGAAACTCGTTGAGACAATTCTATCTGTTCTCAGGATTAGGCACAACGATAAACCGTCAATTCTCGAACTCGCCGCAAAAAAGCTAGGATACGACATCGATCTGTCAAACGAAGATTGCGTAAAGGCTTACGGAAAGGCAAAATCCAGAATTTTAGACGAAGTTTTGGAGGAAGCGAGAAAGATGATATTAGAAACTCTTTGCGGTCAGAAGAACGAGTTGGAAGATGTAATCTTGGATCTCAAACAAAAGCTTGAAAGAAATGAAGAAATGGATGCACTGATTAAAGCGCTAGAGGGTCATTACGTAAGACCCGGAATGAGCGGAGCGATAACGAGAAACCCCAGAGCTTTACCGACTGGTAGAAACTTTTATTCATGCAATCCATGGGAGATTCCGACCAAGCAAGCTTACGAAAACGGAAAGAAGCTTGCCGAAGAGTTACTGAAGAAGTATTTAGAGGAAGAAGGAAAGTATCCCGAGACGATGGGCATTGTCATATGGAGCTCACCAACCATGCGCACGCATGGTGAAGACATTGCCGAGTTTCTATACTTGCTAGGCGTTAAACCCAAGTACGACTCGATCAGCAGAGTTGTGGGACTTGAAGTGATCCCACTCGAAGAGCTTGGCAGACCGAGGATAGATGTTGTAGCGAGGGTAAGCGGGATGTTTAGGGACGCCTTCTTCAATTTAATTGAGCTTATGGATGACGCTGTAAAACTCGTAGCATCACTCGATGAACCGGAGGACATGAACTACGTTAAAAAGCACGCAAAAGGCGACGAACCTCTGAGGATTTTCAGCGCAATGCCAGGTGTTTACGGAGCCGGAGTTAGCAAGGTTCTGGAGAACAAGAACTGGGAGAGCATAGACGACCTAGCTAAAGCTTACATTAGCTGGGGATGCTACGCTTACGGAAGAGGGAAGTATGGAATAAAAGCAGAGGAGGAATTCAAGAAAATTCTCAGGATAGTTGAGGTTACAGTAAAAAATGAGGATTCGCAGGAGTGGGACATATTCGAAGGTGACGACTTCAACGCTTACCATGGCGGGATGATCGCGACGATAAAAGCTCTTGGCGGAAATCCAAAGTCGTATGTCGGCGATTCTTCTGATCCAGGCGATATAAAGGTCAGAAGTTTGAAAGACGAGGGAAAGAGAGTATACAGGGCCAAGGTTATGAATCCAAAGTGGATAGAAGAGATGAAGAAGCACGGATACAAAGGTGCGGAGTACTTCTCTAAGTACATCGATCACATCTTCCAGTGGGATGCAACGTCCGATTTAGTGGAGGATTGGATGTATCGGGGAATTGCCGAAAAGTACGTTTTCGATGAAGACATGCGAGAGTTCTTCAGAAAAAACAATCCTTACGCTCTTATGAACATCGCAGAAAGATTGCTTGAAGCGATGCAAAGGGGAATGTGGAACGCTGACGAGGAGACGAAGGAGAAGTTGAGGAAAATATACCTCGAGACGGAGGCTGAGTTGGAGTGATGCTGCTGTACTTAGCAGCTACGCATGACTGTAATCTCAGATGCGTGTACTGCTACGCTAGAGGTGGCGAGAGGAAGGATTATATGAGCTTCTCAACAGCGAGAAAAGTCATAGAAAAGTACTACGATAATGAAGTTAAAGTTCAGTTCACCGGAGGCGAGCCTCTTCTAAACTATAAGCTGATAAAGGGACTTGCAGAGAAATACGACGTTGAATTTTCGATTCAAACCAACGCAACGCTTTTAGATGCCGAAAAAATTGAGGAAATACTTGAATTAGGAATTTCGATAGCCGTTAGTATAGATGGCCCTCAGAAAATCAATGACAAACTGAGACCGTATGCGGACGGAAGGGGATCCACAAAAGACGTTCTCAGAGCCATGATGCTTCTAAAAAGCTACAATGTAGATTACGGAGTTACGTGCGTAGTCACACCGTACAATGAGAGGTACTTGCGGGAATTCGTGGACATGATTTACGCATTTGGTGCGAGGAGTGTGAGTTTCGATGTCGTCAAGCCAGTGGGAAGAGGGAAGAATATACCTAAACCGAACGTTTCGTACATCACAGATGCAATAAACTACGCCAAAGCCAGTGGATATAAACTGAGGTTTAGAAACGTTTTGAAGGAAATGTTAAATCTGAGGTGTGCGGCGATGAATGGAAGAGCGGTTTTTGTAGCTCCGAACGGAGAAGAGATCTTTTCATGCCCGACATTGGCTTACTCAAAAGGAAAATGTCCGAGGTTTTGTTAATTGTAAAAGTGCTTGTGTTGATGTTTATTGGAATTTTGCTAGCTGAAATTTTTATTCAGTTAAATTTTAGCATTAGGTGGAATTTTGTAAAGTTTGCAAACCTTCCAGCGGCATGTAACACACCATTTATTATCGCATTCGCGTCTGCAGTTTCAGCCGATGCGATGCTTCAATCGTTAAGGGAGAACGGTATACTTAGAGATCACGAGGTGATACTTTCGTCAATGTTAAATTCAACAACAAATTGGGTGAAGGAGACGATAACTTACATAGTTCCCGTAATTATCCCAATACTCGGATTTAAACGTAGGTCTAATTTATGCCGCAACGCTATGGTTTGGAGTCTTAGCAACGTTGGCATTCGTAATTATCGCTGGAAAACTTTCAAATAAGAGAAACAGAATCGACTTTGAAATATATGATATAGGTATAAATGAACATAAACAAAAACAATACAACAAAGAAAGTAAAAGGAGAAACTTTAAGGATACCGTCGTAAGGTCTTTGAAACGGTTTGGTAGAATCGCTACAGTCTATGTGGTGGTAACAGTCGCTTTCATGCTGGTTGTTAAAGACATAGATTTCGAGTTTCTGAGCGATACTACAAAATTTTTCGGCATTCCATCACGTGCAATTCCAGCACTTATAGCTTACGTTGCATCTCCAATTGTTGGCATGTCAATAGCGTCATCAATGCTTAACAACGGTGCTATTAGTGAGAGAGATGCAATAGCAACGGTCATCCTTGGAAGTACAGTTGCTCTGCCGATATTTTACGCAAGATCTATCATTCCGAAATGGGTATCGATTTTCGGATTTAAGGTTGGAGTTATAAGAGGTTTGCTGGATTTAAGTATAAAAATTTTGACGAGAATTTTAGTTTTAGCGATTATACTTTTTTAAACATCGTCAGCTTATGTTGTGGAAACAGCTCTGGATGCAGTATTGCTGCAAGATCTTCCACTATTTCATCTATCCTGTGGATGCGCTGCCATACCCATGGCTGCATAGCATAAACCCGATCTTCTTTGAACGGTCTAGTTTCAGCCAAACCTGGCACCTCTTCAATCAAATCATTCTTGCTCTTTATCGGCTTGCCCATATATATTGCTATGTAGACATCAGCCTCTGCAGTTCTGGCGATGAGTTCCTCGGCATTAACTTGTACATACTTCGTTGAATTGAGGTCTTTGAAAATGTAATCTCCTCCAGCAATTTCAACGAGTTTCGAGTGGTAGCTTTGTCCACCGGGTATCGTAACCCTTCCTTTAAGGACAAGAGCATAAACAACCTTAACTTTCTTCTCCTTGCCAACCGTATTCTGAATCTCTAGAATTCTATTTTCAACCGAATTGAAATATTTCTCAGCCTCCCCCTCTCTGTCAAAGAAAGCTGCAAAGAACTTAACCCATTCAACTCTGCCGAGTGGATGTCTCTCAAGCCACGAATCGCATGCAACGTATGGAATTCCGAGAGACTTAAACTTCTTGATCACGTCGCTGCCAGAGAACTTCGCATCAACAAAAACGACATCTGGTTTTAGAGCCAAAATTTTCTCGTAATCTGGACTCCTCGCCTTGCCAACTTCAACAATTTTACCATTTGCGATTTTTTCTTCTATTCCCTCCAAATACCACTTCTTGGCGGAAACCACACCAACTATCGCATCAGTGCAGTTTACAGCCTTTAAATAAGCAACATCAATCGTAGAAAGGGCTACGACCCTCTTAACCGGTATTTTGACGAAGAGGTCGGCTTTTACGTCGGGCTTTTTGTCTTTCCAGAGAACGATTTTTCTCCCTTCGCTATCCGTAACTACTACATATCCATCGTGCTTTTCGATGGAGAACAGCTTTGCATACTTCATTTTTGATATTTTTACTTCATGCTGCCCCAGGCATCCAGCTAAGATAACGACCGCTAATACGACAGCTACAATCTCCCTAACTTTCACCTTATCACCTCAAATTTATTTGTATTAACATCAAGAAAAGTTTATATATCTTATCTTTTTTACCAGGTTACATGAAGAGGATGCTGCTGTTCACGGCTTTGATTGCGTGCATCGCGATTGCGATTGGTATGTCTACAAGCACGGATGATATAGCACTAGGTCCAGACGGAACCTTTATGTCTGCGCACACTAAAGATATAACCTTCTACAACAGCAGTAAGAAAAACTGCTGGTTCAGAATAACTGGAGCAAAGTGGATCTTCGGGAACGGAACGATCGTTTTCAACAGCACGGATGAAATAAAAGTAGAAACTCAGCGAGACCTCAAAGGAAGTGTTTGGGTGTGTACGAAACATGGATGGAATCCATTGGGAGATGAAGGGGAATACCTTAAGGATCGTGGATACTGTTATATAACTTCACTGAAGTATGGCGAAGCGAAGATACCAGCATCAAAATTTGCTCCTGGGGAGGAGTACACGCTAATCGTAGAGCTGATAGATACTTCATATGTTTTCAAATACGAAGAGGATAAGGACAGGGCGCACTGGATGAAAATAGACGATCCAGATACCTTTGACAGAGTGGAAATCTTCGGCTACGGTCCGATCTCGAAGCGACCATTTAGTATCGTTATTAGGTAAAATTAAAATTTTTACTTTAAGAAATTTTACTTGAAGCAAATCTATTAGATGAAATTATAAAATTAAAGGGGGTTTATAATTGAGGGGAAAAAGGCTATTGTTTTGAGAGATCACTATCGCGACATCTTCCGGTGTATGAACAACGGTAGATTGCATTACCTCCTGAGATATCTTACATCGTAAAAGTGGGTTATTTGATACATCTGTGATGTTCTTAAAGAAATTGATCTTAAAGAAATTGAGACATCCTCTCACTCTAAAGCAGGATTCGAGCGGGAAGGTTTGGGCTACCGAGGGATGAGTACTTGGTGGATCGAGCCTGTCAAGCCGTTAAACCACCTATTTAAGGAAAGGGGATACATTTAACACTGGCGACATGGATCTTATTCAATGCACGCTTAACACTTACCACCCACGACCACGAAAACTGGATTTAGATTTTTAAAAGCAGTTCCGCCAGCAAGTTCGTAGCTTTTGGATATATTTACGATCAGTATTTCCTTAAAAATCCCCATGTTCTTCATCTTTTCCACAGCTTTTACAGCTACTTCAATTCTGGCAGCATTAACGGCAATTTTTCTAGCTTTACAGACTTCAAGCATATTTTCAATGTTTTTTGTGCCACCGAAGAACACGATGTCGCAATCAGATCTTTTAAGAAATTCATAGCCATCTGAATTGATTAATTCGACGTTTTTATACTTAGAAAGCTTTTTTCTTGCCTGATTTATTGCATTTTCATCAACATCTACAGCGTACACTTTTTTTACAAATGGAGCAAAGAAATCCGAAACATTGCCGCTTCCACAGCCTATGTCTGCAAATACCTCGTTTTTCTCAGGTTTAAGTTTGGCAAATAAAATTCCGATGATTTCAAGCTTGGTTGACTTGTCTGACATTTTTACCCACCATATATTCAAATTCCAACTGCTACAACTATCAGTCCCGCTAATGGGTTTTTCTTCCACGCAGTATTTCAGGTGGCTTAAAAACTTTGCAGGCAAGTAAGTGGATATGTTGTCTTATGACTGGTAAGATCATGCACATTAGCTCAATGAAAATCAAAAGGAAACATTTTTCAATTGTTTCTGCAAATCCCAATAAGTTCATTCCCAATCTTCCACCATATAATCCTCCGTCTAACTTCAAATCCATTAACCCCAAATCAAGTATCCTATAACGATTGCAATTAACACTAAGATCGCTATAGCCTCCAGAGATTTTTACCCTTAACTGGCATTTTGCCAGAATAACATCGTGCACTCATACTCCCTTCCATCTTCTGCAGAGTAGTCCTGCTTACTCCAGCCCATTGCTATCTCCGTCTTGGAGTATTCGAAGGCTTCGTTATCGATCAAGAAATGATCACCCTCACGATCGGATGCTCCCTGCCCAAGAACTTCAACAGCAGCGTTTCATCTCGCATCTCCACCACTCCGGTCTTGAGTACTTAGCATATATACAATGTTTATATTTTTCATCTATGATTTCGAAATGGACGATGAGATCAGAAACGTCCTCAAGGCCACGATCCTGAAAAAGCTGAAGAGGGGGGACAGATGGGAGTAACGCACGCACGGACATCTTGCTATTCTGGTTGGTGTTCTCATTATCTCCGATTACTCATTCTATCTTCTTCTCGTCAAGTTTCATAGGGGTTTGTTGGAAAATAATTTCGGGAAGAGATGTATGGAAATCAAAAAAATTTAAATTGAACACAAGATAATTTGTTTAATGCCCTCAATAATGATTGGCGGCACTTCAAGCCATGCTGGCAAGAGCTTGTTAACTGCTGCGTTGTGTAAGATCTTTAGTAAAATGGGGTTTAAAGTTGCGCCATTTAAGGCTCAAAATATGAGCTTAAACTCCTTTATTACAAAGAATGGGAAGGAAGTGGCAATAGCTCAAGCTTTTCAAGCTGAAGCTGCAGGAGTGGAAGTCGATGAAAGAATGAACCCCATTTTGTTGAAGCCAAAAGGGAATCACACATCACAGCTTGTTGTGATGGGCGAAGTCGTCAAAGATGTTTCGGCAATGGAGTATTATAAGGAGATTCATTGGTTAAAAGATGTTGTAAAACATGCTTTTTACGATTTAGCTCAAGAGTACGAGTTAGTTATTATCGAGGGCGCGGGTGGGATGGCTGAGATCAACTTGTATGATAGCGATATAGCTAACATCGGAATTGCAAGAATTGCTAATCCTGACATATACTTAGTTGGAGACATAGAGAGAGGAGGCGTCTTTTCGTCCATTTACGGTACATATAAACTATTACCCGACGATGTCGCTAAACTCGTCAAAGGATTTGTTATTAACAAATTAAGGGGATATGAAAGCTTGCTTGGTGATGGAATTAAGAAACTTGAAAGTTTGATGAATGTGAGGTGTCTAGGTATCGTGCCCTACCTTGATTTCCCCTTGCCATCAGAAGATTCTCTGAGTATTGAAGATTGGAATAATAGCAATCAGAATAGCAAGCTAATTGGGGTTTTAAGACTAAACAGAATTTCAAATTTCACCGATTTCGAGCCTTTGAGGTTTATCGGGGTAGATTTTGTTAGACTAAACAACAAATCAAATCTGGAGGATTATGAAATTGTGATAATACCTGGAACGAAAGATAGCATCGCAGATTTGAAGGCCTTGAAGGGTTCGGGAATGGATAAAAAAATTAGAAGGGTTGCGGGAAAAATTCCAATTATTGGAATATGTGGTGGTTATCAGATTTTGGGTAAAAAATTGATAGATAAAGGCATCGAACACGGATTTGTTGAAGCCCAGGGTTTGGGTTTGCTAGATGCCGTTACAACCTTTGACGAGTACAAAAAAATAACAACACAGACGAAGAAGAAAGTCACTGGAGATGCGGTTATCGTTGACACAATTAAGAACGAATACATTTGGGGCTATGAGATACACAAGGGAAAAACGGTGTCAAATAGACCGTTATTTGAGAATGATGGATGCTACAGCGATGACGGTATGGTGTGGGGCAGCTATCTGCACGGTTTATTTTGGAATGAAAACGTTGTCAAAGCAGTTTGTAAGTATTTGGGCATTAAATATCAAAAGATGGATAGTGGGATAAATAGATTGGCTGAGATTGTTGAAGAGAAAGTTGATGTTGAATACATTTTAAGAAATATCGAGAGTCTTCCTATATGACGTCCGATAACTTCCGATAACCTTCTTATCCTCAATTCCAGCTTTCTGGAAGGCAATTGATGAGATTGCAATACTTCCAGCAAGAGTTTCCACGGAACGATCTACTTAAACCAGTTTCAGCTGAATCTCCTGAACACGTCATCTTCAACAGCTCAACCATCTCTGGCAAAACTCTGGCACAAGCTTTGGGAAAGTGCGTTTTCTCTCCTTTGATGCGAGAAGCAATGCTGAAGGCCGACAGCGCCATGTCTGCTCACTCGCAGCGTAGCCTATTTCATCTTAATAGATTCCCTAACGCATCCTTAATCGAAAGCTTGGTGTTAAAAAAGCTGATAGGTCTTCTGAGTCCCAATTTTAGCTTTACCAGCAAAGCTTGCTGTATGTAGCTTTTGTAGCTATTTGGCTTAAAAAATTTTTGCAGTTTTCAGCTCGGTCTTATTTTGCTGCAATTATGGTGTATCAGACTGTAAAAACACAACCAATATGCCACAGACCCGCTTAGCAGTACTTAGTCATATTCGCCTTGAATTATTGTCCTTTGTTAAAAGCTACTTCCAGCCCAAGGTACTTCTCGTTCTCCCAAACTCTCCCAAATCTAAACTCCACCTTCCTTTTGAACAGCGGTCCATCCACAACGAACGTGTGAAATTCCCCATTTTCACCGCACGGATCTATTCCAGCATTTACAAGGGTCTCTATTAGCTCCTCATCAAATTTCTTACTCAGTATAGGTATGTCGACGTCTTTGCGAACCGCAACGATGTAGGCTTCAAAACCCTCGGCAACGAACTCCTCAGCTAGACTTAGCGTATCATCGCCCCAGAGTGGAAACACTGGCCTAACATCGATCTTGCTGCAGAAGTTTTCTATCCAGCTGCGGTGTTCTTCGAGGAATATATCTCCGAATATCACCCTGCGAATACCGAATTCCTCGATTATCCTCCTCAAAACGTCACCGTATCTTTCCCAAGTTGAGCTACCGAATACGGCTTCAATTCCGACCGCTTCGGCCTGCCTTGATAGAGCTTCCATGCTCAGTCCGTGTGCTCTAGATGTATTATTTTCGTTCAGCATGCATATCAATCTGTCAACTTTTCCTCCAGATTTTACAAACCTCTGAACCGCTAGGCAGCTATCCTTCCCGCCACTCCACATTGCAGCGATCATCTAATCTCTCCCTATTCTGAAGACAGAATTCAATATGGCGTACGTCACGAGGACGTCCTCGCCAATGGGCTCACAAATCACAACTTTTTTACCGTCGAATATGCCCTCCTTCACACCCCTTCCCTTCGGAAAGCCAAGCATTTCCGGCAAGTCCTCTGTTACGTGCAAGCCATATGAGATGAAGAGAGGCACCAAATAAATTACATCGCATTTCATCTTCCTTATTGCTTCATCTGGCGAAGGTTTTCTTTTCCTCGCTGCAAATGCTATGCGAACCTCATCAAATGCTCCTGATTCCTCTATTCTCCTCCTGTGTTTTTCAATCACTTGTCTGTAGTGGTCAAGCTGGCTACCATGTCCGACGATAACCAAACCTTTTCTCATTTCATCTCACCTCCTCACAAAAACTATCGAGTAATCCGACTTCAGGGTTATTTCATTTGCAAAACCGCACAAGATTTGCTCATTCTCACTACACAGATTTTCGAGCACTACAACTCTGCGGTCTCCGAAAATGCTGAGATCAAACTTTCTATCAGCTAAAATTAGGAGATGTCTGTTTAGAAGATCGATCCTATCAAATCTTTTTGCATGAGCATCAACAACTACAACTTCGCAGAGATCAACGCCAAGCTTCGCCAAGGCAACCTGCACGCTCGATATTCCCGGTTCAACCTCTTTACCAAACAGTTTTCCAAGACCGGACACCATCGGATCACCGGTCGATGCAACGATAACGTTTGCCTTCTCAGCCTCCCTCTCTACCTCCGTTCGAACGCTCTTATCAAAGGATCTGAGAATCCTACTTTCTCCCCTCACGTACTCATCGATGAGCTCAAGCGCCCTTTTGCTACCATAAACGATTTCAGCTTCCTCAATCAGTCTCTTCGCCCTCTCAGTTATGTGCCCTCTGCAAATTCCAACTCCAACTACACGCAGCATCCTCAAGCACCTCAACCCTCGCACCATACCTCGCGGCCTTCTCCTCTATCTTATCCCTCCCCCCGGCCCACATCGAAAGCAAACCGGGAAATCCGACCACAACTTTCTCACCTGGATGCTTTTCCAGCACATCATCGATGTGCACACCAAACACGAATGGTTGATAGCCCCGGTACTTCTTCAAAGCGTACTGCCAAGCTTTTCTACCGGTCGCCACCACTATTTTGTCATATTGCTTTGCAATCTCTATTTTGGTCTCAACGAGCTTCCTACACCAAGGTTCGACAAAGCCAGTCGTGCCGAGAATTGATATCCCGCCCAAAATTCCAAGCTTCTCGTTCTTCGTTCTCTTAGCAATTCTCTCCCCATCGGGAACTTCAACAACAACCCCTCCTCTGTAGCGATGCCTCGCAGCGTATTTTCTGAAGTTGTCCACAATCTGCCTCATTGCAGCTCGACTTACAGCCTTTCTGCCTCTGATCGATCCAATACCTGAACCAAACACAATTCCTTTCCCACCAAGCTTTGCAACGACCTCAATGCCATCCGTAATGTCGAATTCATGATCGCCAGCGAATTTTCTCGCCCTTGCAACACCTTTTTCAGCATCAACTTCAACTCTAACTCTCAGCCCGACTGGCGTTAGAACTTCGACAGAATCGACTTCGCCGCGAGTGGATGCAATCGCAGCATTTATTGCTGCGCATGCAGTTGTCGCAGTCGTTATTCCTCGCCGCAAAAAACCATCCTTAGTCAGGATGTAGAGCCCACTTTTGACTTTCTCAACAATACCTTTGTCGCAGCTCCATTCGCGAGGATATGCGTAGAGCTCAATCGGATCTCTCAGCATGCTCGATTAGGCAGTTGATTATTGCTGCACAAATTGTGCTTCCGCCTCTAGTACCAGCAGTGGTTATCGATGGGACATCGAGCTCTCTCACCATCTCCTTCGACTCTGGTGCGTTAACAAACCCGACAGGAGTGGCGACCACAAACGTAGGCTTGTAGCGCTTCGCAACCTCACATAGCGCGATTGCAGCTGAAGGGGAATTTCCTATTCCCACAATACTCCCCTCGACGAGATGAGCTATCCTCTTTAGACCAGATGCAACCCTCGTTTCCCCTCCTCCCTCTGCAAAATCTATCGCCGCGATT
>CAZPML010000018.1:0-19229 GCA_964587675.1 uncultured archaeon
CATTTATTTATTAATTTGGCTTTCCATAAAATTAGAACTTAAATTAGGTTTAAGCAGCTGCAGAAGTTTGCCAGGATTAATAACACGATGAAAAGAAGGTATGAGGAAACGTACTCTTTGATATACTTGATCTTACCAATAGTTATTCTCCAATCGCCCTCCCTAATCTTAAAAGTAGAATGGAAGTACAAGGATAAAGAAAGTAAGCCCAGCAAGTTAAGCGGTGGGAATACATGCTCCAAGCAATAAACTAAAACAAATACGTAACAAACTAAACCGAGAAAAATTGATAACTTAAAAAGCGATCTAACGGGAAACACCACTGCAAGAGTTTTATAACCTGCATACTCATCAGCAGATAAATCTTTAATATCTTTCAGAACTATTAATGAGAAATACACAAAAGTTACCAATAACGCAAAGGCGATTCCCCTCATATTGATCTCCGAAAATAGACTCCAAAGTACAATGGATGAAGACGGTAACACTACTAAGTACGTAAGAATCTCTGTAACGTAATGCTCCTTAAATCTTCTAAAATTTTTTCCAATTAAAATCCTGTCCGAGTACATCCACGTTAATATTAGAGATATGCCGAATAAGATGCAAGCTATTTGGGGATTAAATGAAAAATAGAATACCGAAATTAAAGCTAAAATATACAATATAACGATGAACGCTACCAAATAACTCTTTACATCTAACAATAATTTGAATTCTTCTCTTCCAAATTTTATGTCTATCTCAGCATCATTTAAGTGATTCCACAAGTTTGTTGCACCGCAATACGTTGAGACAAAGACCAATGACACCATAAAATTGGCGATCTTTGAACACGAAAGAGAGAGAGCTAGCAATGGTACAAGAGGATATGGGAACACTATACTGGGAGGTGTTGCGCTTAACTTAATTATTTTAAAAATAGTTAAAAAAGAGCTATGCCCCGAAAATCTTAACCTTTTTAAATACTTCCTCAGCTTCTCTCCTGTCCTTCTTCTCCATGGTCCCACCCATATTAATTTTAATCATTTGATATTTAAATTTTTCTATGATAATAATAATCAAATTATTATTATTACTATAATTAACACGTCAATGATTAATCATAATGAAATTTTTAAATTGGATACCCTATAAAAATTAAGCAATGACTGTAATAGAAGTGACACAAGTAAAAAGGCACTCTAAGAAGATCGCCACAATCTATTTCAAACCTAAACTGAGATCCTTTCCAGGCCAATTCGTGATGGTAAATGTATTTGATCTTGAAGAAATCCCACTAAGTTTGTCTTCGGATTGTTCAATAACTGTAAAAGCAGTGGGCGAAACTACGAATGCTTTGATTAGGACCAAAAAAAAATTTAAGCTCGGGATCCGAGGACCTTTTGGTAGACCTTTCACTCCGGCAAATTCTGCATTGCTAATTGCGGGAGGAATTGGTATTGCGCCTATAAGGTACCTATACCATTATTTAAAGAATAACAAGGTAAAGCTAATCTACGGTGCAAGATCAAGTGATGAAGTAATTTTCACAGATGAATTCGAGAATGTTCTTTACTTAACGGAGGATGGAAGCTTTGGACTGCGTGGGGATGTCATAGACGGGCTAAAGATGATAGACTTGACAGAATACGGGAAAATATACGCTTGTGGAAGTGAAAACATGCTTAAATCAATTTACAAATTCATCAAAGAGATCGCACCGAAAAAAATTAAGGATCTAGAATTTTCATTAGAGAGATACATAAAATGTGGAATAGGCGTCTGTGGGAGTTGCATACTAAATAACGGTCTAAGGGTCTGTACCGACGGTCCAGTCTTCAAAGCAACCGAGCTTGATTGGTAACCAAAAAAATTTCATATCTTGCTATTTTTCTCCATACATGAACGTTATCGTACTTTCAGGTGGTAAGGGGACGAGATTATTTCCGCTAAGTAGAGAAGTTTATCCAAAGCAATATTTGAAGCTATTTGACTACTCCCTCTTTCAAATGTGCGTAAAAAGGGCTTTAGAATTAACCGATGAAGAAAATATCACGATCGTAACCAATCGAGATCAGTTGTACATTGTTAGAGAGCAACTAGAAGAACTCAATTCAAGCAATTGTAACATACTTGTTGAACCTCAATCGAAAAATACTTTTCCCGCGATACTTTATGGGATCAGAAACTTGCATGGTACAGTTTGCATTTTACCATCTGATCACTTTATTGAGGGTAAAATAGCGCAATACTTTAGAATTGCAGAAAAATATGCGAAAGAATACCTAATTACATTTGGAATAAAACCCACAAGGCCCCATACCGGGTATGGATACATAAAACCCGGAGAGAGAATTGGAGAGATCTTCAAAGTTCAGGAATTTGTTGAGAAACCCGATTACAAAACCGCTACGAACTACGTCTCAAGCGGTTACTTTTGGAACAGCGGTATGTTTGTTTTTGATGCTGATTTGTTCAGAGAAGAATGTTGGAAATTCATGCCAAACGTCATGCAATCCTTTGAGGAAAGCGTTGAAAAGGGATACGAATCCTGCCCGGACATAAGTGTGGACCAAGCCATAATGGAGAGAACGAAAAGAGCTGCCGTTATCCCAGTTGAAATAAACTGGTCAGATCTAGGGAGTTTTGATTCAATTTATGCCATTTTAAGCAAGGACGAGAATGGCAACGCCATAAAAGGAGAATATATTGGAATCGAATCGAGTGGCAACCTCGTTCTCACGGACAGATTGACAGCGCTTATTGGCATTGAAAATACCATGGTAATTAGTAGCGATGATGCTCTACTTGTATGTAAGAGGGAATATGGCGAGAAGGTTAAGGAGATCGTCAAAAGACTGAAAGGTGACAAGAGGATCATACATCCAAGTACGATCTTTCGTTCTTGGGGTTACTTCACTTTACTAACGCAAGGAGATTCATACTGGGTGAAAAAAGTAGTAATCAAACCGAAGAGGAGTTTATCCTTGCACTCCCATTACCACAGAAGCGAACACTGGATCGTAGTAAAAGGGACGGCAAAGGTACTTATCGGTGACAAAGAGTACATTCTAAGGAGTGGTGAAAGCGCTTACGTCCCCGCAGGCATTGCACATAAGCTAGAAAACCCGGGAATAATACCTCTAGAAATTGTAGAAGTCGCGATAGGTGAATACTTAAACGAGAAAGATATACACTTATTCGAATAGTATGTTTAAGCGAAAAACCAAAGGATTTATAAATATCGACCCGATCCAAACTGGAGGAAGGCTAACCGAAGAAGCTAGAGAGATGTTACTAGAATGGGGAGACGGCTATAGTATCTGTGACTTTTGTCAAGGAAGATTGGAAGAAATAAAAACTCCGCCCATCTATAATTTCATAAACGATGAACTCCCTAAATTCCTAGATTGCGATGTGGTCAGAATCACGTGCGGTGCCAGAGAGAGTAAGTTTATAGTAATGCACTCTCTAGCAGAAAAAGATGGCTGGGTCATCATGGATGGCAATGCCCATTACACGAGTTATATTGCCGCTGAAAGATCCTATTTGAAAGTTGCAGAGGTTCCCAACACCGGTTATCCCGATTTTGAAATTAAAGCTGAAGTATTTGCTCAAAAAATAGAAGAAGTGTTAAAAAAAGGAAAGATCGTCCTAGCCATTGTTACATATCCAGATGGAAATTACGGAAATTTTCCAGATGTTAAAAAGATAGTAAAAACGTGTAAAAGTTACGACATTCCAACTCTGGTTAATGCAGCATATTCAATTGGTCGGATGCCAATATCCCTTAAGAAAATTGGTTGTGACTTCATCGTTGGAAGTGGACATAAATCGATGGCTTCCACGGGTCCAATTGGAGTACTCGGTATGAAGGGAGAATGGCAGGACGTAGTTCTAAGAAAATCTAGCAAATATAAAAATAAAGAAATAGAATTGCTTGGCTGCTCTGCAAGAGGAGCAGCAATTATGACTTTAATGGCTTCATTTCCCTATGTAAAAAAGAGGATCAAGGAATGGGATAAGGAAGTTAAAAAAGCCAGGTATTTCGCCTCTAAAATGGAGGAAATGGAAATTATCCAGCTAGGAGAGAGGCCACATAACCACGATCTCATGTTTTTCCATGCCGAAAATCTATACAAAATATCGAAAGAGGTCAAAAAAGGTGGCTTTTTCTTGTATAAAGAGCTAAAATCAAGGAGGATACATGGAATAAAACCTGGTTTAACTAGATTCTTTAAATTATCGACCTACGGATTAAGTGAGGAGGAGATAGATTACGTGCTTAACGCGTTTATGGATATTTTACAAAAATATAAAAAGTAATGAATTGAAAAACTTTAATCGAGAGAAGACGTTCTTACCCCATGGACGTTAAAAAGATAGTTGAGGATTATAAAGACGTGACAATAGGCATATTCGGCAGTCACTCTGCAAAAGAAATAGGCGTTTCGGCAAAATCTTGGGGATTTAGAACCGTTGTAATTGTCCAAAGAGGTAGAGATTCCCTGTATACAAAGTACAATAGACATCTTTACGATGAAATCATAGTACTAGACTCTTTCAAGGATCTACTGCATCCAGAAGTTCAGGATAGGCTTCTCGAGCTAAATACAATTTTCATACCGAATAGAAGTTTTGCGGTGTATGTTGGATACGATGGAATTGAACAAAATTTTAGAGTGCCAATTTTTGGAAATCGATATCTACTAAGAGCTGAAGAAAGAGATTACGAGAAAAACCAGTATTATTTACTTGAAAAAGCTGGAGTAAGGTACCCAAAAAAATACGATTCGCCGGAAAAAATTGATAGACTCGTTGTCGTTAAAGTTCAGCAAGCTCAAAATCCACTCGAGCGGGCTTTCTTTTATGCGTCTTCCCCCGAAGATTACTTTAAGCAAGCTGAAGAGTTAATCAGACAAGGCGTTATCAATGAGGAGGGACTCTCAAAAGCAAGAATTGAAGAATACGTGTTAGGTCCAAGATTTAATGCGAACTTCCATTGTTACGCCTTAAAAGATATCTTTGGTGATTTTGACTTTGTAGGATTTAGTGACCGAAGACAAGTAAATCTACAAGGATTCTTAAACTTACCTGCAAGAGATCAACTGAAGATTAACTTACCGGTTAAAAATGAGGAAATTGGACACTTTGGGGTGACGATGAGAGAGAGCAAACAGGATATGGTTTACCGGTCCGCTGAACGATTCATAAGAGCATGTGAAGCTGAATTTCCTCCTGGAATAATAGGTTTATTTGGACTGCAGGGAGGCGTTGCGTACTCTCCCGAAGAAAAGTTAGAATTTGTGATATTCGATGTTTCATTTAGGGTACCCGGAGATCCCGCTATTGGACCAACTTCCCCCGAAATGAGGATTTTGAGCTTGAAACATGGAGTGAAAATTGAGGATCCACTTGATCTTACCATGATGGAGATAAAGAGGGCAATGGAGTTGAACAGGTTATCGGAAGTTGTCACTTAACCTGCCTCAAGAAGTTCTATTCCATCATCAGTCAACCTAAGGACTCCCTCCTCCTCTTTTACGAATCCTTCCCTTATCAACCAGTCCAAGTTAAATTTGAATTGAAAATCGCTTAAATCCAATTCTTTCCTCAACTCCTCCCGAGTTTTCCCGTGGATACCTATGGCCGCAACCATTTTCCTCCTAATTGGACTCATTGACGCCTTGAATAATCTCTCGTGATGTTCTCTATCTCTTATCTTCTCCCCCATGATATCACCTTATTATTCCTAAACCTCAATTAATTTAACTATTTCCTAATTTTGAAGAAAAGATATAAATGATCCATTCTAGATAGAAGAACATGCCTGCAACTATTGATAGACAAAAATGTGATGGATGTGGGATCTGTGTTGATGAATGTCCTACCGGTGCAATAGAATTGAACGATTATGCTTACGTTGATGAAGATATTTGTAATGACTGTGGATTATGTATCGAAATTTGTCCAAACGGGGCGATCACAATTGAGTAAAGCTGGAGTTATAGGATTCGGTGCGCTTAACCTGGATAAAATTTATTTGGTTGATAAAATACCGTCCCCAGACCAAGAAGGTTTCGTAAAAGACGTGAAAACTTTTCCTGGAGGTAGTGCGGCAAACACTGTTGTCGGTCTTTCAAGACTTGGTATAAAAACTGGATACTTGGGCAAAGTCGGAAAGGATGAGGAGGGCAAGATCCTACTGAACAACCTAATCTCGGAAAAGGTAGAAACAAGTGGTGTTATAGTTGCAGAGGGTCGAAGTGGAACAGCATTGATATTCGTCGATGAATCTGGAAACAGAGCCATCTTAGTCGATCCTGGAGTTAACGACACCATAAGATTTAAAGAAATTAATTTGGATCTTGTCGAAAAATTCAAAATGTTACACTTAACTTCCTTTATCTGCAAGATTAGCGATGAATCTTTCAATTCTCAGAAAAAATTGGTAAAAGAATTTGATTTTGTGAGCTTCGATCCAGGTCTTCCCTATGCAGAAAAGGGTTTGAAAAGTTTAGAACCAATTTTAAAACATACTACCATATTCCTACCAAGTAAACAGGAACTTGAAATAATCTTTTCAACCAACTACGAAGAAGCAGCAGATTTATGCATTCAAATGGGGATTCAAATAGTAGCTGTAAAGATGGGAGAGAGGGGATGCTGGATAAAAACTTCCGAAGATGAATTTTTAATTAAACCGTTCAATGTTAAAGTAATTGACACCACGGGAGCTGGGGACGCCTTCAATGCGGGCTTTATCTATGGTTTTCTAAAAAATAAGGAAGTCGAGAAATGCGGAAGGTTGGGCAACTACGTCGCTTCTCTTTGTATCCAAAAAATTGGTGCGAGAGATGGGTTGCCGAACAAAATAAATTCAAAATATCTCTAAGGCTCTATATTCTCCAAAGACTTCTCTTAGGGCATCCGTAATCTCTCCAAGAGTTGCTTTAGCTTTTACGGCTTCTAGGATGTAAGGCATTAAGTTCTCATCTTCCTTTTCAGCTGCTCTTTTGAGTTTATCTAGCATTTCTTCTACTTTTCTTTTATCCCTATTTTCTCTGAATTTATTTAGTCTTTCAATCTGCTTTTCAATGGCGCTCTTCTCCACTCTTAGCAACTCGATTTGTATCTGTTCATCAATCTGATATTTGTTTACTCCCACAACAACCAGTTCACCTTTATCTATGGCCTTTTGTTTTTCATAAGCCGACTTTTGAATCTCTCTTTGGACAAATCCGGATTCGATCGCTTTTATCATACCACCCATTTCGTCAATTTTTTCTATGTATTTCATTGCCTCCTCCTCAATTCTATCAGTGAGCCATTCCACGTAATAGCTCCCACCAAGTGGATCGACAACGTCAGCAACACCGCTTTCCTCTGCTATTATTTGCTGAGTCCTCAAAGCTATCCTCACAGCTTTTTCAGTTGGTAGACACAAGGCCTCATCGAAGCTATTAGTATGCAAACTTTGGCACCCACCTAGCACTGCAGCTAACGCTTGTAATGTCACCCTGATAATGTTGTTCTCCGGTTGTTGAGCCGTCAAAGTGCAACCGGCAGTCTGAACATGGAATCTCAGCATCATAGATCTAGGATTCTTAGCATTAAATCTGTCCCTCATTATTTTAGCCCACAATCTTCTTGCTGCTCTAAACTTTGCTATCTCCTCCAAAAAGTTGTTTCCAGCTGCAAAGAAGAAACTTAATCTGGGAGCAAATTTATCCACATCCATTCCTCTTTCCAAAACTTTCTCAACATAGGTGATTCCATCGGCTAAGGTGAACGCAACTTCTTGGACGGGTGTTGCACCTGCTTCTTCCATATGATAACCAGAAATACTAATTGAATTCCACTTCGGCATCTCTTTAGCACAAAACATGATAATATCGGTTGCAAGTCTTAAGGAGGGTTCCGGTGGGAAAATGTAAGTACCCCTCGCGATGTATTCCTTGAGCATGTCGTTTTGAACAGTCCCTCTTAAAACCGATCTCACAACACCCTGTTGTTCTGCAACTGCAACATACATGCTCAGTATTTGAGCGCACGTTGAGTTTATCGTCATGGAAGTTGAGACTTTATCCAGAGGAATTCCACTAAAGAGTATCTGCATGTCTTCTACCGTATCAATAGCAACA
This sequence comes from uncultured archaeon, assembly GCA_964587675.1. Classification (GTDB taxonomy): domain Archaea; phylum Halobacteriota; class Archaeoglobi; order Archaeoglobales; family Archaeoglobaceae; genus CAZPML01. The sequence goes on from CAZPML010000018.1 coordinate 8,127, forward strand.
CCCACTTTTCCAACTTCTCCCAAAGCCATTGGGTGATCGCTATCGTACCCTATCTGAGTTGGCAGATCAAACGCCACACTCAAACCAGTTTGACCCTGTGAGAGTAGGTACTTATATCGAGCATTAGTTTCCTCAGCCGTACCAAATCCGGCATATTGTCTCATTGTCCACAGTCTTCCCCTGTACATCGTTGGATATACGCCCCTTGTAAATGGAAATACTCCGGGAAAACCCAATTTTTTTTCATAATCGATTTCAACATCTTCTGGTGTGTAAACCCTATCCAAGACGAAACCTGAAGATGATTTGAACTCGCTTTTCCTTTCTGGGGCTTTCTTTAGTAGAGGTTTTACATACTTCTCCTCCCATTCTTCTTTAATCATACAACCACCTCACTCAATACTCAAAAGGGGATCGCCACTTCCGACCTTATCACCTTCGTTGACGAAAATTTTCGTTATCCTACCAGAGTGAGGAGATGAGATGGGATTTTCCATTTTCATAGCTTCTATTACCAAAACCACCTCTCCTTCATCAACGTGCTCCCCTTCCTTTTTGAGAAGTTTCGTTACCACGCCAGCCATGGGAGCAGAAATGATCTTTCCTTTCGCTTCGACTACTTTCCTTTCTTCAACTCTCTTTTTAACAGGTTCTTCAGCCTTCACCTTAGCTACAGGTAATTTTCTGCTAATTTCAACTAAAGCTCTCTTTCCATTGACAATAACTTCAAAAGTTGAACCTGATTCTCTTTTTACTTCAACTTCGAATTTTTTACCAAAAATTTCAACCATGTATTTCATTCTCTCATCCTCGCCGCGGTTTTCCAAATCTTAGGTCCTTGTTTTATTTCCGTCGGCTCGCAGAATTCTCTTAAGTAGCGGTAAACCGCAATGATGCAAGCCAAAAATTCTTCAGGTGTCATGTGACCACCTCAAAGTGGGATATTCCCATGCTTTTTAGGCGGAAGTTTTTCTCTTTTACTTTCCAACACGCGTAGAGCTGAAATTATTTTTGCTCTAGTATACTTGGGATCGATTACGTCATCTATATATCCCCGTGATGCGGCCCTGTATGGATTTGCAAACTTCTCACGGTACTCCCTTATTTTTTGTTCTCTCATCGATTTAGGGTCATCGGAAGCTTTTATTTCCTTTCTAAACACTATTTCCGCCGCACCCTCGGGTCCCATAACCGCGATCTCTGCGGTAGGATATGCGAAAACGATGTCAGCACCAAGGTGTTTACTCCCCATTGCAAGGTAAGCTCCGCCGTAAGCTTTTCTAACAATAACGGTCACCAATGGTACAGTTGCCTCGCTGTACGCATAAAGAACTTTTGCTCCATGTCTAATTATACCCCCATACTCCTGTTGGACCCCGGGAAGATAACCCGGGACATCAACGAAAGTTACAATAGGGATGTTAAACGAATCACAAAATCTGACAAATCGAGCTATCTTATCGCTACTATCGATGTCCAAACAACCAGCAAAGTGCTTCGGGTTATTCGCAACTATCCCAACCGACCTACCATCCATCCTAGCAAAACCCACAATTGCATTTGGTGCAAAATGCTCATGAATTTCGAGGAATTCGTTGTTGTCGACAATTGTTCTAATAACATCCCGAACGTCGTAAGGCTTTTGGGGATCGTCGGGGATGATACTGTAGAGTTCCGGCGTTACCCTTGCCGGATCATCTCCGCTTTCAACAATCGGTGGATCTTCCATATTGTTTAAAGGTAAATAACTCAGAAGCTTTCTGACTAATCTCATTGCGTCAACATCGTCTTCCGCAACTAAATGGCAATTTCCACTCCTCACCGCATGTGCTTGCCACCCCCCAAGATCAAAGGGTGTTACTTCTTCCCCCGTAACAGTTTTGATGACCTGGGGACCAGTTATGAACATATAGCAGTTTGGATTCTTGGTCATGATTATGAAATCTCCTATGGCAGGACTATAAACCGCTCCTCCCGCGCATGGGCCCATTATAACACTAATTTGTGGTATGACGCCGCTGGCCAATGTATTTCGGTAGAAAATATCACCATAACCTTTCAGCGCATCAACACCCTCCTGAATCCTTGCACCACCACTATCGTTTAACCCAATAACTGGTATACCCATTTTCATTGCAAAATCCATTATGTACGCTATCTTGAAGCCGTGCATTTCTCCAAGGCTTCCTCCCATTACGGTAAAGTCCTGAGCAAAAACGGCTACTGGTCTGCCGTCTATAGTGCCATACCCTGTAATTACACCATCAGCTGGAAGATTCATTTTGTCAAGTCCAAAGTCAATGTTTCTCTTCTCAACAAACGGATTTAATTCTACAAAGCTTCCTGGATCTAAGAGGAGTTCAAGTCTCTCCCTTGCGGTAAGTTTGCCTTGCTTATATTGTCTCTCTATTCTTTCCTTTCCTCCCATTTGCAGTATGTTTTCCCTTCTATTGTAAACTTCCTCAATAAGTTCTTTTTTCATATACCTTTACCCCTCAACAAATTCTAATAATACGCCATGAGTGCTCTTTGGATGGACGAACGCAACTTTCTTACCTCCCGCCCCCATTCGAGGTTTCTCATCTATTAACGTGAGTCCCGAGTCTTTTGCATTCTTCAAAGCCTCATCGATATTGCTCACATTTATTGCCAAGTGATGTATTCCCTCTCCCCTCCTTTCGATGAACTTTGCAATCGCACTGTCAGGGGATGTTGCCTCCAAGAGCTCAATTCTACTTTCTCCAACCGGTAACATTGCTACTCTAACTTTCTGCTCCTTAACTTCTTCGATCTCAGAAACTTCCAATCCAAGAGCTTTATACGTCTTTATAGCTTCTTCTAAATTTTTCACAGCTATACCAACATGATCGATTTTCCTAACCATTTTCATCACCTCTTACTTAATTTTGGTACTGAAGAGCGAATATAATTGGCTATATCTTCCAATGGCGTTCCAGGGCCAAATACCCTAGCCACGCCGATCTTTTCTAATTTTGGTATGTCTTCCTCAGGTATGATGCCTCCAAGGAGCACCAATACATCCCTATTTGGCTCTAACCCCCTTTTTTTTAGTTCCTCAACTACGAGTGGTACAAGCTCGAGATGAGCTCCACTCAGAATGCTAAGCCCAACCACATCAACATCCTCTTGCAAAGCCGTCTCAGCTATTTCTGAGGGGGTCCTTCTTATTCCAGTATAGATCACCTCGAATCCCGCATCTCTCAATGCTCTTGCTACAACCTTTGCACCCCGATCGTGTCCGTCCAAACCTGGTTTAGCTACTAGAACTCTGATCCTCTTAGAAACTTGCACAGCCATACTAAATATTTGGCATTTTTCGTTAAATTCTTTTCGAAACTCTCACAAACCCTCCATTCATTTTCGCATACTCCAAGAACTTAGACAGCAGGAAATTCTTCTTAAAGATTGGTCTCGAATTTCCCACCGCTATGAATTTCTTCCGTGCTCTAGTCAGTGCAACATTAAAGATCCTTTTTTCTGATGCGAAATATGGGTTCTGCGTAGCTGTAATTGAGTAAATTATTACGTCTTTTTCTCTACCCTGGTAACTATGAACGGTACTTACTTCTATATCTAAACCAAAACTAGATAACAAAGAGAGTATGAACTCCCTCTGTTTTACATAGGGGGTTATCACACCAATTTTATCCTCGCTCATGCAACAAGTGAGTTCGTCACATAGTTCGCACACGATTTCAGCTTCCACTTCATTTAATTTTGATTTTCCAACCTTCTTCTCCACACCATCACAATCCAAGAAGACTACGGGTTTTTCTGAATCGCCAACTTCCTCGATGCTGGTTTTGCATGGAGTTATCTTGACATCCCTGCATTTTGGATGTATGTCCAAGAATCCGTAAACGTTTTCAGCTGCAAATTTCGCGATTAAGTAATTACACCTGTAATGCCTTCTCAGCCACAATGATTTTCTGTAAATAGACCACAAGTAGTTGAACGCACTGAATTTTATGGAGTTCTTAATGAAGAATTCATAAACGGGAGGCAACTGGTACGGATCTCCAACAATGATGGCCTTTTTCGCTTTATCTAAAGCTAAAAGAGCGGTAGATATACAAGTATTGCTAGCTTCATCAATGAAAACAGTATCAAAATCGTAATTCTTTATCAAACTCATCATACCTTTTAATATCGTTGAACCGACAACAATCCTACCACGCCTTAGCGTTTTATCTTGAACCCTACTAATTTCCTTGTACGCCTTAATTATGCTCCTTGCATAATCCTCAAAATCCTGAAATTCAATTTTGGATAGATAAAAATATTCTACACTATGTTTCCTTGTTGTAGGGCTTATCTTAGACGGATGCCCGATTCTTAAAGCCTTACTCATTTTTTCTAAAACGTTATCTACAGCGATGTTTGTGTTGGATGTCACCCAAACTCTCTCCGTCTCTGAAAGTTTGAAAGATGCTTCCGAGATAAGAGTTGTCTTACCGCATCCAGGAGGCCCTACAACGAGCAATATTTCACCGTCTTCAAGAGATAGCGAGGCTACGTAGCACTCCTCCTGCCATTGATCCAAGTATGCCGGAGGAGATGTTTTTAATCTACGTCCTCCATAAAATTTAAATTTTAAAATTTCATCAATTTTTTCTAGTGCTTCCCTCCTCAAAATCAAACTGTAAACGTTATCAGCTTCTACAATTTTCCCAGAATCGTAAAGTCTCTCCCACTCCTTTACGGCCAATATATATTTACCAAGTCTTTTTCTTGCATCGATAACATAACCAAATGGAAGTATTTCTTTTCTATCAATCCATGCAACGATGCTTCCCGGCTTCATATATCCCGACGCTAAGAGTATCGATAGATCTCCCCTTCTTGAGAGTACCTGAGCTGCAAATTGTTCTCTATCCATCGTTCTTTTAAAGATGGATTTCTCAATTTTATCCAGTGCCTCAAGAAGTTCTTTCGTGCTAGATTCAATAACCCTACTCATACCAGATTTTTCAGATACTTTGTGGTCACATTTAATGCCCTCTTCATTTCCTCCCCGTTCAAACGTCTTGATATCTCAGGATATTCCCACGCTTTATACGTAGGATAGTACTGAAACATTAAATTGAACCTCACGTACTCACCTAAATTTTTAGCCGTCCATTCAACTATTTTTTTTGTACAACACTCTATATGGTTAGGAAGGACTAAATGTCTAATTAAGAGTTCACCATTTTCTTTAGCTCGTAGGAAGTTCCTCGTTATAATTGACCAATAATTCTTAACTTTTGAATACTTTAAAGCGCAATCGTCGTTGCCGTATTTGAAGTCTCCTAACCACACATCGACAAAATCCTCGATGACATTTGCAAGTTCAGTGCTATGATACATATTCGAATTCCAAACCACGGGTATGTTTGATTTTACTTCGATTAAGATTTTACAAACGGTGTGTGCATGCTGATCAGGATTTCCACCAACAAAGTTTACATTTCTACTCCCTTGCTTATACCTCTTGTCAATAAAATATGCCAATTCCTTAGGATCTGCTAAATAATCGTCATTGTATACAATATCATAATTCTGACAGAAGACACAGGCGAATGTGCATCTGTTAAAGAAAATAGTGTGCGATGGTATTAGTTCTGGTTCTTCACCCATGTGTAAAAATTCACTCCCAAAATAGCTAACAACCCCACATTTACAAAAACCTCTTTTTTCATACCTATTTACCCCACATCTTCTTTCACAATAGTGACAATTTCTAAGCATTTCTAGTAGTATATCTCTCTTGAGGTGGAGAAACGAATATTCTTCTTCTTTGTCTTTAAGGATTTTAATATCGCTCTCAACTAATAATTTTCTGAATTCTCTCTTTAACATATCATGTATCTCCAATTTCGAGTCGAAATCCAAATTAATAGCTTCGCTGGCATCGATTCTCTTAGCTATTTGAAACTTTGACGGTGCTTCACCTAAGTTTATCGCCTCATACCTCTCCAAGCCCAATACCACGGTAAACTCTCACCTCCATCAAAGATTGAGTTCATCATACAATCGCAAATCAGAAATTGGTTTTTTAGAATCTACCGTACAGTTTTCGAAAGGTTTACGAAATTTGTAGCTTACCAGCATTGATTCTCATTTTAGTTGAACAAAACATAAAACTTTTTACTATTCTTTATTTTCCCGTTGAAGCAGGAGATGCAAGGCTAAGATTAAAATTAGGTAAAGCAAAAAATTAGAGTAAAACTTAAATTCATTCTTCTAAATTCTTTATCGAGCCGCCGTAGCTTAGCTGGTAGAGCGTCCGGCTGTTAACCGGACGGTCGCAGGTTCGAATCCTGCCGGCGGCGCTTTCATTTAAGTTCGAATCCTATACTATCAGACTATCGTCTGATCGTTCACTCAACAAGGAATCTTAATGGCTTTTATCTAGAGAAGAGATTGTCAAAAACTTTCAGTTAAAAAGATATCCTGGGAATTACAGATTGATGGAGATGTTCACCATTGATTTACGTGCTCAGGATTTTGAAGTAAAGCTGTCAAAGCTACTCAGCAGTTAATGTCAAATTCCATTGCGTATAGGTTTTTGAAGTACAATACTTAAAGAGGACCTAGAAAGATTAAAACGCATTGTTTGGTGGGCTAACCAAAATTTTTGACTTAATTGCAGTTAGATCACCCTTGCTCAATTGTATGCCTACCACGATATTAGTTTTTTGATAGGTCTCAAAGCGCATTGTTACATGTTCGTTCAAAACAGTAACTCAATTAATCAGTTGTCTTCACTTTGGGGAATTGTGGGCTTGCCGAGCCCCGGAAGCTTCATTTAATTGATCCGTTCCGGCGGTCTGCAAGCCCTCTAAGGATATTGAAAGTGGCAATATAAAAAATTTTGTTTTAAATTTAAACCGGCCAAATTCGAATAATCTTTGCATTTTCACTTTGAACGGTGAAAAATTTTGTCTTAGCTGGTACTAAACAGGAATATCCCTTCTGTAAATCTGCAATTTCGTCTTGACTTTTCAAGATTGCAAAACCGTCTGCTGAGAAAACTATGTTAAAGGTATCTATATTAAATTCCAGTTCCTCTTTGACATCCAAAACTTCAACACAAAATTTTTCCGTTTCAATCTTTCCCCTCTTACCCCTAATTTCGTAGTCGTGACTTTTGTGTAGATTTAAAGCCTTTTTCGCTTTATCCAGGTTCTCCCCTCTCCCAGCAAAATCGCAGATTCTGTACGTCAGGTTTGAATTCGTTGACACTTCTAAAATTTTGGCTTTCTCAATGCAGTGAACAATACCGGCTCCGATTGTAAACGTGTCATTCGGCTTCGCTTCATACTTGTTTAATAGTTCGAATATTTTTTCCTTTTCACTCGCAACTATCTGTTCAATTTCCGTAAATTCTACATCCCTTTTAAATCCGGCATAAATTATACCCGAGTTTAGCATCAACCAAGCTTCATCTTTTCCAGGATCTTCCTCACCCAAAGTTGCCGCAACCTTATCTGAAGGGTGAACTTGAACACTTATTCTACTATTAACATCCAGAAGTTTCACAAGTATTGGAAAACTAGTATATTTATCAGCTAGAGATCCCAACAGCTCTTCTTTAGCCTTAGTAAAAAGTTCAGATAAGCTAATAACTTCACCTTTAATTAGAACTTCGGAAGGATTAGAGGGATGAGCAGAAAACTCCCACGATTCTCCTATCCCCGATTGTCTAAATCCTTTGAGCATAGCTATCCAATTTCCACCCCAAGGTTTTTCAACTAAGATTTCCCGTGCCTGAAATATAAATCTTGGAAGCTCCATAAACCAATTTAAATATACTCTTTTAAAATATTTTACATTTCACAGATAAACGTATGTGGCATCGATTATTCCGTCTAATTTTACCATCTCTTGCAGCACTTCATCCGTGGGTGGATCATCGACGAGAAGGAGCATTAACTGTATGCCACCCGGCTTGTCCCCACTTCTACCAACGATCATTCCAGCTATGTTTAGGTTATTTTTACCGAACAAAGTACCTACCCTACCAATTACTCCAGGCTTGTCTTCATGCAGCGAAATTATGTAATGACCCTTTGGAATGAAATTAACATTGTAAACATCGATTTTTAGAATCCTGTACTCCTCACCAAAGCAAGTTCCAGCAATGTATATACTTCTTCCATCGCTTTCAATTACTGTCTCCAAAAGACTTTCATAATGCTCCACTGTTTCAACCTTACTTTCTTCTATCAAAATACCTCTTTCTAAAGCTGTAGGCCTCACCGAGACGAGGTTCAGCTGTTTGCCCAGTATTGGCTCAAGCAACCCTTTGAGTAAGGAACGCGTTATAAATTCTATATTTTTAGTAGCCAACTTACCCCTGCATGTAACTTTAACACTCCTTATTACCCCGCCCAACCTAACAGCTGCGATTTTACCCATTTTTTCAGCTAAAGTTAGGAATGGCATCATGTACTCGTATTCTGCAGGTTCGATTGATGGTAGGTTTACCGCATTTTTAACCGGCAAACCTTGAGCCATATTAACTATTTCCTCAGCTATTATCATTCCAACATTTAACTGGGCTTCTCTTGTTGACGCTGCAATGTGGGGCGTGGTTACAATTTTATCAGTGTTAAATATAGGGTTCTCAAAATTGGGAGGTTCGGTTTCGTAAACATCCAAGGCAGCAGCAAAAACTTTTCCATCTTTTATTGCTTCATAAAGTGCTTCTTCATCAATTATTCCACCTCTAGCTGCATTAACTATTATTACTCCTTCCTTCATTTTTTTGAACTCATCCCTTCCAAGGAGACCTACAGTCTCCTTAGTCTTTGGCACATGAACTGTTATAATATCGGAATTCCTTAACAGCGTATCGAGCGATACAAGTTTTGCCCCAATTTTCTCAGCTCTCTCTCTTGCCACATAGGGGTCGTAGGCTATCACGTTCATTTCCAAGGCTTTACATCTCTTAGCAACCTCGTATCCTATTCTACCAAGGCCGATAATTCCAACTGTTTTCCCCCTAAGTTCTATCCCAACGAATTTTTTCCTATCCCATTTTTTCGCTTTTAAACTCCTATCTGCCTGAGGTATTTTCCTTGCTGCAGCCAGAATTAAAGCCAAGGTGTGTTCAGCAGTCGATATTGTGTTGCCACCTGGCGCATTTACAACCACTATTCCACACTGGGTCGCAAATTCTATGTCGATGTTATCTACACCGACACCAGCTCTTCCGATTATTTTAAGATTGGTAGCCGCACTCAAAAGTTCTTTGTCGACTTTCGTCTGACTCCTTACGATGAGTGCATCATAATTTTTAATAATGTTCAGAAGTTCATCTCTACTTAAGCCGAGCAGGGCATCTACATCCAACCCATGATCACGCATATATCTAATTGCCTCTTCACTAATCGACTCTGTAACCAATACCCTCATTTCACGTTTCTTAACCCAATTGAATAAAAAATTTTATTCAAGATCATATAAGAGAACTACCTAGCCTTACGAGCTTTCCGCTTCACAGAGAACTAGATGTGCTTCCATCAGTGAACTACCCCTCGCTTACGCAAGGGGCTTCTCCCTTTCCATCCTGCCTTCACGGCAGGACTTCATCCAGGAGTTCGGGGGGTTCACGGCTCCCCCATCCCATACCTTGATTAAGGCACGGGCTATGTTGATAGCTGCATTCAAATCTCGATTGTAAACTAAACCACATTTAGGACACCTAAACTCTCTACTATTGCCCTGGGCAACATGCCCACATCTGTGGCAACGTTTGGATGTGTTCTTCGGGCTAATGTAGGTTACAGGAATTCCCTCCAAATTCGCCTTATACTCAATGTATTGCTGTAACTTTTGAAAGCTCCAGGTGTGCAATCTGCGATTCAGTTTAGCAGAACCGTTCTCTCTAATTCCGTTAAGCCTCTCCATGACTATTACTGGCTTTGAGAACTGTTTAGCATAAACAACGATTTCATTTGCTATTGTGTGTAATTGCTGGTTCACAACTCTTTTCTCCTTATGACCAATCCGCTTAACCAAGTTCAGTCTCTTCTTCCTTTGCAGATTTCTTCTGATATGTGCATATTTCTGATTTCTCTTATCTTAACCACTCCAGAATCTACCTTTCATCGGCTTAGTGGGGTTGTGTTTAGAGATTGCAACAGCAGTAGCTACGTTCCACCCAAATCTACTCCGATGACAGTTTCTGGTTCATCAGGTAATTCAACCTCTTTTTTGAGCACGAAGTGAGCATACCATTCTCCATTCCTCTTTACCATTTCAGCAACGCAGAACTGCCATTTTCCTTGTAGAGATTCTTCGATGAGTTCCTTCTGTCTCTCACCAAAGACTATCGGGAGTGTTATTCCTTACGATTTAAACTTAGAGTTAGCCAGTAGGGGGTTAGAACGTTGTTTGTTTTGGCAAAAGAGTAGCATCTTTTGTCAAAGCGAATGGACACTTTCCTCTGATTGGGTTTTTCCGACTTAACTTTGCCTTTTCATTGAAACTCCTCAGTATCTGCTTTATCTCTCGCTGTTTGTATTAAGGCTGTGTTCAAGTTGAATAGCTGTTTGGCTCTTTCGTAGCCGTTTTTGTGTAGAAAAGTCTTTGATGTTGAGTTGAAGCTAAGATACCAGTTCACCAGTTCAAAATACTCATCTAAGCACTTATTCAGAGCTAAAACCTTCTTCTTGTTCGCTTTGAAGACCTTTCCTACTACCGTAATTTGAACTTCTTTCTTCGGAAACATCCTGCAGTTATTACGCTAGAAATACTTAAGCCTTCCCTCCCCACCTGCTGTATCCTCCTACCGGAAGGGTCTTAGCAGCAACGGGAAGATAAAATAGGACGTTGTTCTCTCCACGATGTTTAAGGGGACTTTTCCAGCTTACGTCCAAGATGTTTTCAAGTTCTTAGATGTCTCATTGCTTTCGCAGAGTTTAGCAGCAACAACGTAAAATAGTAAACACTTTAAATGTATTTATTTATAAATATCATATGAACACGACTAAAAAAGATAAATTAGTCAATCCTGCTGAAGCGGTGGAACTCATAGAAGATGGAAATTCCATTACCTTTAGTGGTGTGTCAGTTGTCAGAGTGCCAATGGTA
>CAZPML010000019.1:0-18546 GCA_964587675.1 uncultured archaeon
TTGTTGATATTCTAACAGACGTAGCCTCTGGATTAAATGAAAAGCGAAGAGGTTTTGAAAAAGCTGTTTGAATATGTTGTAAACGGAAAGGTTAGTTTTGCACAGAGAACATCATGAGAAGTTTAGGGATTGGAAGATTGGACAAGCTTGGTTGGTTAAGAGGTGAGATAGGTGGCATCGGGGCTCGTGAACAGCACCCGGCGTAATGGCGTTTATCTGGGAGAAGCCACCCGTTTTAACGGGGGTAGTTCACCAATTCTAAATCCTTCCGGGACAACATAATTTAAGTAAATAAGAATTTTCAAGTATTTGACGTAAAAAGAGTAACCAAATACATAACGCAAAAATTACTGGTGACATAATTTTGCTCAAGTTTAGAAATTCTGGATGAGAGAAGTGCATTTCGCTTTCTTGTTTCTTAAGTAAAAATATTTTTAATCAAATATACCACGGAAGTTTATGGTAGATTTTAGATCAATTGAGAAAAAATGGCAGAAAGCTTGGGAAAAAGCTAAAATTTTTGAAGCTAATCCGGATCGAAGGAAAAAATTCTTCATAACAATTCCGTACCCGTATTTAAACGGAAACTTACATGTTGGTCATACTAGGACTTTTACAATAGGTGATGCTTTTGCTAGGTATATGCGGATGAAAGGTTATAATGTCTTGTTTCCCCTTGGCTTTCATGTAACTGGAACCCCCATTATAGGTTTGGCCGAATTAATTCGAAATAAGGATGGAAGAACGATTGAGGTTTACACAAAATTCCATGATGTACCTAAGGATGAATTGCTAAATTTAGATACGCCGGAGAAGATAGTTAGTTACTTTTCAAAACAAGCGCTGGATGCCCTCAAAAGTATTGGCTACTCAATAGATTGGCAGAGGATATTCACAACTACAGATAGGGAATATCAGAAATTTATAGAATGGCAATATTGGAAATTAAAAGAGCTTGGACTAATTGTTAGGGGGACGCATCCGGTTAGGTATTGCCCACATGATCAAAATCCGGTGGAGGATCATGATTTGCTAATGGGTGAGGAGGCAACGATTGTCGAATTTACAGTGATCAAGTTTAAGTTGCTTGACGACAATCTGATTTTTCCGTGCGCTACATTAAGGCCTGAGACTATCTTTGGTGTTACGAATATTTGGATAAAACCAACAAGGTATGTTATAGCTGAAGTTGATGGGGAACATTGGTTCATAAGTAGAGAAGCTTACGAAAAACTAACGTACACTGAAAAAAGGGTTAGATTGCTGGAGGAGGTTGATGCAAAGGATTACATCGGAAAGTACGTTATTGTACCAATGGTTGAGAGGAAAGTTCCAATTTTGCCCGCAGAATTTGTTGACACTGATAACGCAACAGGTGTAGTTATGAGCGTCCCAGCGCATGCACCCTTTGATTTTGTAGCAATAGAGGACTTAAAGAGAGAGAAAGAAATATTGAAAGAATATGGTATTAGTGAGGAAATTCTGGAAAAATTGAAACCAATTGTTTTAATTAAATCGGATTCTAGTGAAATTCCTGCGAAAGATATAGTCTCGGAACTGGGTATAAAATCGCAAGATGACACGGAGTTATTGGAGAGAGCAACAAAAATCCTTTACAAAAAGGAGTATCATACTGGGATCATGCTCGAAAATACGGAAAAATATTCAAATATGAAAGTTTCCGAAGCTAAGGAAGCTGTACATGCGGATTTACTACAATCTGGTTTTGGTGACGTTTTCTACGAATTTAGCGAAAAACCTGTTATTTGTAGGTGTGGAACCAAATGTGTCGTGAAAGTAGTTAGAGACCAGTGGTTTTTGAATTATTCAAATCCATCATGGAAGGGCAAAGTGCTCGAACACCTTGATTCTATGAAAATAATTCCGTTCTATTATAAGGATGAATTTAGAAATAAAATAGAATGGTTAAAAGACAAAGCATGTGCTAGGAGGAAGGGTTTGGGAACGAGAATACCCTGGGATAAAGAATGGTTGATAGAGAGTTTATCTGATTCCACGATTTATATGTCGTATTACATACTTTCGAAATTTATCAATCAAGGAAAGCTGAAAGCCGAGAATATGGTGAAAGAATTCTTTGATTATGTTTTCTTAGGAATTGGAGATTTAAAGAAAGTTGCTGAGGTGTCTGGACTTAGCGAGACGGTTATTAAAGAAATAAAGGAAGAATTTGATTACTGGTATCCAGTCGATCTAAGGAGTAGTGGAAAGGATTTGGTTGCAAATCACCTACTATTTTTCATATTTCACCATATAGCAATCTTCCCACCCAATCTCTGGCCCAAGGCTATTGCTGTAAACGGTTATGTTAGTCTGGAAGGGAAAAAAATGAGCAAAAGCAAGGGGCCCTTGCTGACTATGAAAAGGGCAGTTTCAACTTATGGAGCCGATGTGACCAGGCTCTACATCCTACACGCTGCAGAATACGATAGCGATGCTGACTGGAGGAGTAGGGAAGTCAAAGGTTTAGCAACTCATTTAAGAAGATTTTACACGCTAATAGCGGAGAATTACAATAAAGAAACCCTTGAACTGACAACATTGGATAAATGGCTCTTGAGTAAACTTCAAAGGGCGATTAAGGAAACTAGGGAGGCGATGGACAATTTGCAAACAAGACGGGCCGTTAATGCTGCTTTTTTCGAAATGATGAATAACGTGAGGTGGTATTTGAGGAGAGGGGGGAAGAATTTATCCTTGATCATAGATGATTGGTTGAAGTTGCTTGCTCCCTTTGCTCCACATATTTGCGAGGAACTCTGGCATTTAAAACATGAAACTTTCATTAGTTTGGAGAGTTATCCAGAATGCGACGAGACTAAGATTGATGTAGAAGCTGAAGTAACTGAGGAGTATCTAATGAAACTGATTGAAGATATAAATGAAATCAGGAAGTTTGTTAAGGAAGCAAAAACTGTATACATATGTCCCGCCGACGAATGGAAGTTAAATGCTTTGAAAGTTGTAATGGAAAGTAATGCGGTGAACGAGGCAATAAAGAAAATTCTCAGCGATGGTGAGATGAGAAAAATTTCAAAAGAAGTTGTGAACTTCGTTAAAAGAGCTTTTAAAGAAAAAAAGGTGGGTAAGCTGGTTGTGCTAGATGAATATAAGATACTTGAAGAAAATGCTCTGTTTATAAAGTCTGAGACCGGTTTGGAAGTATCTTTCGATTCCACACTCATTCCTGAAGAAAAAAGAAGATCTGCAATGCCTGGGAAACCGGCAATATACATTGTGTGACGCTTTTATGATATTCGTGGATTCTAGGGAACCTAGCAGGATTATAGAGAAATTGAGGGAACTTGGACTTAATACAGTAATAAGAAGACTTGAAATCGGTGATTACTTAATCAAACATGGAACTTACGAGGTTATTATAGAGAGGAAATCTGCTGAGGACTTTTTGTCGTCGATAGTGGACAACAGATTGTTTAGACAATGCCACATCCTATCAAGTCGTTATCCTTTTTCGTTTCTTTTCGTTGTTGGTAATTTGAGAAAAGCTGCGGAAGAAAGAAATTTCAATGTTCATGGAATTGTGGGAGCGCTGATTTCTTTGGCCGTGAAGAATGTTCAGGGCCAAGTCGTTCCTTTGGTTTTCGAAACCGAAGATGAATTTTGTTATGCAGTAAAATCTGTTGAAAAAAGGCTTGTAGAGGGAGAATTGAGGATCGTCCCAAGATTACAAAAATTGGAAAGTCCTCAAATTGCCATGTTGCAAGCAATACCAGGAATTGGCGAAAAAAAGGCTCTAAATCTTTTGAGAAAATTTGGAAATGTATATAGGATAGTGAATGCAAGCGTCTCCGAACTAGCGAGAGTTGAAGGAATTGGCGAAAAAAAGGCTAGGGAAATTTATAGGACCTTTAGGAGAGAATTCAAGTGAACTATTGCGAGCTTACGGCTTCCTCCCGCTTGAACCAGCTTCACAGCATCCAGCTTTTGAGCGGAGGTAAGCTCCACCCTGGGGGGAGGCTGGCTCATGCGGCCCATGCTCCACTTCATCCCGCCTAAGCCTCCACATCCAAAAGTTCGGAAGCTTCATCGAACGAAAAGCCGAGTATCTGATAAGCACATTAACGGAAGCATTTCTATCTGCATGTCCCACGTGTCCATTAGGACATTTGAATAGCTTCTTGTGCCTGACCTCGAGGACCCGCATGGAGGCACTTACGCGATATGTCCTAGGGATCGACAAATCTAGCAGGCAAGCCAATCCATTCAAGCTATACTTTAAGAACTGCCGCAGTTTGCGGGATAATTGGAAAAACTGATCAGGGAGCAATGTGAGAAGTACGGATTTGAGATGATCTCGTTAGAGATCATGCCGGACCATGTCCACCTGTTCGTTTCCGCACCACCAAAATTCGCTTGCGAGATTACAAGTTAATTGAAGGCTATACTGCAAGGATTCTTTTTAAGGAGTTTCCGGAGTTAAAGAAAGAGTCGTGGGGTAGTGAATTTTGGGCTAAAAGTTACTACATCGGCTCTCATGGAGACGTTAGCTTTGGGGGCATAAAAAGATACATTGAAGGGTGTAAAGGATTTTAGCACCATTCATCCTCCTCCTAAGCTGAAACTTGGGCACTCTGGCGTTAGGTTCACGTGGAGTTCTGGGATGGGATAAATTTAGTCCCGTAGTAGACTATCCCCTCTTGACCGTCTTCACCGTATTTCCTAAAAACGCGTTTTACACGCATACCAATCTTTACTTCGTCTGGTCTACAAGCCAACTGGGTTAGGAGCCTAGCACCGTGGTCAAGTTCCACCAAGGCGATGACCAACGGTGCCCCCTCTGAATTGTGAGCTATGGTGTAACTTATAACTTTGCCCTCCTCGCTTAATTTACATTCGACTATCTCTCCTTTTCTTCTACAAACTGGGCAGAGGTTTCTTGGTGGGTAGAAGTAATTATTACATGTCTTGCAGTAGCTTCCAATTAGATCGTATCTGAATTTAATTTTCCTCCAAAATCTTGGAATCATCGTTTCACCTCTTAATTTATATCCTGAATATCGACACAACAGCCGTCGCTCCGGCCCCACCTAAGTTGAGACTCAAGCCAACCTCGGCATCAACCTGTCTTTTACCGGCCTCTCCTCTTAACTGAAGAGTTATCTCAACAGCTTGACGAACTCCTGTTGCGCCTGGAGCATGTCCACAAGCTTTGAGGCCGCCGGATGTATTAACTGGTAGCTCACCACTTAGCTCCGTAATCCCCTCACGAATTAGCCTGTAACCCTCTCCCTTTCTAGCAAAGCCAAGATCCTCATATGCTATTATTTCAGCAATGGAGAATGAGTCATGAACTTCGGCAACTTTGACGTCTTTTGGATCAATTTTAGCAAGTTTGTAAGCCTCCCTTGAAGCCTTAACGATGCTTTTGAATTTTAAAATATCCTTCCGGCTATGCAAGGCCAAATAATCGCTTGCCTGGGTTGAACAGGAGATATAAACTGGAGAATCTGTTACTTTTTTTGCAACTTCATCACTAGCAACAACAACGGCAGCGGCCCCATCACAAATGGGTGAGCAGTCGAGCAGTTTTAATGGCTCGGCTACATAGGGGGAATTCAATACGTCTTCTACACTAATTTCCCTCTTTAATTGTGCTTTAGGATTTTTCATCGCATTTCGGTGGTTTTTAACGCTAACCATTGCTAGATCCTCTTCTTTACCCCCGTAAGTTTCCATGTGTAACCTTGCAATTATAGCGTAAAGTGAAGCAAGATTAGCACCCACAAAACTCTCCCATTCCTGATCAATTGTTGTGGAAAGCATGCCAGCTGGATCTCCGACGTCTGTAACTTTTTCAACTCCAGCTGCAATGACGATATCATGCAAACCTGAAGCAACCGCCATAAAAGCGTGTCTGAGAGCTAGTCCACCGCTGGCATCGGCGCCCTCAACCCTACTCGCTGGAATACCAAATTCAGCAAGTCCTGAGTAATCTGCAATTAGTGCTGCTATGTGTTCTTGATTTATATATCTACCAGCGCTCATATTTCCGACATAAATTGCCTCGATCTCCCTACCCTCTATTCCAGAATCTTCGATCGCCTCTATTCCGGCCTCAATGAATATATCTCTGAAACTCTTATCCCAGAGTTCTCCAAACTTCGTGCAGCCTACTCCAATGATTGCAACTTTCCTCATCTCTTTATCTTCCCCCTATGTCTTAAATAGACCGCATAGTCGACGTAAATCTTACAGTTTCTAATCTTGTCCCAAACAGTTGGATTTCTGGGATATTCCTCTATTTTATCGGTAACTTTTAATGCAAAAGCATCGCTTCCAGCTCCAGATCCAAACGAGACAAGGAGAATCTTGTCGTCTGGTTTGGCTACATCTAGTACCGCGCACAATCCTATTAAAGATGAACCGGAGTACGTGTTTCCGATCTCCCTTACAACTAGCCCTTGACTTATTTTTTCCAATGTGAATCCTAAAATTCTGGCCACTCTTATTGGAAACTTCGCATTAGGTTGATGAAACACTGCGTAATCGAAATCACTGGGTTTATAACCAAAATTCTCCATTAACCCTCTTGCAGCGGAAAGAACGTGCCTGAAGTAGGCTGGGATGCCTGTAAATCTGCCGCCATGGCTTGGATAAGGTTGAAGATCTCTTCTCCAAAAATCTGGCGTATCTGTTGTAAAAGAGTAGGTGGCTTCGATCTCAACGATTGGATCTCTACCAATGATGAAAGCGGCCCCTCCAGCTGAGGCGGAGTATTCAAGAGCATCACCTGGTCTTGCTTGGCTGGTATCTGTTCCGATTGCGAGCCCGTATTTGACCATATCGGCTTTTACCATTGCGTAGCATATTTGGATTCCAGCTGTTCCAGCTTTGCAAGCAAATTCAAGGTCTGCTGTAAAGTATGAGTTTCCAACTCCCAAAGCTTCTCCGACTATAGTAGAGGTTGGTTTGACTGCATATGGATGACTTTCTGATCCAACGAAAATCGCTCCGATATCTCTTGCATCTATATTGACCCTTTTTATCGCTTCTCTGGCAGCTTCTACAGCTATAGTAGCAGCATCTTCATCCAAATCTGGGACTGATTTCTCAATAACCCCTAAACCATTTTTAATCGTATTGGCATCTTCGCCCCAGACTCTCGCGATTTCGTCGACAGAGATTCGATACCTTGGGATGTAGGAACCGTAGGAAATAATACCTATCATACGAATCGCCTCCTTAATTCGTCGATAATTTTGTGGATATCATGAGAGGTTGTGAGAAGAGGAATTCTTTCGATTTCTGAGATCTCTATTGCAATCTCATCAACTTTCAATGGATCGATTCCATGTAGTACAACGACCGAGGGTTTTAAGTTTGAAACTCTTATTGCAACCATTGGAGATCTACCAGTTGAAACTTGGGTAAATATTAATGCTCTCTCTGTGCTAAATCCGTATAGCTTATAGAATTCAAATGCATTGAGACTTAGAATGGCATTGATGCTATTAATCACTGTGTGACCGCTTATATTTCTTCTAAAATCATTTAGCATCTCTCCTCTAATAGCCTCGCAAAATTCGTGAACATTAACTATTCGTGAGTATTCTGCTATGTCGAGAATTGTATTCGTCTCGGTTTCAAGCAAGTACTTGTATTTGGAGATAATGGGATATCCCCTCTCTTTATCGGATTCAAGTAGGGTGTATACGAATTTCTTTAGAAACTTAACGCCCGGCCTCCTTCTTGAAGCTTCATAATCGCTTATGACTGATGGGGAAATTCCAAGTTTCTTGGCCATTTCGCTCTGAGAAAGTTGAAATATCTGCCTCCATTTTCGCATAACCTTACCGTGATCCTCTGCGAGAACTATGTCTCCGCATATTTTTTCAGCGAGAATTCGTAATTCCACTAAAGAGAAGTGAACTCAACCTTTATAAGTTTAACTTCTTATCGAACTATCATTCGACAATTGACGTGGAAGATAGATGCAGCAAGGTTCGGCCTCTAAATAGTCACCTTTCATGGCAAAGGCTCTAGCCCTGCTACCTCCACAAATAAATCGAAATTCGCAATGGCCACACTTTCCCTTCAAATTGTTCGGATCTCTAAGTTTGACGAAGATCTCTGATTTGTCGTAGATGTCCTTTATTTTTCTTTCTCTTACATTTCCTGCCACGACTGGTAAAAATCCACTCGGATAGACTTCTCCAATGTGGCTGATGAAGAACATGCCTCTGCCATCTGTTATTCCAAACCTTTTTTCAAAGCCACCCCTCACTTCGTTCTTAGTATCAAATTCTGTAAGGGTGTTCTTGGTGATTTGGAGAAGCCTGTAGTACAAATTACTAGTACTCCCCATTTCGCCTCTATTTCTCATTATATTAATTCTCCGAAAATGCGTTGCGGCAGAGCTCTTGACTTCTAATCCCGATATTTTATTAAAGTCGTATAGCCAGTTCAATATGTCCTCGAACTCTTGGCCTGAGGGCACATCTTCTACTCTTGCTCTACCTGTTGGAACTAAAAAAAATAGATCCCATGCACTGGCACCGACCTCGAGACAAAGTTTTCCTATATGTGGCAGATCTAGAATATTACTTTTGGTTACGATTGTATTAATTTGAAACGGAAGTTCTAGGTCTTTTAAGAAATTCATGATTTGCATGCTCTGTTTAAACGTACCTCTTACCCCCCTAAATCCATCGTGTTTTTCTGGAGTGCTTCCATCCAAACTGATGGCAACTCTTGAAACTCCAGAATTTTTTAATCTTCTAAGCTTAGTTTTCGTTGCCTTTTTGGTTCCACTAAAAGCGATTGCCGTTCTAAAACC
The DNA here is from genome assembly GCA_964587675.1 of uncultured archaeon. Classification (GTDB taxonomy): domain Archaea; phylum Halobacteriota; class Archaeoglobi; order Archaeoglobales; family Archaeoglobaceae; genus CAZPML01. Next base: position 8,819 of record CAZPML010000019.1, read on the forward strand.
TTTATCATTTGCATACTCAACGATTTCAAACATGTCATCCCTCATAAATGGGTCTCCACCAGTAAAAACGATTATAGGCCTCGTTTTAAATTCTGTTAGTTGATTTATCAGTTTAAAGCATTCATCGGTTGAAAGCTCATTTGGGTGCCTTTCTTTGATAGCCTCAGCTCTACAGTGTTTGCATGACAATAAGCAGGCCCTAGTTAACTCCCAAAAGATTATATAGGGCGAGTCAATCATTTTGCAGATCTCTAAGAGCTTCCGTTGTAGCATTTAGAAACTCTTCAAGTTCTTTTTCTGTATGCGAAAAGGAAAGATGACATCTTTTTAGAGGGTTTGGAGTGAAAAATATTCCCCTCTCTCTCATTTTTGCGGCGAACTTCTTAAATTTCTCTCTATTTATATTAACCACAGATGAATAATCTCTCACTGGTCCGCGTGCAAATTGGATTGCAAATATTGACTTGTAACCCACAACTCTCGCTTCAATGTTCATATCACTAATTAAATCGTTCAGGGAATTTCGGTATTCTTCACCCAGTTCCGAAATGTACTCAACAACTTTTTCTCTCTCCATAATTTCTAGAGTCTTCTTAGCTGCTGAAAGACCTATGAGATTGCCGCTGTAAGTTCCAGAAACGAGAACTCCATTGTGCACTAGAGACATTATGTCTTTTTTACCGACGATTGCGGCAACCGGAAATCCATTTCCTAACGATTTACCAATCGTTGTAAGATCGGGAATAACTCCGAACTCATATTGTAAACCGCGAATATGATGCCTAAATGCTGTAATTATTTCATCAAAAATTAAAACACTCCCATACGTTTTTGTCTCCCTTCTTAATGTCCTAAGAAACTTTTTTTCAGGTATTATTGCACCAACACTGTGTGGTATTGGTTCTAGGATAACACACGCTATTTCATCGCTTTTTTCTGCCATCACCTTCTCAAAAGTTTCATGATCGTTAAACGGTAGGACTAGGGTTGCATCGTATGCTCCACTTAGAATTCCCCTTGATTGTGGATAAAGTTGACCGACCATGGCACTCGGTGGGTTCACGTTAAAGGCAACGTAGTCATGCCAACCGTGATAACAGCCTTCAAATTTGATTACCTTCTCTCTTCCAGTGTATGCTCTGGATAACCTTATTGCATGATATGTTGCCTCAGTACCGGAATTTACAAAATTGACCATTTCTGCGGAAGGAATGAGATCCGATATCTTTTCTGCAACTTCAACTTCTAATTCTGAAACTCCAGCACCAAATAGAACTCCTTTGTTAATTTGTTCCTTCACGGCTTCATTTACTTCTGGGTAATTGTGACCCAAAATTATAGGTCCGAAAGCTAGATGGTAGTCAGTGTATTCCCTTCCATCGATGTCGACAATTTTACAACCAAATGCTGTTTCTGGAATGAACGGGTATGGATAGTGGGCTTCACTTCTCAATCCTGTTTGCGCCGCTTTTGGAATTATCTTTATTGCTCTTTCGTAAACTTCATCTCTTCTCAGATTTCCACCTCCCAAATAGCTTTAGGCCCAATAATACTGCCACACTCAGTCCTACGGGAATGACATTTAATGTGGCACTTCCAATACCAAGCGCCCCAGTTAAGATTCTTAACCATTTCCCTATTCTCTTCCCAAGGTATCCTGTAAGGGCGATGGCCAGTAAGTACATCGCAATAATGCTTGCAAAGAAGTAATAGAGGATTTTAACTAGGATGGCAAGGTTCCAAGATTGGACGGTTATTAGAAACATTTCTGGGTGAGTGAAGTAAATGTAGGGTCCGATGTATCCGGCAAGAGCGTACTTTACTGAATTTTGTGCGGTTTTCCAAAAATCGGATCCTGCTAGAGCTGAACCTGCATATGCAGCCAAAGCAACAGGTGGTGTTAGGTCGGCAAGGATTCCGAAGTAGAACACAAAGAAGTGAGCGGCTAGGAGAGCTATAGCTGTAGTAGTCCCCGGTACTGGTAGGTCATACATTCCAGTGCCTGCTACGGAGTTGAATACTGCAGGAGCAGCAACGAGTGACGTTATTACGTAGTTTGCGGTAGTTGGAACACCCATACCTAGGATTAAACTAAAAACCATTGCCATAGTTAGTAGGAGAAGAAGGTTCCCGCCAGTTAAGTCTATAAGCTTGTATCCGAGACTCGTTACTAAACCTGTCATCGTAAGAACTCCTTGGATAAGTCCTGCACTGGCTGCAGCTAACATGACGCTAACGCAAGTTTTACCGGCGTCGATCATCGATTCATAAGTGGCACTGTACATTTTTTTACCCTCTTCGCTCTTTGATAGATAGCCTACGATTAGCGAGAAAACGATTCCAAAAACTCCACTCATTAGTAGCAACCCTTCTTTTCTAATACCCTCTAACTTTCCAACGATAATAAAGAGTATGAAGAGCAAGCTTATGTAAAATTTCTCGTTCACTTTTACTTTCTTTGTAAGAGCTAGGGAGATGAGGAGTAGTATTATAGATGAGAGTATTGGTGCAACTACGTTTGAGAACTCTCTCCCCGTAAACATAAGGAGAGTTGTGGCCAATATTATTGCCACGTAGATGTCTTCCCTACCCTCTATTTCATCTTTGGATATCCATGCTACCCATATTGCCACGCCTAAGGATGAGATCGCAGCTATATGAGGGGCTATACCCCAGACCAAAGCAACGGTTATCACCAAAATTGGTAGTAAAATATAAATTTTTCTAATAAAATAATTTAAAGGAGTTAAAAGATCTCTTGAAATACCCATCAGACCAAGTCTTTTAGTCTCTAGATCGATAAATAGGTAAACTCCCGCGTAGTATATGAGTGCAGGAATGACAGCGGCTATTATGATCTTGTTGTAGGGAACTCCGAGGAATTGGGCCATAATAAAAGCTGCAGCACCCATTATTGGTGGCATCAGTTGACCACCTGTTGAGGCTACGGGCTCGACTGCGCCTGCAGTTTCTGGTGGATAGCCTGCTTTCTTCATAAGCGGGATTGTAAAGGTTCCAGTTGTCAGAACGTTTGCTACTGAACTTCCACTCACGGTCCCCATTAGTCCACTGGATACAACCGCGGCCTTTGCAGGTCCGCCTTGTCTTGGACCAAATAACGTTATCATAAATTTCGTTATGTAATCACTTACTCCGATTTTGAGTAGAAATGATCCAAAGAAAACGAATGCAAATACGTATATCGTCATTACATAGTAAGGAATTCCGAATATTCCTTGGTCAAGGTAGAGATACTGCACGAACCTTGACCAGTTAAAGTTAGTGTCCCGAATACCATAGGCGAGAAATACGATTACAATTAGAGGTAAAATCCAGCCTACCGTTCTTCTCGTGGCCTCGAGTACAAGAGCTATTGCGAGAAGACCAAATACGATGTCGTAGAAATTAACTTCATAGAAAATCATGTAAGTTGGGAAACGCCAGAACATGTAGAACATGCTTAGAAGTCCCAGGAATACGAGGATATAGTCGTAAAATTGTACTTTCTTGAATTTGCTCTCCTTCTTTATTGATGGATAAAGCAAAAATGTTATAAGCAAGATCATTGCAAGAACAAAAGCTTCTCCCTGCTTATCTTGGAAATCAATGCGAAGCAAACTAATTTTAAGTCCAACTCTTGTGAATAGATCGTACAAGGAATAGTTGAAATTGAAAATAAATAGGATTTCGTATATCCCTATTAGGATGGCCGCTGCGCTCACAACTTTGTCGAGATTTTTTGTAAGAACCCTAGTTCTCTCGATAATGATCTTTTTTTCCCTCATTTTAGCACCTCAAGATTAGAGATATTATCCAAGGAACGATTTTTACTTGAAATCTTAAATTTCCTGAATTTAAGCGTAAAATTTTACCATCAAAATTGATACTGGCATTGTTTATGGGTATAAACCAGTACTCACATGAATTTCCCATTTTTATAATTTTTCTTTTAATGAAAAAGCCTTCTTTGATCTCATCGAAGGAAATGGGCTGACCAGCATCAAACTGTTGCCATCTCTCTTCGATAAAATAGATTCCACTCGAATTTGCTAGGTATGTATCAATTACTTTTGTTCTGGAAACGCTATGAATGTAATTTATTGAGAAAGTTTTATTTAGGGCCGTATAACAAGTGAAGGAATGGGAACTTACCTCTAAGGTTTCCGTGGGAAAAACTAGTACCAATATGAGGAGAATAGCGATAATAAAAAAAATAAAGAATCTTTTCAATCCTTACCTCCTTTATGGTTTGAGCTTATCTGGGACTTTTATACCGTGTTCTTCGTAGTACTTGATGGCACCTGGGTGAAGTGGGATCATTAGGCCTTCAAAGGCTTTGTTCATGTTGATCTGTTTTGCAACTTGATGAGCTTTTGCCAAATCATCTATGTTGTTGTATAGAATCTTTGTTACCTCATATACGACGTCTGCAGGAACATCTTTGTCCACAACCAATGTAGATTTAACGGCGATCGTCTGCACGTCCTCATCTTGTCCATTGTAGGTTCCAGCGGGAATTATTACTTTGACATAGAATGGATAGCCCTCTTTGTGGAGCTTCTCGATTATTTCGTCGGGTATTGGTATTAATCTGACAGGTGTTTTGACTGCAATTTGGTCTATTGCTGGTGCTGGGTAGGCAATTACAGTGAATTCCGCATCAACCTGTCCTAGAACTAAACTCTGAGCGGCTTCACTGAAAGTTTGATATACTGGCTCGATTTCATCCCAAACGCCAGCAGCTTTTAGAACCCTTTCAGCAGTCGCAGCACAGCCGCTGCCAGCTGCACCTACAACGACTTTTTTACCTTTAAGGTCATCTAGGGTCTTAATATCGCTATCTGCCCTGACGACTATCTGTACCGGTTCTGGATATAGCGTAGCAATACCTCTAAGATCTTTAATCGGTTTACCCTCAAACTGGTACTTTCCATTCCACGCATAAAATGTGACATCGTTTTGTACGATTGCAGCTTGCGCCTCACCCTTACCTATTGCCTTAGAATTCGCAACGCTCGCTCCACTGGTTACGCCTTTCGCCTCTATTTTATCGCTTTTCTGATTTATTACCTTGGCCAACATGGAGCCAATAGCGAAGTACACACTTCCAGGCCCAGAACCGGTGTAGATAGTTAAAACGTATTTACCCTTTGCTGGTTTCGCTTCTGGTTTTTTAGTTGGCGCTTGTGCACAACCCGCTAGCAGAAGAGAGACTGCTAATAATATAGCCAAAACGCCAAGCTTCTTCACTTCTAAACACCTCCAAGATTTGGAGATTTTTGTCTTTACCGGGCATCTATTATTTATATAATTTTTCTTTGCAAATCTTTGCAAAAGATCAGGCAAATTTTAACTAATATGAATAATTTGTTGATAATAGTATGTATTAGAACGGATTTATTTGGTTTATTTAACTTTTAATTGCAAGATATTTGTTTAATATATTAATTTTCAAATAATAGAATAAGGAGTTAGAAAAATTTAAGATTTAGTAGAATAATTATCGATGGATGGCAAAAATCGATGAAGTAGACATTAAAATCTTAAGAGAGCTCCAGGAAGACGCTAGGAAAAGTTTGAAGGAGATAGCAGAAAAAGTTGGTGTTGCTGAAGGAACTGTCTACAATAGGATCAATAAGATGCGGAGGGTTGGAGTTATAAAAAAATTCATACCTGTTGTAGATTATTCATTACTCGGTTACGATATCATCGCTGTTATTGGTGTTATGGCTGAGGGTGGTTATTTAGTAGAAATTGAGAAGGAAATAGCAAAAGAAGGAAATGTAACGGCAGTATACGATGTTACCGGTGAGTACGATATGATAGTGGTTGCTAAATTTAAAGATAGGAAAAGCCTAAACGACTTTGTGAAAAAAGTTGCTGGGATGGAAAAAGTCAAAAAGACTTACACGATGCTCGTTCTAAATGTTGTAAAGGAAACGCACCTTATCGAACTTTAGCTGGTGTATTCGGAATTGAGTTTAACGTAATCATGGGTAAGGTCACAACCAATAGCTCTGGCATGGAAATCTCCAAGGTGTAAATTGATCTTGATTTTGAACTCATTATTCCTCTCCAAGAACTTTTTTGCCTCCCCTTCGTTCTCCAATCGTTTACCCTTCTCTATCAATTTTACGCACTCATTTTTCGACTCAAATGAAAGTGAAAGTTCATGTTTTACTAAGGCTCCACTGTATCCGAGCGCCGCGATTATCCTTCCCCAATTTGGATCGTTGCCAAATATAGCTGTTTTAACGAGTAATGAAGATGCAATAGATTTTGCGGCTATTTTGGCATCCTCAAACGACTTTGCACCTGTAACTTCCACCTCAAATACCTTAGTTGAACCTTCCCCATCTTTTGCGATCATTTTAGCTATATTATAACAAACTTTCTCTAATTCAGCCTCGAAAACGTCTCTCTCAACCCTATCTTTTTGATTGGATATCAACAGGACTGTGTCATTTGGTGACATATCTCCATCTACCGTTAACATATTGAACGTGTTGTCAACGGCAGACTTCAGCATTTCGTGGAGTTCTCCAGAATCGAACTTAGCTGTTGTGAAAATGAAACACAGCATTGTCGACATATTTGGGGCGATCATTCCAGCACCCTTGGCTACTGCGGAGAGCGCAATCTTATTGGAATAGGATTTTTTTGGAAATCTATCGGTTGTAGTTATTGCGTTTGCAAATCTATTTGCGTGTAGTCTTGTGTTTCCAATTCCCTTGTATACAGCTGGGAGATTGTTCTTTATCCAACCGACGTCAATTCTTCTACCGATTATCCCTGTTGAAGCTATCGCAACGTCTCTCTCATTGCAATTTAGTAGTTTTGAAAAGAGTTTACACACCTCTTTGGCATCGTTGATCCCGTCTTCACCCGTGTAGGCATTTGCAGTACCGCTATTTACAATTAGACCTTCAATATATCCATCGGAAACGTGCTCCTTGCACACCTCTACGGAAGCGGATCTGAGTTTATTCTTCGTAAATACGCCCGCAACCACTCCTTTACATTTTACGATTCCGAGTCCTTGTTCCTTTTTTATGCCATTACAGTAGATTCCGTCTATATCCACTATCTCCATGGATTACGTTATGAGGTAACATTAGATAAACATTTTATAGGTTTTCTACTTGCACACAATTCAATGATAGAAAGTCTTCCAACTCTTGATGACGTTCAATTTGATAAGAAATTCGTCCTAATGAGGGTGGATATAAACGCCCCGATTGTAAATTCTAAGATTTTAGATACAACAAGATTTGAAAGCCACATTCCTACGATAGAGGAATTAGCCGAAACTAAACTAGTAATCTTGGCACATCAAAGTAGACCTGGAAGAAAGGATTTCACATCACTTGAAAGTCATGCGAACATCTTTTCTCGATTGTTAGGGAAAAGAGTTGAATACATCGATGAAATTTTTAGTAGGAGGGTTATTGAGAGAATAAAATCGATGGAATTGGGTGACATAATCTTACTAGAAAATGTTCGATTTTATTCCGAGGAACAACTGATAAGAACTCCAGAGGAACATTCTCAGTCACATTTAGTGAGAAGATTGAAGGGATGTTTTGACTTGTTTGTTTATGATGCATTTTCTGCATCCCACAGGAAACATGCTTCCATCGTTGGATTCGTTCCAGTTCTACCTTCTGTTGTTGGGAGATTGGTGGAAAAAGAGATAGAAGCATTAAATCAGGCAATTAGGAGTGAGGGGAGAAAACTTTTCATTTTGGGTGGAGCAAAGATAAAGGATTCTGTTAAGGTTATGAAAAATGTTCTTAGGAAGAATATAGCTGACAAAGTTTTGCTAACGGGGTTGGTTGCGAACTACTTTTTGATGTTGTCTGGAATTAGAATTGGAAAGACAAATGAAAAGATTGTGGAGGATAATAAGGAAGATGTAAATGACAAAGAAATGAAGAAACTTCTTGAAGATTATAGGGAAAAAATTGAACTACCTATCGACTTTGGTATCGATAGGGATGGGGTTCGTGTTGACGTTCCCGTTGATAAGATCGATGAGGATAGAATACTGGATATAGGTATAGAAACCGTAAACAGATTTTCCAATCTAATTCCAGAATTTGATATAGTGGTAATTAACGGTCCGGCCGGTGTTTTTGAGGATGGTAGATTTGCTCTTGGTACGTATGAAGTACTCAAGGCCGTAACAAAAGCTGAATTCTCAGTGGTTGGAGGGGGACACATAGCATCCGCCACAAGATTGTTCGGATTTGCAAAGAAGGTCAGCCATATTTCAACGGCTGGGGGGGCATGTATTAGATATTTAAGTGGTGAAAAATTGCCTGCGCTAGAAACAATCAAGGAGTATTGGGAGAAAAAGTGGAAGCAGTAGTAACTATTTGAATTCCTCGATTATATCCTTTAAGAAAATTTTGTACTGGCCCAACTTTCCGCCGTAATTGCCAGCGGATATCTTAAGAACCCCATCGACTTTGCTAGCGACGTCCATACAAACAAACATGGCTTTTTTAACGGCATCCAAATCTACACCATTTATAACGATCTCGGGAATTGAGTTTACCCCATCGGGAACTTTTGAATCCGGAATTTTGTTTTTTAGAGTGGGGCAAAAGTAATGATTCGTCGTTGGACCGATCTCGGGATATTTTGTTTCTGGCTTACTGCCCGCTGAACAGATATCGAATGAGGTTATAACTCCATCTAACTTCAGCAGAGCCTTGACAGCTGCCTCACCTGCCTCTAATGCGGATTCCTCACTATCACAGAAAAACCAAACGTTGCCACCTGCTACACCTTCAGCGTAACCGATAAATCTTTCGATTGCGAATTCGCCGAACATTATTGGGACCTTAATCACTATTCTACCCCATCTTTCTTCTTCCCATTCAAAGCCATCGCCGCATCTCCCTACATTAATTTCTGCATCAAATTTCGTCTCGCTGTCAGTTGCATTAAAAACCCTTGTTGTGGGAACAACGAGTATCCCCTGCCTTATTCTCTTTCCCATCTCTCTCATAAGTATATCGTAGAAGTTTTTCGACTTTTGAACCCATATCTGACAAATTGCTCCCACCCTTCCATCTGGAGTTTCGGTAGGTGATAACCACTTCTCGATACCACCTTCCGATTCTCCAAAAACAGTAGATGGTAGCGCAGTTGCCGCATAGGCTGCCCTCGTAAGTAACCACGAATGTTTGGCTGTGATGATGATCCGCGAATATATCCCCTGAAAGGCCTCACAGTATGTATCTTCGATTGGAACGTCATTCAGTTCTAGCATACCTTAGCTTAAAAATTATTTATATTTAATAATTTTCGACAACTTCGTCATATTAAAAATTATTTTGGATGTTTCATCTAGCAAAATACATGTGGTCTCCCAAATTTCCTCATCTGATAGTTGAAACGTTTTCAGCAATCTTTGTCATTTGATTTGCGTAAAGCATGTTCGAATAAATCGAGAGTTCTCTTGACCATCTCACTCATTTCGGTATATAAGGCCCGTGGCAGCATAAAGAGTAGGGAAATATAAATGACTAAAAGGCACGACTCGATAATTTTCAGCGAATGAACAACAAAGATCGAAGAAGAAGTTGAAAGGTAACAGACTTGAGCAGCTATCATCTTTATACCGGAAAGAGAAGATAACATGAAGAAAGCGACAGAAATATTTTTAAAGGATTGAAAAGATACAAACTCTGTGCTTTATGACTCGGGGATTTTTCGAG
>CAZPML010000020.1:0-17985 GCA_964587675.1 uncultured archaeon
TTTTAAATTACTCCTTTGACAAGTTCTCCGAAAGTTATTCTCATTCATTTCCTCGTCACTACGAAGTAAGTAGTTAATTCAAATTCAAAATTATCCAATTTTCAGAATAAACTTTGCTTTTCATCAGGTACTTGGTTCCTAAAACCCCCTAAGCACTTATAACCATTCCTCCCAAGGCTTGACAATGTTGATCCTGAGTTTATATAGCTGCAACATACTCTCTTTGAGTTCCACTTGACTTCAGTTTTTGAGTAGAGTGGTAGTTAAGCTATAAAAGGATAAATAGTAAGCTAGAATAGTTGCGAAGGAATATTTCAAGATAAAGATCGTGAAGAGTAGGAAAGAGTTTTTGCCATTAAAATTGCCATTTGCCAAAAGTTTATAAATTTCCAATCCAATGGTTTAACGTGAAGGTGAGAGTTGACAAGTATGGGAGAATAGTTCTGCTGAAGGAGATTAGGGAGAGGTTTGGTATTAGCGAGAATGTTGAACTTACGCTAAATGTAAAAGATGATGAGATAGTAATTAGAGTTCATAGAGGGGATCTTGAGAGAAAAGTGGACGAACTGATTGAATTTCTGAAGAATAATGCACCGAGAGCTTTTGTATCTGAGGTCGAAGAGGACGAAAAATGGCTTACAAGAAAATACAGCTTGGGAAAGATTGGATTGAGGGAATAGTAGATGTTGGGCTAATGGTAATATCCCACTTTGAGAACCCAGCCAAAGATATCGCTCTTGAATTTATATCAGATGCCCTAAAGTGGAAGAAGAAGTGCATAATCCCTACTTCAACAATCTTGGGAGCTTACCACATTTTAACAAGGTATCTGAAAGTGGAGAAAGTATCGGCATACAAAACCCTTACGAAAATGCTGGAAACCCGATCGCCAGCTTTTTACGAAGACGTCAGCGTTGACACCGTCTTGGATTCGCTAACAAATGCCTTAGGTTACAGCGTTGAATCTTGGGATGGCTACATTATAGCTTTAGCCAAAAAGTTCAAGGCTACAATATACACTGTCGATTTAAAGCTAATTCGGAAAGTAAGAGATGTTCCAGTCGTGAATCCAATTCCAGAAGATGTCTTCGAAGAGTACAATCGATGGTTAAGAGCGCGCTTGGGTATATAGTTTAAAAAAGGTTCCTTCATAAAGAAGTATCTTCGCAATATGAGTTAGACTTACATGATTCTTTAGATGGATTTGCCTTAAATTAGAAGAGTTGGTATTTCCAATAGGAGAGCAGGAACTGAGAAAATCTAAGAAGATGAGGTTCTTAGAGGAGATGAAATCCTTCGAACTCGTAAGGTAAAGAAAGTCATAGCCAATTAAAGATCTTTGGCTTGGCCATTGGATTTTATTAATTTCGCTTTTCTCTTCTCCGTTTGCTTCTCTTTAGTAAAAAGAAGATTGCGATAATTAAAAGAGGTGCTGTAGAGGTTGAGGAGAGCGAAATAACTATCTGTAGATCTCTCTATCGTTAGCCATGAAACACATTGGTATTGTAGCTTGTAGTTCTGAGGGGGCTGCACTATGTTACAGATTAATTTGTCTAGAATCCCAGAAAGTGCTCGGTGAATATTCCCATCCAGAGATAACTATGCATACCCATCCTTTTAATAAATACGTTGAGCTTATCAGAGCTGGAGATTGGAAAGGAGTTGCGGAACTTATGTTATCTTCAACTAAAAAACTAAAACTTGTAGGTGCAGACTTTGTCATTTGTCCTGACAACACTATTCATATTGCGTTTGAGATGGTTGAGAGAGCTTCACCTTTACCCTGGCTGCATATAGCAGAGGAGGTGGCGAAGAAAGCAAAAGAGGAGGGTTATAAGTGCTTAGGAATTTTGGGGACCAAATACTTGATGAAAAGTAAAGTATATCCCGAAAAACTGGATAAGTTTGGAATTAACTACTTATTACCCAGTGATACAGAAATGGATGAGATAAATAGAATAATTTTCGAAGAACTAGTTAAGGGTATAATTAAAGTTGAATCTAGAAAGTTATTGGTTAAAACGATAAAAAATCTTCAAAAACAGGGCTGTGATGCAGTAGTACTAGGTTGTACTGAGTTACCCTTAATAATCACTAAAGATGTCTCTCCGCTTCCCACTCTGGATTCCACAAAGATTTTGGCAATATCTGCCTTAAATACTGCAATTAGTGATCCTAAAAACTTGTAGGCACCTTGCGAATTGGGTCTCCAGCTTACATGATAACGCCAGTTATAAGTTTATTGACATCGAGTATCGATATAGGTGAATGAAATGAAGCGCAAGTGAAATGAACAGCAAGCGAACGCCTCTACCAAGCATTCGTGAAAAGGATAGAGGAAATGGGTTGCGAGCCACAACCAGAATGACACAGGGAGCAGATAAGGTTTCTTGTTCGGTGGGAATAGAAATGAGTAGAAAGGAAAAGAAAACAAGGTACGAATAGTACTAGAATGTTTAGCTGATGGAATTCCTCGCTCCCCAAATTTTTAATGAGACAAAGTAAGCTTGACTCTTTGTTGTATGAGCTCTGGAAGACGTCTGCCAAATATTGGGCATATACTTCTTCTATGAGGAAGGTGAGAGGATCCAAGTAGGCGATACGACAAAGAATAGTCAGAGTAGGGACACACGAGGAGCAAGGCAGGTTTCCGGATGGAATTATCTCCAACCATTTTAACGGGGATAAGAATTCGAGTGTGTTTAGAAGGCATCTAAGCGGGGCAATCATCAGGAAAAGGAATCCGAAAGTTAGCAGAATTTACCATCCAGCCGAATAAGGCGTTTTGAAATGAGAGCCTACTCTTTTAAGATTCCTAATAACCATCGTTATACTACTCAAGTAGTGTAAAACGTCTTACTTGACTGCAATTTAGCTATTATATTATTAAAGCTCAGCTTCTGCCCTGCTTCAAGCTCAGCGTGCAGCTGAGCATGCTGTTCAGCACGTCTTTGAGCTTACCTCAATAAATTCCATCCAACTTGAACTTCTACCTTTTATTGAATGTTATGGAAAGAATCGCTCTTCATACAGGCAACTTTCACGCTAAGCTCGATAAAAGAATCTACGTATGGAGTACATTCTCCATCCTTTCGACAAATTCAAATGCAACGTTCAGAGCCTCTCTGACTTCCTCTTCGGTTGCAAAATACGTCACGTCGTATTGATCCTCATGCCTCAACTCTGAGTCTATCAAGTAAATCGACCCATTCCCTTTCAAGCCTTCCAGCTTTTACGTACTTCTCCTCCAAGTATCTGGAGATGCAGTAATGGCTCTTTTCCCTCCACCCGTCCTTAAACAGAATTGCCCTTGCAGCGTGAAACATTGCCAAGTAGGATGCTATCAAGCAGCTATCGTATGATCCGGAATTGAGATTTCTTTCAGCCTCGTAAAGCCATCTCTCTGCTTTTTTCATGCTGATCTCGGCTTTAACTTTTGAAGGAGTTACCAACTTTTGAAAGAGTTATCTTTCGTAAAAGTCCCTTCCTCAGGCAATCCTCGAAGTCATTCAATTCCTTCACCCCAGATCACTACGGAGTGCTTTAGTTCACAGTAGAAGACAAAATCGTCCTTCTTCAACCTCCCCAGCCTTTCCGGTGTGAGAACAAGTATGTGTACTCTCTTTCCAAGTTCATCTGATAGCTCCCTCTCAATTCTTGCGATTTCCTTTTCACCCGGATACTTAGATACCTTAATCCAGACATCAACATCGCTGTCTTCCTTGTTTTTTCCCGAAGCGAAGCTGCCGTAAAATCCCAAACTCTCCATCCAGTCCTTTTTGTGTTTCATTAGGATTTCGTGGATTGTGGCGGTGTTGATGAAGACCTTTAGGGTTCTCGTTATGGCAGTATCATTAACAATATACTTTCTGTCCTCTCTTCTCAGCAATCCTTCTCCTTCGAGGATTCTGAGGAATTGAGAAACGAAGCCTTTGCTCAGATTTAGTTCTCTCGCCAGTTCCTCAACACTCACTTTCTCCTTTTCGAGCGCGCACTTGAGCGTGTCGAATCTTTCTCTAGTTGCAAACAGCTTCCAGATGTTCATGATACATGAACTTCTTGTTCATGATTTATGAACTTTTTGTTCACGTTTCGTGAACATTCAGCTTACTAAGTTTAGAAGATGGTTGAAGGTGAAAGTAATTGATGACGTCAAAGCCTCTTTCCTGAAACAGGCCATTATTCAGCCCTTGAAGCCCTTAAATTAGCCATCTAGCCTTCAGCAGTCCAAGCTTCGACAGAACGAGTACGAGCGGTAGTACCTTTGCGTCGTAGTTTTTGCTCTGTTCAAGTGCTTCATTTATGATCTTTTTTAGTTTCGGTATCACCCAAACCTCCATGATCTCGTAGCCGTTATGGCGAATGAATTTTCTTTCCTACTCTCCAGCAAAAATCCCCGCTATTTTGTCCAAGGCTTTTTCAATCTGCTTGGCTTTCTTCCTTCTTTTTGGGCTGCTCTTGTGCGCCATCCTTATGTGGCCGTTTAGGGCAGCTATACTAACGAACTCTCTGATAATTCCCTCAGCAAAGCATATCCGGCAGAAATACTTCCTGTCCTGATTTTGTCCTTTTGGTCCGGGCAGTCTGGAGCACATGTTGTTCTGTAGATTTTTCCCATATCGATGAGATAGCTGCTTTGGGCATAGCAATTGTAATACCTACTCATATATTTTCTTTTCGGAAGTAGAGCGACTCATGCCGCTATATTGAAAACCGAAGGCGTAGAAACTAAATTCCTGACGCCGGGGGTGGGATTCGAACCCACGCGGGCAATGCCCACGCGCTCTCCAGGCGCGCGCCTTACCACTCGGCAACCCCGGCAACCACCAGATTAGCAGGTAAATATGTTTAGAACTACTAAAAAACTTTTCATTAAAATCTAAAGAATGCTTTAATTCATCAACTGTCGCGACCAAGTACATAGTTACAAAAAGTTAAAAATTAAGGATTATCACAAGAAATGCAGAAAGCACTAATTATGAGTTTACAATCCCTCTCTATCCAACTTATTTCGTCAGCACCAGCATATTTTATTCTCCCTTCTTCAGCTAAACTACTTACAATTTTAGAGACCAATTCTCTATCCTCCGCTAATGCCCTAGATATTGTAAAAATGCTCGCCATTTTAGCTTTGAGATGGTCAGCGATCCTAATTTTCAGTATTTCCTGCGGATCCATCAGAATGCATACGTAAGTGTCAAGAAGGTGTACTCTCATACCTTGCAACACCTTCTCTTCCAAGTTCCTTAATGTTCTTTGTTACTTCTTCAACACTTGCACAACCATCCTGGCTAATGAATAGATTCTCGGCTTAGTATTGCATAGTTCCTTCAAAACTTTCAAAACCTCCTCTCTAATCAACTTAACTAAATTTTTAATATAAATGACTGGTTTTTTCTTTTTATTACATTCAGAAAAAGTTTTTAATTAACTATAAAAATTATTATATTTAACAATTAAACTATATAAAAAAATTAAATTATATATAAAATTTAAAATTAATTAATAAATTTATTTAAATTTGGGAATTATTTCCTTCCCAATTAATTTTATCGATTTCTTCTTGTCTGGACCAATTGGGCTTCCTGCAACTACTTGAGTCACTCCAGCCTTTGCCAACTCATTTATCCTATCAACAACATCGTCTGGCGTACCGCTAACGCTGAAGATGTCTATCATCTCATCCGTAACTGATTTAGCAACCCCAGGCCAATCTCCTTTTGTAAATGCATTGTTCAGTGCTTCTTTGACCTTGTTTACACTCTCCTCGGTTAGTCCATGCCTCTCAATGACTGCCGGAGGACTTCCTGCAACTATAAACGCCACTACTATCCTTGCAGCATTCCTAGCATTGTCTCTGTTCTTATCGACACTCATAGATGCATATGCGACTGTATCGAATACATCCCTACTCTTTCCGGCCTTCTCCAACCCAGCGTCAATGTTCTTCTTTGCCTCCTCAAAGTCCTTTGGATGAGAAGCATTGATTAAAACACCATCTCCAATTTCTGCTGCAAGTTTGAGCATCTTGGGCCCCTGAGCTCCGATGTAGATTGGAACTTCTCCGGCTTTAAATCCCAGCCTTGCGCCGTTAAACTTGAAGATTTCACCATCGTACTTTACAGACTTTCCTGCAATAAGGCTCCTAATAATTTCTACTGCTTCTCTCATTCTTTTGAGTGGTTTTTGCCAGCTTATTCCAATCCTATCAAATGTAACTTTGTCTCCAGCACCTATACCCAATACTGCCCTTCCACCGCTCAGCTCATTTATTGTTGAGATTGCAGATGCGGTCAAAGCTGGGCTTATATGGTATGGGTTTGTAACCCCTGGCCCAAGTCTGATCTTGCTTGTCTTCAGTGCTAATATCGTTAGCATTGAGTAAACGTTTCTATTGTTGTAATGGTCAGTAATCCATGTGTAATCAAACCCGTTGTCCTCTGCAAGCTTAACGTAATACTCCAACTCATAGTATTTGATGTCTGGCACGAACTCAATTCCAAACTTCATAATACCACCATTCTTTCGCTCTAACGAGTAGCAAATAATGTTTTCGATTTACTTTTCTAAATAGACGTCAAAAATATTTTCGAGTTGATTTTTCAGCAATTTTCAAAGGACGAAAAATTTGAAGTTCTTTACTTAGCTTCGCTATGTTCTTAAATCCAATAAATTTCCTTAATCTATGGATGTAGAGGAAAGACTAATGCTCGTCAAAAGAAACTCAGAGGAGATAGTTACCGAGGATGAATTAATATCGCTACTTGAAACTAAGGAAAAACCAAAAGCATACGTTGGATACGAGCCAAGTGGAGAAATTCACCTTGGCCACATGATGACAGTTCAAAAACTCATCGATCTGCAAAATGCGGGATTCAAAATTGTAGTTTTGTTGGCTGACATTCACGCTTATTTGAACGAGAAGGGGAGCTTTGAAGAAATTTCAAATATTGCTAAGTACAACAAGAGGGTTTTCGTAGCTCTTGGACTGGATGAGAGTAAAACGAAGTTCGTTCTTGGTAGCGAGTACCAGCTAGAAGATCACTACATGCTGGACGTTCTAAAACTGGCAAGAGTAACTACGTTAAAGAGGGCTAGAAGAAGTATGGATGAGGTGAGTAGGAGGAAAGAAGATCCAATGGTATCTCAGATGATCTATCCGCTAATGCAGGCACTCGACATTGCACACCTAGAAGTTGACTTAGCCGTAGGAGGGATGGATCAAAGGAAAATCCACATGCTTGCAAGGGAAAATCTGCCGAAGTTAGGGTACAAATCCCCAATATGCCTCCATACACCGATTATTGTTGGATTGGATGGTGAGAAAATGAGCAGTTCAAAAGCAAACTACATTTCAGTAAGAGATCCGCCTGAAACAGTTGAAAGAAAAATTAAGAAGGCTTTTTGTCCTGCTGGCATAGTTGAAGATAATCCCATTCTTGAAATCGCCAGATATCACATTTTACCAAGATTTGGAAAGTTGAAAGTTGAGAGAGATGAAAAGTTTGGTGGCGACGTTGAATACACGAAGTTTAGTGAATTGGCCAAAGATTTTAAAGAGGAGAGGCTACATCCCTTAGATCTCAAAATAGCTGTGGCAAAGTATTTAAACAAATTACTTGAAGGAGCAAGAAAAAGATTAGAGGTGTCAGTCTGAGTGAGGAGGAAGTAATCAGAGTAAGACTCCCAGATAGGAGCAAAGGTGAGATGTTTGGATTCGTAACCTCAATGCTAGGAGCGGGACATATAAAGGTGAGATGCGAGGACGGAAGAGAGAGACTTGCAAGAATACCAGGAAAAATGAGGAAGAAGATATGGATAAGAGAGGGTGACGTTGTTATCCTAGTTCCCTGGTCATTTCAAAATGATAGATCAGACATCGTTTGGCGATACACAAATCCTCAAGTAGAATGGCTCGAAAGAAGGGGTTACCTCAAGTTCTAGTATGGAAATAATGGATAATTTAAAAGACGTGAGGAGGGCTCTTGTTTTCGGAATCGGTGGAGGAGGGGACATAGCTAGCACAATTCCCGTTGCAAATTTCTTAAAGAAATTTGGTATAGATGTTCTCTATGGGAGTGTAGTGTGGGACAGACTAGTCGTAGATCCCAAACCTGGACCGAGAAGTCTCGATGAATTAGAAGAGATTGAAAAAATTAACGATCTTATAGGTTTTGCATTTCCGAAAACCAGAACAAAGTACGGAATTAAACCTAATGTGGCAAGAGCTGCAGAACATTTTGGGAAGGTTGTTGCGATAGACATCACGAAAGGACCAAAGTCACTAGCAAATGCCTTAAGAAACTTCTCGGAAAAACTCGATGTTTCGTTATTTGTTGGCGTTGATGCTGGTGGGGATGCAATATCCGTTGGATTCGAGTCGGGGGTTAAGAGTCCGCTTTCAGATGCGACCTGTGTTTCTGCTTTAAAAGATGTTAACGGTATCGTGGCGGTCTTTGGATTTGGAAGTGATGGAGAACTTAGATTTGAAGAACTTCTTCTGAACATTTCTGAAATTATAAAAATGGATGGGTTTCTTGGTTGCACCTCAATGAGCAAAAATGACTACAAAGAAATGAAAGAAATAACGAAATTTGTAGTAACTGAGGCAAGCAGCATACCAATAATGGCGTTTGAGGGTGAATTTGGTGTTAAAAAGATAAGGAAGAGTAGAACTGTGCTCATTTCTCCACTTTGTATTTTGACTTTCTACTTTAAAGCAGAAAGTGTTTTCAAGATTAACCAAGCAGCAAGAATAATAGAAGAGGCCAAAAATTTGGAGGAGGCAAATAGGCTACTGAACAGGAATGGAATTCTCACCGAACTCGATTTTGAGAGAGCCATTACTCTTCAAGAAGATCGCTAAGATCAAATTCTTCTTCCTCAAAATCAAACTCTAGTTCTTCTATCTCCTCTTCCTCCTCTTCAGCGCTCTCAACAACTTCGTACTCTTCCTTTAACTTTAACAGGGCCTCTTTTACGGCCTTTCTATATTCATCCAAGTTTGGATTGTATATCTGCTTTGCGAGTTTTGCGTCTTCGCTACTCTCGTTTTCCATATCTTTTATCCTTTTTATCGTTGACTTTGCAGTTTCAACAATCCAGTAGTCCCTCGCTTCTATGTCCGAAATGTTTATGTTTTCAGGTCTAAGGGTTACCAAGGTTCTTGATGACCCCTCAAAAACTCTGACTTTTGCAGTTAATGATACGAGAACCGGAGGTTCTATATCCGTCAAACTCTCCAGAGCTTCAGGTTGGAATCTCCCGACGTAACCCAAGAACGATCCAGTTGGATCCGCAAGCCTAATCCTCCATATCCCAGATTCAGGCTGAACTTCTTCCTTCTCAAGCAGTGCGGCTATAATAAAGACTCTATTGCATCTCAAGCCAAGCGGGGTTAGAACGTAAACGGGGCTTTTCTCCTCGTTCCCCTTAAATATGTGAGTTGAACCGTTCAGTTCCTTCGCAAATATCCTCCTTGCTACCTCTCTTCTCCTTATCCCATCCATAAAATCACCCGATGATCTCCAACAATTTTTCAATCTCTGCGGTTATTTCTGGTTTGTAAAATTCTACTCTCCTTACCATAAGGAACCTACCTACAAGATCTCCTCCAACTTTTAAGTACTTACCTAGGAGCATCCTCTTAAGTTCAGACAAAACTACAGATCTGTCTAAGTTTTCCTTAGCCATCTTTTTTGCACCTTCAAGGTCTATTCCCGTAAGGTCCTTGATGTTCTCTTCATTCAATATTATCTCATATGTATTCTCTCCATTGTCAATTACTCCCCTTATTCTCAAATCGTCATACCAACCGACTTTCCCATGAACTGGACACATACCAGATTTAACAACTCTCCCACACTCATTGCATCTCTGAATAAGCCCGCTATTTTGCTGGATGGCGACGAGTGATCCAACTATTTCCAATTCACCTGGGTACCTCAACTCCTCGGAAACCTTAATATCCTCATTTATCTCTTCAATTTCACTGTATCTAGTAACGTTAATCCTCATAGAGCCGCCAAATTCGTCTGTTACGACGTTTTTGAAAAGGTAACACTTTCCTTCCTCAACCTCCGGTTTGCCAGCTTTTGACCAAATAAGGAACCTTACGAGACCTGTTTCATCACCGATCAATCCAGTTTGGGAAATGGATGGACTGGTAGGTTCCCAGAGTTGAACGACCTTTGCTTTAACACTGATCCATCTTCCAGGTTCTTTTATCTCAAAAACTTTAGTAGTTGGAGCCCTTACTTCTTCCTTTGGAATCTGATATTCTCTAACCAAATAATTTGTTATCGTCCTTAAGGCCTCAGTCTCTGGAACCTTAAATTCAAGTAATAGAAGTTTTAATCTCTTTGCAATTTCTTTTTTAGATATCCCATAATCCTTGAACTTTTCATAAAGCTGTGATGACAGTTCCTCGATCCTCTCTTCTATTTTCATTTAATCACCAATTGTCATTTTGCAACTGAGAAAAAAATCCTTTTTGGGTTTCTTTCCACTGGCAGAAACTTAAAAAATTCCATGAGAACCTATGCCAATGAAAATCCTAAACGACGATTCAAGAGGAATAGAGGTTGCATCTAAGATCATAGAAAGAGGTGGCTTGGTTGCTTTCCCGACCGAAACTGTATATGGCGTTGGATGTGACGTTTTTAATGAAGAGGCTGTAAAAAAAATTTATGAAATTAAGAAGAGAGATTTTAGTAAACCACTAATTGTGGGAGTTTCTGAAATTGAACAGATTTACGAACTTGCAGAAGTTAATGAAGTTGCCGAAAAATTAATTAAAAAGTTTTTTCCAGGCCCTTTAACTTTAATTTTGAAAAGAAAAGAGATAGTTCCAAAAATAGTCACTTCCGGACTTGAAAAAGTTGCTATAAGGATGCCGGACCACTTCGTTCCATTGGAACTCATGAAAAGATCGAGGAAACCAATAGTCGTACCATCAGCAAACGTTTCTGGGAAACCCAGCCCTACTAAATTCGAGCACGTTATCCAAGATTTACCAGGAATTGATGCAGTAATAAAAGGTGAGTGCAAAATTGGTATTGAATCTACCATCTTAGACGTAACAACAGAGCCGATAAAAATTCTAAGGTTTGGGGCCGTTCCCAAAAGGGAAATTGAAAGGCATACAAAACTTGATGTAGAACTATCGTTTGGAGAATACAAGACTTCTAAACCCTTTTATCTCTTTATTGGAGAGAGAGTTAGGGAGGGAATCCTAAAATTCGTTAGTGATGCCGAGAGCAAGGGATTGAAACCTTTGATAATTGCAAAAGAGGATGTTTATGGAAAAGAGGTAATCACTGTAGGAAAAGGAAAAGACTACGTTAGGAACATATTTGATGCAATAAGAAGAGCTGAATTAATGGATTTCGACTTAGTTATTTTAGAGGGTTTTGATGACCCCGAATATGGGGATGCAGTTATGCATAGGCTAAAAATGTTAGCTGGAGAGAGAGTTATTAGAGTTTGATCAAACGTATTCCCTAAGCTTAATGTAAAGGATTGGAGCTGTGGCTATACCAAGTATCGAGTAGCTCAATTTCCCCTTTGCCAAATAAACTAGGACCATTAGGATTGAAAAGCAACTCGCAATAAGCGATGCGACAAGCACATAGGAATCTCTTCTTTTTATTGCTCCTTTCAAGTATATTACTGTAATAGTCGCAAGAACAAAAGAATTGAGAACGGAAGACTTGAATTCAAGTACGGAGAGTGCAGCGAAATAAATCGTAAGCAAGATTGCTAAAACCATGATCCCACCACCACTGCAGCAAACGCAACCAAGTAGGCGATGAAAAAACTGTAAAAGACTATGAAAATTGCCCATTTTGTTCCTACTTCTGCCCTAATCGTTGCTATTGTAGCTAAGCATGGCATGTAGAGTAAAGTGAAGAGCATGAAGGCGAGAGCACTAAAAGGAGAAATTGCCTCCGCCAAGTTAATGTTTAGAATTCCTATGGTAGCTACTACAATTTCTTTTGCAACAAATCCAGAGATAAGTGCAACTATCAGCTCCCAATTCCACCCAAGTGGTGAGAAAATTGGAGTTAGCATCTTTCCAATCACAGCAGCATAGCTCTTTTCCAAACTTCCACCTGGATATTGAGTTATGAACCACACAACCACGGACATCAAGAGGATGACTGTTCCAGCCTTTTCAAGGAAGTGTCTAGTTCTACTCCAAGTTGATCTCCAAACGTCTCTTAGATTGGGAAGCATGTAAGGTGGAAGCTCCATTATAAATTCCGCTTCACCCTTCAAAAGTGTTTTTCTAAAGACCAGAGCCGAGATAAAAGCTATCAGTACTCCGATGAGATATATTAACATCACAATTGCTCCTCCACTCCCTGGGAAAAAGACCCCTGCAAAGAGGATGTAAATTGGTAATCTTGCGCTACATGACATGAATGGATTGACAAGAACGGTTGCAATCCTAATTCTATTATCCTCTATTGCCCTTGTAGCCATTATAGCCGGAACATTACAACCAAAACCTAAAATCATTGGAATTATGGCTCTTCCACTCAATCCAAATTTGCTCATGATGTTATCCAGTAGGTACACAGCTCTCGGCATGTATCCACTCAATTCAAGGATGGAAAGGGCTATGAAGAGAAACGCGATGTTTGGAACGAAAACCAGTACACTTCCAACTCCAGCTATTATTCCACTACCTAATAAAGAGAAGAACCATCCACCCAAGTTTGCCACGTACTCAGAAGAGGCTCCAAAGAACTCATCAAGTGCGCCTGTAATTGGATCCGCTACTGAATACGTGAAGGTGAAGAGCATCCACATAAACGAAAGAAATATTGGAATCCCCAAATGCTTATCCATGAAAACTTCGTCCAAAGCATCATCCAAGCTCTTTTTGGGTTTTATCCTCTGAACGACTAGTTTTGCAATCTTTCCAGCTTCGTTTATGCTCTCATCTAAGTTTTTAGGTCTTACTTTTAAAAGAGATCCACCGATCAGAATTTCCCTCTTTAACTTCTCAATACCAATATTTTTTACAGCTACAGTTTCAACAACTGGAACGCCAAGGATTTCGCTTAACTTCTTTGAATTTATTTTAATTCCACTTTTTTTGGCCTTGTCCATCATGTTTAGTACAACAATTATTGGAATGTCGAACCTCGACAATTGGAGAGTCAAATACAAGTTCCTTTCAAAGTTTGCCGAATTCAAAATGTTGAGAATTAGATTTGGTCTCTCCCTGGATAAGTACTCGACTGCTATCTTCTCGTCAATCGATGCTGCTTCCAAACTGTACATTCCTGGAAGATCTATGAAAGAAACCTCCATTCCATCAATTTTAGTTTTACCTTCCTTTTTTTCAACCGTTACTCCAGGAAAGTTCCCCACTGTAAAGTTCCCACCGGTCAGTGCGTTGAGTATGGCCGTCTTACCTACATTTGGATTTCCAACTAGAGCTACCCTCACAACAGAACCTTTCTCCGCCAGCCCGAAAGCTGGCTTTCCAATCCGCTCCCGCGGATCTTGTTAATCGGCCTCCCATCGGCCTCATTTAAAATAAATCTCAACCTATATCCCATATCATTGTTCACCCTCTTTATTATCACAGTGTAGGGAAGGAATCTAAAGTTCGGCTCGTATTCTCTCAAACAGGATTGGGGTATGTATATTTTTGGATAAATGAATCTTCCATTCGAACAGTTAATTCTCAATTTCATAGTATCTAAATCCAAAAGCGTATTTCTCCTACTTCTCGAGACCAATATTGAATTCCTCCTCTTCCTGTATTCCTCCTTCGAGATTTTCCCTTCCATCCTCAACTTTTGGTTTTTCCTACCTCCGAAAGTTACGTGGGGTGGAAGGTGTTTTATTGAATAATAGGCATCTCTAACGTAATCCAAGTTCAGTCCAGTTTCCATCACAAGTATTCTTTCAATGTCTGGGGCCCAATAACCTTTCCATTTTAGCGAATAAGCCCTTCTCCTAGCTCTTCCAAATCTCCTCATTAAATCTTCGAGTTCTCTGCTTGCTCCCTCCGTTATTTTCATTATCCGACCAGGTATCACTTTCATAGACTAGAAACACTTCCTACGTTCGCATGGATGTTTACCAGACTTTTTAAATTCCATAAAATGATTTAACCAAACGGGACTGCTACTCGGGCTTTTCTCGACGAAGTTCACGAAACTTCTCAGGCATTCCAAAGTTTCTGAGTGTAGAATGTGTTCGATTATACACGCATCTTTTTCTGCAACACTGCTACTTACTCCAATGAGCCTCAAGAACTTTATTATTGTTTCTCTCCTTCTTTGAACGAACTTCGCAAGTTCTTTACCTTTATCAGTAAGCTCAACATACGCCCTTTTCCTGTATATAACATACCCTTCATCTGAAAGCTTTTTTAACATTTCAGAAACCGTAGCCGGTTTAACGTGAAGAGCCTCACAGATATCTTTAACCCTAACAAAGTTCTTTCTCTCAGATAACTTATATATTGCTTCAACATAATCCTCAGATCTTTTCCTTAACATCAACAACCACCCTCATCGCAAGACCTCTTCCCAAAACGTACTTCGTGCCATCAACAGAAACTAGCATGGCTCCACCTCTTCTACCAAGAACCTTGACTCTCTTCCCCGGAACTATTCCTATTGCCATTAGGTTTCTAATAGCCCCTCTTCCGCCAATTACCGTTACAACCCTTGCTTCCTGGCCCTCCCTTAGCATCGCTAGAGTGAACATTATTTGTTAGGTTAGCCTAACGTTATTAAATCTTTTTGGGCAACCTAAAGAGAAGTAAAATTTTTAAATAATTCAAAACCCAAGTCAAGCTGAGAATTCTCCAATCTAAGTCAAAAATAGAATTAGAGTCCCTTTCAAAATTCAAGTCGTAGTTTCTAAGCATCTAATTGCTAGATCGGTTGACGCACAAATGGTAAAATCCAAGATTAAGTGTTGTTCGAATGAAATTCCCGAAAACTCAATGATTTCTTACAAGCTTTCATCCCACTCATTGAAGTTAATATCAAAATCCCAAATAATCGATATTTTTCTTTACTAAGATAGTTCTGGAAATCGTTTCTCAAAAGAAAAAAGTAAAGATTTTGAGAATCGTTCAAACTATGTCTATGAAAAAGCAGAAAGCTGAGATATACGTAGAGTCAATTGACTTAAATAAGTACTTACCTAAAAAGGATTGTTACAAATGCGGTTTTTCGTGTAAAGAGTTTTCTAAACTTATTTTAGAGGGGTTGGATCCAGAAAAATGCCCGCACTTAAGTGAAAGGGAGATAGAATATATAAGAGTGATACAAAAGCTGAAGGACTTTCACATTCCTCTCATCTCCTCAACCATAAGAACGAGATCAGGTCTAGTTCTTTCAAATCCATCTTCGATAACGCTAGTAACTTCAAACTTCCCATATACCCAACTGATTCTAGGAGAAGTTCTAGCTTCAGCAAAATTAGACTGCAATCTACTAATAATAGACACTGAAGGTTATTCAGTAGACATGGCAGTTTATCTTAACATTTTCAAAGCGGAGAAAATCATCGAGCTAGAAAATGAACTTGAAAAAATTGATAGAAAAGAAATAGTTATCCCAGGATTGGCAAAGGGTATTCTTAATGACCTAAAAAATGCGGGATTTAAAACAATACTAGGCCCTATCTGTTGCCTAGAACTTCCAATTTTCCTTTTAAAAACGGGTTTGGTTTAACTTCTCGTCTTCCATTTTACCATTTCACACTACATCCTTCAGTTCTTCAATTTCCCTAAACGTTTCTTCTAAAATTTCCCTCTCTATTACTTTTACCAATTCATCCCTTCCTTTAATCCTCAAAATTCTCAGGAATCTTTTAAAATCGACGAGGATCCCCTTCGCTTTTTCCCTATCGCTAACCGCATAACTCATTCCAATTAGTCTACCGAGAGTTAGAGCCGCAAAACTCAATTTGACTCCACTGTATTTCTCCGCTAGCTTTTTTGCTATCTCTTCATCGCTCATTTTCTTTTCTATCATCTCTGTTATATCCGCCATAATTTCCGCAGCTTCTCTTGCGGACAAACCCAAAGATTTGTACAATATCATCCCAACAAACTTATCAAAATTCCTGCAACAACCGCAGAACCTATAACTCCAGCGACGTTTGGGCCCATTGCATGCATGAGTATGTGGTTCTGGGGATCTTCTTCAATTGCAAGTTTCTGAACAACCCTTGCTGACATCGGAACTGCAGAAACTCCAGCAGCACCTATCATCGGATTTATTTTTTCAGCCAAGAAGATGTTCATGAACTTAGCCAAAATCACACCGCCTCCAGTTGCTGCTGCAAAAGCTAAAATTCCTAGAATTAAAACTAGGATCGTTTTTTGAGTCAGAAAGCTCTCTGCCCGCATAGTACTTCCAATCGTCAAACCGAGGATGATGGTCATGATATTCATAAGTTCCTCGCTCGCGCCTTTAGCAAGTCTATCGGTTACACCGCTCTCCCTAAACAAGTTTCCCACCATCAACATGCCTATCAAGGGAAGAGCTTTTGGGGCCACTATACCCGTTACGATGATAGTGACAATCGGAAATACAATCTTTTCTTTTTTCGATACTACTCTTAGCTGCCTCATCCTAATCATTCTTTCCTCTCTTGAGGTCAACGCCTTTATTATCGGAGGTTGAATTATCGGGACCAGGGACATGTAGCTGTAAGCTGCAACAGCCGTAGCCGCTAAAAGATGGGGTGCAAGGATCGTAGTAGTGTAGATCGTTGTTGGTCCATCTGCACCACCAATTATCCCGATTGAGGCAGCTTCTTGGGGAGAAAACCCCAAAAAGAGAGCTGAGAGAAGCGCTGCAAATATTCCAATTTGGGCCGCAGCACCTAAAAGGAAAGTTTTTGGATTAGCTAAAACGGGTGAAAAATCGGTTAAGGCCCCTAAACCAAGAAAAATAAGGAGTGGAGCTATTTCGGTGTGAATGAGGTATTTCAAGAAATAGCCAAAAATGCTGTTCTCACTCCCCAATTCACTTCCAGGTAAATTTACCAAAATTGCACCCAAACCGATGGGGACGAGTAATAGAGGTTCCATTTTCTTGTATATACCAAGATAAACCAAAGTTAAACCCACAGAAATCATTATAATGTTCCCAATCATTTAACCACCGCAAGCAGATCGCCTGCTTCAATTCTCTGTCCCTCTTTCACCAAAATTCTCCTAACCTCACCATCAACCGGACTGACTATCTCGTTCTCCATTTTCATTGATTCTATTATCATCAGCGGATCGCCAATTTTCACCCTATCTCCTGGATTTACCAAGATCTTAAGGACAACGCCAGGTAACATCGATACGACTCTTCCGAGTTCTTCCTTCTTCACCTCCATAACCTTCCCTAATCCAATCCCTTTTTCCACATTTTCAAAATCCCTTAGTTCCAAGCTTTCCTCAACGGATATTTCAGCTTCTTTTTTACCAATTTTAACCCTATAAACACCCTCCCTTATTTTCTCAACTCCAACCTTGAAAACATAGTCACCAACCTTAACCCTAAAAAATCTCAAAAGATCACCTCACAGATACCTTGCAAAGTCCTTCCATTTCTCTGAAACTTTTATTTTTGGAACCTTCAAGGACTCGAACTGCATAATCGCTACTATAGCAGCCATAAGTTCCTCATTTGTAAATGTCCCCTCAGCTTCTATTTCTTCAATCTCAAAATTGGGTTTTGGACTAAAAATCCTACCAAGGATCCACATTACAATAGCCAGTAACGACAGAGCTAAGAATACGCCGCCCATTCCGAATACTGTTAGGTACAATCCAAGATTTATCATCTGAACTCGGAAAATTTAATTGATTTAAAAAATTTTGTATTGATTTAGGTCAACTTGTATTAACCGTATATTTCACGAACGTAATCCTCAAAATTCTTAATAATAACATGCTGCCTCTTTTTTAAAGTAGGAGTCAACTCCCCCTTTTCAATGCTAAAA
>CAZPML010000021.1:0-17693 GCA_964587675.1 uncultured archaeon
TTCTCACCTTCAATGCAGATCGGTGGAGAACTCATATATGCAGAAACTCTCTCTTCTGGAGATTTACCGTGAATTATAAACTTTTTAAGATCGTGGTCCGTTAATATACCTATTGGTTTCATAGTGTCGGTTACAACGACAATCGACCCAACTGCATTGAGTTCCATCTTTATCGCAGCATCTCTAACACTTGTGATGGGGCTACAAACTACGGGCTCTTTTGTAATTAGGGATCTAACTTTTGTTAAAAACAATCTCTCTTCGAATGCAGATTCAGTAGCAATCTCTCGGAATCTCCTAAATCTCCTATCAACAAAGCTCTTAAAGAACTCGGAAAATTTATCGTTTCTTTCTAAAATTTTGTTGAACGCATCTTTTTTTATTAAATAGCAAATTGTGTCTTCTTCCGCTTTAGCTGTGTATTGAACTATACCGCCCTCTAAGCCAATTCCTATGATGTCACCTTTTGTCATGTGGTCAATCAATTTATCGTCTTCGTAGAGACCTATTAATCCGGAAAATATTATATAAACATACTTTGTTTTTTGACCCTCACCGAACAGCACTTCTCCCTCTTCGAAACCCTCTACTTCTAAGTTTTTAACGAGAAGATCGAGTTCTTCCTCGGTTAAAAATTTGAATGGTTTAATTTCCTTCAAGAATTCCCTTGGTGGTAACATTTTCTCACATTTAATTTAGATAATCAAAATATAAATCTTTTCTGAACTTTTACTTAGATCAAAATCTCAATTCTTAATTTGTTACTAATGATCACGTTAAAACTAGAAAGACTTATATATTTTAAAATGTTCATAACTAATGTGAACCTAATTCGGGCTGTATTAAAGGATGGGTGAGACGATGCCATGGCCCCCAAAGGTGTTTTGGGTTGGTTTGATAATCTACTATGGTTGGACAGCACTTTGCTGGATTGCAGAGGCCACTTACGGTGTAAACCACATTAAGTTAGCACCATTCTGGTATGCTGCGGTGTTAGGTACATACTTAATTCCACTGCTTATGTCTATAATCTACTTCTACTTCCCCGAGAAAGCTGAAGAAGCGAGGACAAGAGGAGGTGGGTAATGTATGGCTCAGGTCGACCCAGCTGTTATAGGCATTACTGTTGTGTATTTCATCGCAGTTATCGTTATCGGATACTACTCAAGACAGAGACTAAAAAGTGCAACCGACTACTACGTTGCCGGTAGGCAGGTAGGCAGTGTTGTCAATGGTCTAGCGCTTGAATCAACCTATCTAAGCCCAGCGTCCATGTTAGGGCTGCCAGCTTACGTATTCATCGTAGGTTACCCATTCTGGTGGGCAATGGCTGCAATCATTGCTGGAATGCCGGTGGCAACTTTACTCACAGCTACTGCATTGCGAAAGTATGCTCCAACAAGCTTCGCTGACTATTATGCCGATAGATATGCGGATCAAAGGCTTAGGTGGCTAGTAGGTGTAATCACAATGTTCTGTTCAGTACTCTACATCACATTGTCGATCGTCGGTATGGCATTGTTCCTCCTTGCGATTCTTAGAATACCATACTGGATTGGAGTTGTAATTGGTACAGTAATCGTCATGTTATACATTGTATGGGGAGGAATGATTGCTACCAGCTGGAATGCAGCATTCCAGGGGTTCGTCATGACAATTGCAGCTATCGTTGCGGCTATAGCTATAGTTGTGAAACTGGGAGGTTTAGGAGGATTCTGGGATGCTATTGCACAGAACAATCCAAAGTTCTGGAATACACCTTCGGATGCACCCAATTTCCCGCACATACTTAGTGGTACTTGGATAGCAGTAATTGGCTGGTTCTTCGTGTGGCACTATGGTTTCGCAACAATGCCGTATACCGTCGTAAGATTCTTCACAGTTATGGATCTAAAGACCGCCAGAAGAAGTATATTCTGGTGTACGCTCGCTGCCGGTGCATTCTACATAGGACTGGAAGTTATTGGTGCAGCATCCAAAGTGATGATGGAGAAGTATCATCCACTCGTTACGCAGGGTCAAGTAAAAGCTAATGCTATTGCTGTTCTGAAGTACTACGCAACCACTTTTGGAGTAGGCAAATTCGTTGACTATTCATCAGTTGCTGCAGTTGAAGCTTTACAAAATCCAGCAGTCCTTGGTTTACTCTGTGCTGGTGGTTTGGCCATCGCTATGTCAACTGCAGCCGGATGGGTTATGGTCGTTAACGTTCTGGCAACTAGGGATTGGGGAGATATACTTCTGAAGAGCAAAACTGCTAAGGAAAGACCGATACTGATTGCTAGAGTGGTTTCGATCATATTCCTGCTAATCGGTATGTTCGTTTCATTTAATCCACCAGCACTGGTGCTCGACCTTTCAGGCTGGGCATTCGTTTGTATAATCTCTGCACTTGGACCTGGGTTGGTTCTTGGCCTATGGTGGAAGAGAGCAACTAGAGCTGCAATGTGGACCACTGCAGTAATCATGACAATTGTCCACTTATTTGCGTGGCTGAGAGCAAAGTTCGTATTGGGCCACCACGCGTTCTTCTTCCTAAATGATGTGATATTCCACAGTAAGACCGCACTCATAACTCCGCACCAGGTCTGGGCAATTCCAGTAGGTTTCATCCTATTCATAATAGTTTCACTAGTGACGAAACCGGTTGAAGAAGAAGTTGTGCAGAAATACTGTGTTGAATTGACCCAAGAAGTTTAATCAACTTTTCTAATTTTTTTAAAAAATTAGCAAATTTTAATCTACCGGATTTTCCCGATAAGGCTTCTCGAAATAACTATCCTTTGAGCCTCGCTTGTCCCCTCGTATATGGTTCCAACTCTCGCGTCTCTATAAAATCGTTCTATATCGTACTCTTTGCTGAATCCATATCCTCCAAAGATTTGGACAGCCTCGTATGTAACTTTTACTGCGATTTCGGTTGCAAAGAGTTTAGCAGCGGAACTCAAAGCAGGATTTGGTTTGCCTATATCTATAAGCCAAGCTGCTTTGAAAACAAGAAGTTTGGCTGCCTCAATGTCTTTCCACATATCAGCGAGTTTGAACTGGATTGCTTGGTGTTCAATTAAAGCCTTCCCAAAGGCCTCTCTTTGTTTTGCATATTCTAAAGCCCTCTCAAATGCGCCAATTGCAATTCCAGTATGAAGGGCCGCAATTTTAACTCTGCTCTCGTTGAAAAAATGCATTAACTGGTAGAACCCTCTGTTCAATTCTCCAACTAGATTGTCTTTTGGGATTCTTACATTTTTTAACACGATCTCGCATGTGTCGTGGCAGTTCATTCCCATTTTCTCTATTTTCTTAGCTTCATAGCCATCTCTATCTGTTTCAACAATAAATGCACTGATTCCACGATGTGGTGGATCAACGTCAGCCGTTCTAGCGATTACAATGACGTAGCTAGCTACGCTTCCATTTGTGATGAAAGTCTTTGTTCCACTAAGAATCCAGTCGTTACCATCCTCTATCGCTTTGCACCTTAATGCTGCAACATCAGTTCCGCAATCCGGCTCAGTTACGGCAATTGCGGAGGGCGCCTTTCCTTGAACAACTCCGGGTATGAATTTCTCCTTTTGTTCCTCTGTTCCATAATGTATTAACATCGGAACACCCAGAACGGCTAGATCGATGGAGGACCCAATGCTACTATCAGCTCTGCAGAATTCCATGCTTATTATGGCCTCAGCAAGAGTTCCCATCCCAGCTCCGCCATACTCTTCGGGGACGCTGGCACCGATAAATCCTAGTTTTGCAGCTTTTTTGTAAATTTCCCATGGATACTCTTTTTTCTCATCGTACTCTTTACCATATGGCATTATCTCCTTCTCTGAAAACTCCCTTACGGCTTTTTGAAGCATTCTGTGATCTTCGTCTAAGGAGAACTCCATAGTTAATCCTCCAATTTAAACATTGGTACAACTCTCCTTTGTTTGTCGGGGTAATAGGGTTCTACGGGAAACTCCTTTCCGTATATCTTTACTTTTTTACCAATTAGTTCTTGGCCATAGTCCTCAGCTTCGTTTGGATCCACATCGATCCTACCAACGATCCATGGCCCCTCATCGAGTTCGACCATTGCGACCACGTAGGGTGCCTCCTTGTCGTATCCAACTGGAGCAACGTATGTAGTGGTGAACGTTGCTATCTTTCCTTTTCCACTTAGTTCAACCATTTCTAAGTTTCTACTTCCACAATTATCGCAACAGGCCTTGGGTGGACAAGTATAAGCGCCGCAATCCTTGCATTTTTGTCCAATTAACTTTCCATCTAGTAGTGAATCGAAAAACTCTTTGAATTTCATCCTTCACCTCCTATGAACGCTTAGAATTATATTAACCAGAGTTCCAAAGTCTCCTCCAAGTGTGTCCGTCATTCCCGTTTCGACATCCTTAAGTTGGTTGTAGTCTGCCTCTCCCCGCAATTGTTTTACGACCGTGTAAATCTGGGATGTACCTGTAGCTCCAACCGGATGTCCTTTCCCGATCAAACCGCCATCGGGATTGACTGGTAGATCACCATCGGCCCATGTAATACCATCCATTGCTGCTCTACAAGCCTCTCCATATTTAAAGAATCCTATGGCCTCTAGAGCTATTATTTCTGCGATCGTGAAGCAATCGTGAATTTCGATGAAGTCAATATCTTTTGGTGTCAGGCCGGCCTCTTTAAGCGCCATTTGGGACGACTTTCTTCTCGGTATAGCCTTAATCATTTCCTCTTTTTGTCTAAACAAACCTCCAGCGGAAGCTTGTCCGGTCCCACGAACGTAGATAGGTTCCTCAACGACATCCTTTGCCAAGTCTGCTGAGGCCAAGATTGCAGCGCTGGCCCCGTCAGTCATCGGGCAACAATCGAATAGCGTAAGCGGGGAGCATATCATTCTAGAATTCAGAACATCTTCAACTTTTAGATCCCCGAACTTCCCGTAAAATTGAGCTTTCGGATTGATTGCACCGTATTTGTGATTTTTAATGGAAACGTATGCCATCATCTCTCTGAGATTCTCGAGGGGTATATCGTAGATTTTAGAGTATAACCTTGCAGATAGGGCGAATACACCTGGAAATGTGAGTCCTGCAGTAATCTCATAAACTCCATCGACGGCCGTAGCTAAAGCACGCGTTCCTAGTGCTGTACCTGCGTTGAGCAATCTTTCGCTACCACCTACTACGACGCAATCGTAATATCCTGCTGCTATGGCTCTGGCAGCCTCTCTGAATGCGACACTGGAGGATGCACATGCTCCCTCATATCTTGTTGCTGGAATCCATCTAAGACCAATTTCATCTGCCATAAATCCAGCTAAATTTGCGGCCCCGTCGGTCATCTCTCCAACGAAATTTCCGTAGTACACGGCTTCAATATCTTTGAGTTCGATATTTGACTCCGAGAAAGCCTCTTGAAAAGCCTCAGCGAACAAATCTACCAGAGATTTGTCCGGATGTTTTCCAAATTTCGTCATGCCTACTCCTAAAACGGCAACTTCTCTCCTCTCCATAAAAACCCCTATTTTAAACCTCATTAAAGTTTTTCCCTTCTCTTAAAATCATCAGGTAAAGTAGATAGTTCAATTTGTTTAACCACTCAACGAGCAGCATCGAAACCAACCCTTCTCTATAAAGCCTCACGGCGTACCTTTCTGCTCTCCTGACCACCACTCTAGCTACACTTAAAAATGCAGTGCTCTCATCTTTTTCTAGGATAACAAATTTTTTTGGTTTTTTAACCTTATTTTCGAAATTTTTTACAAATTGCATGAGTTTGTCGTAATCTTTTTCGTCCACTTTACTTGCGCCCGAAAATTCAGATCCAATTTTAAAGATCATTTTTTGGAGGGTTTCTAAACTCTCTCTCACATCTTCACATCTTGCATGAACTTTTGCGAGACCGATAAATGCATTGGCCTCGTCAAGCACTCCGATGGCGTGTGCAATTGATGAATCCTTGGATATCCGTCTTCCATCCGCTAACGTTGTTCTGGTTGAATCTTTCATGAAATCACACTTTTTAGCTTTTTGACGATCTCTTCAGCAGCCGTGTGGGGGTCTAACTTACCCTCAATGATTTGGTGGATTATCTCCCTGTAATTCAGTTTGGATTTTACTAGTTCCTTAATTTCTTCCATTAGAATTTCTAGTAACTCTCTTTTAACCCTCTCTTCTCTTTTTTGCTCTAATTTGCTACTTTTCTTGAGATATTCGAAGTGATCTTCGATTGCGTCGGCCAACTCTTTAATTCCATCGCCCCTTTCTGCAATGGTTTTAACTACCGGTGGAATCCAATCTGAACTCTTGGTTGCTAATGACTCCATGTTCTGAACCTTCGGTTCATCGGCATGGCTAAATTTAGTTAATGATTGAACAAGGTCCTCGCTTAGTAATAGCATTGCCTTGAGCCATTTTACCGTCTTATCGGCACCATCTAAGTCCGCTTTGTTAACAACGTAGATATCACCGATTTCGAGTATACCCGCCTTGCTGATCTGAATGTCATCTCCAATTTCTGGCATTAAAACAACTACGGAGGTATCTGCTACTTCGATGATATCAACTTCGCTTTGGCCTGCACCTACCGTTTCCACAAAAATAATGTCAAATCCAAACGCGTCGAGTAATCTAACAACGTCTCCGGTCTTTGCGGCGAGACCTCCTGCTCTACCGCGTGAACTCATACTTCTAAAGAAGACGCCTGGATCCGTCCAGAGGTTCTTGCTGGAATCAAATCCCTCCATTCTTAATCTATCACCGAGTAAGGCTCCACCAGTAAAGGGTGAACCTGGGTCAACGGCTACTATTCCAACGGTTTTCCCACGACTCCTAAATTCTTCAGTTAACTTACTAACGATGGTGCTCTTTCCAACGCCTGGAAAACCCGTTAAGCCTATGATGTGCGCTTTTCCTGTCTCCTTATGAATTTGGCGCATTATCTCTTTTCCTTCGGAGTAATTGTTTTCGACGTACGTTATTGCGCGTGCAAGAGCTCTCCTGTTCCCGCTGAGTATTCCTTGGACGAGGTCACTAACTTCGTTCATTATTGGTCCACCTTCTCTTTGAGTAGTTGCTTTTTCTTCGCTACATTTGTTTTGATGTACTCTATAATCTCATCTATTGGAGTGCCTGGGATGAAAACCTCATCTACACCTTGACTTTTTAACTTGGGAATATCATCCGTGGGAATAATTCCACCGACTAAAATAAGCATCTCACTTGGATTTCCTCCAAATTCTTCTATGTATTTTATTACTTTTGGAACGAGTGTAAGGTGAGCTCCACTATGCAAGCTTATACCTACTACATCTACGTCTTCATCGACTGCAGCCATAGCGACCTCTTGTGGAGTTCTGTGGAGTCCGGTGTAGATGACTTCGAAACCTGCGTCACGTAGAAACCTCGCTAGAACTTTTGCACCCCTGTCGTGGCCATCCAAGCCTACTTTTGCCACTAGAACTCTGATCTTCTTTATTGTCACTGTCTCACCTCAGATGATTATCGGTTTCTTGTAAGTACCATATACTTTCTTAAGAACCCCCATTATTTCTCCTACTGTTGCGTAGCATTTAACCGCTTCGAGAATTGGCGGCATTACATTCTCATCATTCTCAGCAGCACTTCTCAGCCAATCCAGCGCATCTTTTACAGATTTATTATCTCTTTCAGCTTTGATCCTCCTCAATCTCTCTATTTGCCTTCTTTGGACCTCTGGATCAACCTTTAGAATGGGTATTTTAAGTTCCTCTTCGATTGTGAATTTATTGACACCTACGATAATCCTCTTACCCTCCTCAATTTCTTTTTGATATCTGGCTGCCGCATTTGAAATTTCCTTGACGAAGAATCCATTTTCAATACCCTTAAGTACGCCCCTGAGCATACTTCCTTCGCCCATCTTCCTGATTTGCTCAATGTATTTCCACGCAAGTTTCTCCATCTTGTCAGTCAACCATTCGACATAGTAGCTTCCCGCAAGGGGGTCTATTGTATTAGCTACACCACTTTCGTGTGCAAGAATTTGCTGAGTTCTAAGGGCAACTCGGACAGCCTCCTCGCTAGGTAGTGCCCATGCCTCATCAAAGCTGTTCGTATGCAAGCTTTGAGTACCGCCAAGAACAGCGGCTAGTGCTTGGACGGTGGTTCTTACGATATTGTTTAGAGGTTGTTGAGCCGTTAATGAACAACCTGCAGTTTGAGTGTGGAACTTCAACCACCAAGATCGTGGATTTTTGGCACCGTATTCATCGCGCATAATCTTTGCCCACATTCTTCTTGCGGCTCTGAATTTTGCTATTTCCTCGAAGAAATCGTTGTGTGAATTGAAGAAAAAGCTTAATTGGGGTGCCAACCTATCTACATCAATTCCCCTCTCAATAGCAGCTTCGACGTATGCCATTCCATCCGCAATTGTGAATGCAAGCTCTTGAACCGCTGTAGAACCCGCTTCACGGATGTGATATCCGGAAATGCTGATCAAATTGAATTTGGGTACATTCTCAATTCCCCATTCAAAGATGTCAATAATAACTTTAACTGATGGTTCTGGTGGTAAAACCAGGGTGTTTTGAGCGTGAAATTCTTTTAGCATATCGTTTTGGATCGTGCCCCTAATTTGCTCTCTCGCAACTCCCTGCATATCTCCAATTATTACATACATAGCCAAAATGATAGCTGCCGGTGGATTAATTGTAAATGAGGTGGAAATTTTATCTAGTGGTATCCCTTCAAATAATATCTCAAAATCCTTCAGTGTGTCAACGGCCACACCAACTTTTCCAACCTCACCATCAGCAAGTGGATCATCGCTGTCTATTCCCATCAGAGTTGGAAAATCAAATGCAGTGCTAAGGCCCGTTTCACCTTCAGCGAGTAGCATCTTCCATCTAACGTTTGTGTCCTCAGCCGTTCCAAATCCAGAGAATTGTCTCATTGTCCATAATCTACCTCTATACATTGTTGGATAAACTCCTCTTGTAAAAGGAAACTCGCCTGGATAGCCTATATCTTTAGTGTAGTCGATATGTTGGATATCTAGCGGATCGTAAACTCGCTTAACCTCTATACCGGACAAAGTCTCGAATTTTTCTTCTCTCTCTTTAGCTCTCTTTAACCATGGCTTTAAACACTTTTCTTCCCATTCTTGCCTCTTCTTATCTATCCCCATCATTAATTTTGGGAATTACCTTGAGAGACTTAACCTTTTCCATCTAAATTGATTGGGATTTCACAATCTTTAAATAACATAGCTAAACATTAACCAAAAAAAGTGTTAAATAGTGTTAAATTAGTAACTTTATTAGGAGGCGTTGGGATGGGACTTGAAGGAGTATATAAAGAATTTATAGAAATAATAAAACTGCCGGACGATGAGAACAAAGAAAAGGCAATGAAAAGCTTTTTCGACAAATTAAATACGATGCAAATGCCAGAATACTTTAACTGGGCCTCAGAAGTCTTTGAAGGAATACATGTCCAAGAACGTGGCGATCAAACAGCCTTGCTCTGGGCAAATCTCGACACAGGGGAAACGAAGAAATTCAGCTACGAGGAATTCTCAGCAGAAGGAAACAAACTTGTAAACTATCTTAGAGCTAGTGGTGTGAATCAGGGTGATAGCTTTTACATGATGTTGCCGCTTTTGCCTGAGATCTGGTTTAGCACCTTTGCCACTATTAAGGGAGGATTCATTGGGGTACCTACGGCCACCACGATGACTGTGAGGGATTTGGAATATAGATTCAAAGTGTATCCACCCGTTGCAATTTTAGCTGACGAAAACTCTGCGAAAGCGATCGATGAAGCACTGTCAAACGTTGGTGTAGAACCAAAAGTAAAGATAGTTATCGGTGAAAGGAGTGGTTGGAGCAACTATGATGATGTGAGAAAGGAATCCTCAGAAGCTGAACCAGGTAAGACAAAATGGAACGATGTAGTTTTCAGCTTCTTCACTTCGGGTACTACTGGTTTGCCCAAGAGAGTTGCCCATACAGCGACATCTTACCCACTTGGCCACCTAATGACCGCTACCATAATAAATGTTCAACCCGGCGATGTTCACAACAACCTCAGCGCACCAGGTTGGGCAAAGTATGCTTGGAGCACGTTTTTCCCGCCATTATCGGTTGGTGCAACTACAACAGGCTTCTACTATGCGGGTAGACTTGATGGCGAAAAGTACCTGCAGGCGATTCAGGATTACAAGGTAAATACGTTCTGCGCACCTCCTACAGCATGGCGCTTGTTTATGTTAGTGGATCTGAAAAAGTTCGAATTTTCAGCATTACGCGACGTCGTCAGTGCTGGTGAACCATTAAATCCAGAACTTTATGAGCAGTGGAAGAAATACACGGAAACCGAGATAAGAGATTTCTACGGCCAGACCGAGTCAACTGCTATGATTGGCAATCCGCCATGGTACAAAGGTGGGAAAATCGTACCAGGATCCTTTGGTAGACCAACATTCATGTATGACATAACGCTCGTGGATGATGATGGAAATGAAATCACCAAACCAGGAGAGGTTGGACACATAGTGGTTAGACTGGATAAATGGAGACCAATTGGGTTGTTCAAGGAATATATGGGGGATCCCGAGAAGACAAAGAGCGTCTTCGTCGGGAACTACTATTACACTGGAGACAAAGCATTCTTTGATGAGAAAGGATACTGGTGGTTCGTAGGAAGGGCTGACGATGTCATTAAGACATCGGATTACAGAGTTGGACCATTCGAAGTTGAAAGTGCGTTGATAGAACACGCAGCTGTTGCTGAGGCTGCGGTTGTTGGCAGCCCACACCCAATTAGGTATCAGCTAGTGAAGGCATTCGTGGTGCTGGCCCCAGGTTATGAACCATCAAGAGATCTGGCCCTGGATTTGTTCAAACACTGCAGAAGAATTTTAGCTAGGTACAAGATTCCAAGAATAATAGAATTCGTGGATGACCTGCCAAAGACAATTAGTGGCAAAATAAGAAGAATTGAATTAAGACAAATCGAAGAGGAGAAAAGGAAGAAAGGAGAGAAAGGAGAACACGAGTACTTCTACGACGACTTCCCAGAACTTAAGTCATCTTCTTAATTTTTTATTTATTAACACATTTTTTCTGAGTTAACAAGCTCTTCTGAGTTAACAAGCAATTTTTAAGTACTCTTGTTAAACTGCGTGCATGGAGAATGTAGAGCTATTAGTCGAGGCATTACCATACATAAAAGAGTTTCATGGTACTGTAATGGTAATCAAAATTGGGGGGCATGCAATTGTAGACGATAGAGTCTTGGAAGAAACAATTAGAGATATTATACTACTGTATTTCGTGGGGATTAAGCCAATTGTTGTTCACGGTGGGGGACCTGAAATCAGCGAGAAGATGGAAAAACTCGGTTTAAAACCAAAATTCGTTGAAGGATTGAGAGTTACCGATAGGGAAACGATGGAAGTAGTAGAAATGGTCTTAGATGGGAAAATAAATTCCAAGATTGTAACTACTTTCATTAGACTTGGAGGTAAAGCAGTCGGACTCAGTGGAAAGGATGGATTAATGATAGTTGCGAGGAAAAAAGAAATGAAAATGAGAAAGGGCGATGAAGAGATCATCGTCGATTTGGGATTTGTCGGTGAAGCAGAGTATGTTAATCCTGAAATTTTACGCATACTTTTAGGAAATGGGTTCATTCCCGTAATTTCTCCAGTGGCAACAGACTTGGCGGGCAATACGTACAATTTAAACGCCGATACCGTTGCGGGGGACATAGCAGCTTCAATTAAAGCTAAAAAGCTGATAATGTTAACAGACGTTCCTGGAATCTTGCTTGATCCAGAAAATAAGGGAACTGTAATATCTAATATGAAATTAAAAGATTTAGAGAATTTATATAGAGAAGGAATAATAAAAGGGGGAATGATACCGAAGGTAGAAGCAATAATGAAATCGCTACGAAGCGGAGTTGAAAGAGCTCACATAATAGATGGATCTAGACCTCATTCGATACTGCTTGAATTGTTTACGAAGGGTGGAGTGGGAACTATGATCGAACCGTGATAAATATGAAAATCGGAATGCAACCGGATATTAGGCACAGACCCAAGGATGCATTTGAATTTGCAGCAAATCACGGCTTTGATCACGTTGAATTGCTCCTTGATCACCCCTTTTATGCCACGTGCAATTTAAGTTATGCCGAGGTGATTGAGCTTAGATGGAGCTATGAACTCGATGTTCTCATACACGCACCCTCGGCGAGTATTAATTTTATATCTCTTAGTAATAATATTAGGCGGGCGAGTTATAAGGAATTAAGCGAAGTTTGCCAGTTTGCAGAAAAATGTGGTGCAGAAGTGGTAACGTTCCATATCGGATGGAATCCAGGTTTCATAGCGAATGGAGAATTTTTCTTTGAGAAGGAACTTTATGATGAACATAACGAGAGAGTACTTATGGATGAGCTTTATTATTTTGTCAAGGACTGCCCAGTTCCATTAGCATTAGAGAATACAATTTTGATAGATGGGGGATTGAGGAATGCACTGGATAAAATCATCGCAGATACAGATCTCAAATTAACATTTGATATAGGTCATTACAACATTCAAAAAAACGAATTTTTTATCGACAATTTTGAAAAGGTAGTTAACATCCATCTTCATGATAACAATGGAAAAAAAGACGAACATCTGGCTCTTGGTAGGGGCAACATTAACTTGGATGTAATTCCCCTAAACGATTATAGGGGATTTCTAACTATTGAAACAAGAAAAGAGGAGGCAATATTGGAAACTAAAAAATACATTTTTAATTACCTCAAACTGGGAGGTGGTATTCCTGAAGGCGAAAGAAATTGAATTTGAGGGTCACCTAATTGATTCTTTGATATTACCAAAGGCCTTGGATACGATTTTGGATTTGGATGGCGAATTTGAAATATTGGAGTTTAGAGTTGGTAAAAAAAAGCAAGATTATAGTTATGCTAGGATGATAATTTTGGGAAAAGATGACAAACATTTGGATCAGATATTAAAGGAATTACATAAATTAGGGGCAAGGTTACCAGAAGTTGAGGAAGTTGAACTAGTCTCAGCTCCAGCAGATAAAGTTCTTCCTGAGAATTTTTACGTTACAACGAATCACCCGACATTTGTAAGATACAAAGGCGAGTGGTTAGAGGTTGAAGATATGAGCATGGATAGAATTATAGTAATTAGAGACAACAGGGCATTCTGTGTACCAATTGAGGAAGTAAGAAGAGGCGATCTCGTTGTTGTTGGTGAGAAGGGAGTCAGGGTTGTACCACCCGAAAGGCCTAGAAAGTCCACATATTTCGAATTTATGGGTGGAAAAGTTTCACCAGAAAGACCAACTGAAAAAATTATAGAAGCAATAGCGAGGGATATGATAGAAATCAAACGGAGAAATGAGAAAATTGCGATAGTTGCTGGACCAGCGGTCGATCATACTGCTGCTAGAGACGCTTTAGCCTCGCTTATAAGAGATGGGTACGTAGACCTACTGTTATCTGGTAATGCGCTGGCGGTTCATGATATAGAAATCTCCATTTTTGGAACATCCCTTGGAATGGATATCAGAACCGGACGCCCGGTTCCGGGTGGTAATAGACATCACTTGTACGTGATAAGCAAAATTATTGCCGTTGGAGGCATAAAAGCCGCTGTGGAGAGGGGGATAATAAAGGATGGGATAATGTACGAATGCGTGAAAAAGGGCATTCCGTATATTTTAGCGGGATCGATCAGAGATGATGGCCCCCTTCCAGAAGTTATAACTGATGTCATGGAGGCTAAAAAAGAAATGAAAAAGGCTTTAAAGGGTGTAAGAATGGTTATTATGCTTGCAACAATGCTTCATAGCATTGCCGTTGGGAACCTCTTACCCTCAACGGTTAAAACGGTTTGCGTCGATGCAAACCCCGCAACGGTAACTAAGCTGATAGACAGAGGTACGCATCAGGCCATCGGAATAGTGACCGATGTTGGATTGTTTTTACCTTTACTATATGGGAAAATAAAAAATTTAGAGAAATTATA
This sequence comes from uncultured archaeon, assembly GCA_964587675.1. GTDB lineage: Archaea > Halobacteriota > Archaeoglobi > Archaeoglobales > Archaeoglobaceae > CAZPML01. Next base: position 14,029 of record CAZPML010000021.1, read on the forward strand.
GAATTATCTCTATACCCAATTTTTCCGCAAGTTCCTTGTACCTATTTCTAATTGTGACTTCAGTGACGCCTGCGACTTCAGCCACTTCCCTTTGGGTCCTTCTCTCTCCAAGTAGGATAGATGCAACATAGATGGCAGCGGCAGCCACACCCGTAGGACCCCTTCCACTGGTCAGTTCTCTTTCTTCAGCCTTCTTTATAATTTCAATTGCCTTCTTTTGAACTTCTCCACTAAGACCTAACGCAGCGCAGAACCTTGGTACGTAGTCGGCTGGACTTGTTGGCATCAGCTTCAGGCCGAGCTCCCTTGCAATAAACCTATAGGTTCTACCGATCTCTTTTCTATCAACTCTGGAGTAAGTAGCTGTTTCATCGAGCGTTCTTGGAACGCCGGCTTGTCTACAGGCAGCGTATAAAGCGGCTGCTACTACGCCCTCAATGCTTCTCCCCCTAATTAGGTTCTTTTCAACCGCCTTCCTGTAAATAACTGCTGCAGTCTCTCTTACACTTTTAGGCAATCCTAGAGCCGAGGCCATTCTATCCAATTCACTTAATGCAAATGCCAAATTTCTCTCCGTTGCATTGCTAATTCTAATTCTACGCTGCCATTTTCTTAGTCTGAAAAGCTGTGCTCTATTTCTTACTGAAATTGCTTTTCCATAGTAGTCTTTGTTGCTCCAATCGATAATCGTTGAAAGACCCTTGTCGTGGATGGTGTAGGTTATTGGAGCACCCACTCTACTTCTTTTGTCTCTTTGCTCGCTATCGAAGGCTCTCCATTCGGGTCCAGCGTCTATGTACCTGTCTTCAATTACCAGTCCACAATCTTGACAGATAAATTCTCCTCTACGATAATCACGAATTAGTCTGGGGCTGCCACATTCTGGACACACTTCAAGATCTTCTTCCCTTTCTATTTCCTTACTTTCTACTTCTTTTTCGGCCTCTCTCTCCTTTACCCTTTCTACCTCCGCCATATTCAGTCACCACAAATAATTCACCAAATATAATTTTTTTTATATTATTATTAGGTTTGATAAGTGCATAAGGTGAGGAAACCGGGCCGATAATGTCATAAATGACACCTACTAATTCCATTTTTCTTGTTACAACTTTATCTCCAATTTTTGGAATATTATTTTTGTCTAGCGGTACAACTAACAAACCGGAGCGCGAAGCGTGAGAGACCTTCCCTATTCCGCGGAGTTTTTTCATCGTAATATTTAAGTTTTGCGAAACGATATAAATACTTTTCGCATATCTCCTATTTAAATTTTTCTTTGCGTCTTGGTTCCATGGCTCGATCTCTTACCAAATAATTTAATAACCAATAAAAATTTTGGATGGTGAGAGCCCTAATAAAGATTACTGGGTGTGGAAGCGACATAGTTAATGCAATAAAACCAGAAGAATTCAGCGCGTTAAGTAAGGCAAAGGTTTATCAATCCGATTATACCTTAATGGTTGAAATCGAAACGAATGAAATATCGGATTTAAGGGCAGCAATAAACTCATGGCTTAGACTAATTAAAGTATGTATAGAATTGGAAGAGGTGTTGGACGATGGGTGAACTTCCTCCTCAAGTTCAAAACCTTGTTGCCCAACTTCAACAACTTCAGCAACAATTACAAGCTGTAATTACCCAAAGAAGCCAGGTAGAAGCAATGCTACGTGAAGCGGAGAGAGCTCTCCAAGAGCTCGAAAGAGTTGGAGACGATACGCCAATTTATAAGGCAGTTGGTAACGTCCTAATCAAGGAAGAAAAAGAGAAAGTAGTCCAAGATTTAACCGAGAAAAAGGAGACTTACGAAATTAGGATAAAAACACTTCAGCGTCAAGAGGAGAGATTACGTGAAAGATTTGCCGAAACACAAAGAAAACTTCAAGGTATGCTTAGTCCTCAGGCAGGTTAGTCTAAATTGCGAGTTTGCGAATATTGTTACAGGATATTAAATGAAGGTGAATTGAGCGAGTATTGTGAAGTATGCTGCAACTCTTTCTCTAAAATTGACTTTCTAGTTAAGACCATCGTGGAGAATTTAGGTAAGATCGAATACGAATCTTTCTCGATCGGCATTAAATCGAGGGGTAGCGTTAGGGCACTCTCAGAGGTACTAAGCCCTCAGAGATTTGAAAAAGTCAAGAAAACATTTGGGAAATTACTCTCCAACAAGTTAGAGATGGTAACTTCTAAAAGATGTGTGAGAAATGCTGCAGATGTTCAAATCACTATCGATTTTGAAGATCTTTCCGTAGAAATTAAAATCAATCCAATTTATATATGTGGAAGATATTTAAAAAGAATTAGAAACATCTCCCAAACCCGCTGGATTTGTGGAATTTGCCGAGGTGAAGGATGTGAAGTATGTAATTTTACGGGTAAAAAGTATGTTAACTCGGTCGAAGAATTGATATCAGCTCAAGTCGTGGAATTATTTAAAGCAAAGGATGCTATCCTTCATGGAGCTGGAAGAGAGGATGTGGATGTAAGAATGCTTGGAAATGGGAGACCCTTTGTCTTGGAGGTTATAGAACCGAAAAGGAGAAATTTGGAAATTGGGAGAGTTGAAGAGACTGTGAATGTATTTACGCGTGGAAGAGTTTTAGTGAGGGATCTAAAATATTGCAGTTCAAAGGATGTCAGGCAAATAAAAGAAGAGAGATTCAGGAAAATGTATAGGGCAAAAATTATTTTCGAGAAGGAAATTGGACGTATAGAACTTATTCAGGCACTAAAAAAATTGGAGGGCGAAATTCAACAAAGAACGCCAACTAGGGTTCTACATCGGAGATCTGACAGAGTGAGAATTAGAAAGGTTTATAAGACTGAATTATTATTTCATAGAAAAAAAATTGCCGTAATTGAAATTTTAGCGGAGGCAGGGTTGTACATCAAGGAACTGGTAAGCGGAGATAATGGGAGAACGAATCCAAGTTTATCATCGCTTCTTGGAGTAAATTCTAAAGTTGAAAAACTTGATGTCATTGGAATTCATTGAATTCTCATCACTCTGTAACTTCTAACCCCTAATCCAATTTTTTCGGCATACTCTATCATTTCATATGGTTTTGTCCATTCCCAAAATTTATTGCGAGGTAAAAATCCGATTTTAGGAGCTTTTCTATACATTTCGATGCTTGCATTGTCAATTGCTACTATGTCTTTGGATGCAAGAATTCCAATATCTGGGGTCACGGGCACATCACTAAATGGATGACAATCGCAGTGGGGAGTTACGTCCAACAGGAAATTTATGTAGGAAAAGTTCTTGTTGACCTTTAATACTCCCTTTGCACATTCAACGATTTTGTAGACTATTTCTATGCTTTCGGACCAATCGATATCGATGGCTCCGTCCTCGCAGATTTCATAACAACCAGTACACTTAAGACACCTGTCTGTATTAATTTTGAAATCGATAATTGCATTTGTGGGACATATCTTCACGCATTTTCCACATCTCGTACATTTCTCGTTAATTCTAGGAAAATTGTTAGCGTGGACATCGAATTTAGATGGTTTAGCAACGCATCCGACACCCACATTCTTTATACTTCCACCTATTCCGGCTTGCATGTGAAGTTTAAAGTGTGTACAACAAACTACGGCGTCACATTCAGCAATTGATTTTGCAACGTAAACTTTATCCAGATATCTCCCATTA
>CAZPML010000022.1:0-17612 GCA_964587675.1 uncultured archaeon
ATTATGATCTCAGCAACTTTCTTTACATCAGAGTCAGAAAAGTCGCTTTTAATCCTTACTAACTCGTTTTTGTAATTACCACTCCCAATCACAATCTTGGGATAATCCAATTGGCTGAAACCCTCCGTAATAATAACGTCATATTCCGAAAAATACTCAATGTAACTATCGAGATCATCGTTCTCAACCCTCTTTATTAATGCAAACTTTATTGGTGCCAATATTGCAACATCTGCACCACTTTGAAATAATCTGTACGAGTCCTTTCCTCGTTTATCGATCTCAAATCCTTTCTTTGCATGTTTAACGACTAAAACTTTAAGATTCTTTCTCTTTAAGAGCGGTACTAATTTTTCTATAAAACTTGTTTTACCCACTCCCGATTCCCCGACTACGCTAACGATCATCCAGTCACTCTCCTAAATTTTCCATTTCCCAACGTTTTAGTTGCATCGATCCCCCATTTTGCTGTTAATTTACCAGATGATGGATCCAAACTGCTACCTCTCACTCCCTTAATCACAACTAAATCCCTATCGGCCTGGAATCTGGTTGCAATTGCATATTCCACATCTCCAATTTCGAATATGTCGATGTCATCATCCACGACAATAACACCCTTCATACTCGGATTAGCTGATAGTGCAGCTAAAATAGCGTTCTTTGGATCGCCCTCGGATTCTTTTTCAATTTGAACTATGCAATGGAAGTAATGCTTGCTTCCCGGAGTCATGACTACGTTCCTTACCTTACAAACGTTTGAAACGAATTTTAATATCAACGGTTCGTAGGGTATTCCCATCAATATTTGATGTTCCCTCGAACCAGGCGTTATTGAATAGTACAAATAATCTTTCTTACAAAAAATCTCATCAACAACCAAAACTGGTTCCAATCTTACCTTATCGTAAGTCCCCGTGACGTCAACAAATGGTCCCTCCTCAGTTTTCTCTGAAGTTATCCGTCCAAAAATTACAATTTCGGAATCGGGAACTAGTAAACTTCCTTTCTTAAATAGCGTCAGCCCACCTAGTAATTTTGATGCATAATCAAATTCCTTCCCAAACTCTACTCTCGTTGCGGCAGCAAGCAAGAAAAGAGGATGGGTACCGATAGCGATTGCTACTTTTAAATCTTCACCGGACTCTACTGCCTCCTTCCACATTAGGTAGGTGTGTCTTGGAGGAACCAATCTTATGGCCAAAGAAGTCTCGTTTACAAGCATCATTCTATGAACGCTTGCGTTAAAAACGTCATTTCTTCTTGCAATCACGATTCCAGCAGTTATGTATCTTCCCCCGTCTTCCGGATAGTACTTAAGGATCGGTAAATCGAATAAGTTTGTCTTAATTTTCCTACAATCTAACTCTGAAAAATCTTTTACCCGGATGTCAGCTTTCTTTCTATCAATCTTGTTCAGTTCTAGTGCTATTCGTCGAGGATCAATTCCAAGATATTTTGCCAATAACTCCCTGCTTGAAACGAAGTTTTTTGCTACCCTTTTCCCATTAACATTAAGAATTACAGGAGTATTTTCAAGCGATTTTTCTTTAAGAAATTTTACAACTTCATCATAATTTAGCCGTTCGTCTACAATGACGTGTTCAACGGTGTTTATTGCATCTCTGAGATTCATAGGGATGATAGTATTGGAATTTAAAAAATTTGATTATTCCTATCAAAACATCGCAAGGTCTAAATTACTTTGGAGAAATTGTGATTACATGGATGAACTAGAGAAAATCAGGAGAAAAAAGCTTAAAGAGCTTATCCAAAAGATGGGAGAGAAAGATTCAAGGGAAAAAGTCATAAACTCCCCAATTAAAGTTAACTCGAAAAACTTTGATCAAATCATAGCTACACACAAAAACGTCGTCGTAGACTTCTGGGCAGAGTGGTGCATGCCTTGCAAAATGATTGCACCAATTATCGTGGAGCTGGCCAAGGAGTACGCCGGAAAAGTTGTCTTTGCAAAATTGGATACCGATGAAAATCCAATAATAGCCACACGATACTCAATTTCCGCGATACCTACGCTAATATTTTTCAGAAATGGAAAACCTGTGGATCAAATAATTGGAGCTCTTCCAAAAAGCGAGATCAAAAGGTGGATAGACAGGAACCTCAGATGAACATCTGCCTTGGTGGTCGCTTGGTAGTTAGCTTAGCTTTTTCTGTAGCACTCAATAAATCTTCAGTTTCTATTTTGCTCTTCCCTTCAGCAATGACCTTATGGAGGGAAGATTTTATTACTTTCTCAACCAAGTCCCTTCCGCTGAATCCATCTGAAAGGTTCGCCACAAGCTCCAATCTAGCTTCAACTTCAACTGGTAGCTCCTTTAGATTTCGCTTAAGGATCTCCAATCTTTCTTCATAATTTGGTAACTTAAATTCTATCTCTTCCTCAAATCTACTTCTTATTGAAGCATCAAGGAGCTCCAACCTATTTGTAGCGGCAATTGTGCAAATTCCATCATTGCTCTGAATACCATCAAGTTCTGTTAGCAATGCATTAACGACTTCGGACACGTCACCCCTGAGATCTTGGAAACCTCTATCCAAGGCTATTGCGTCGAACTCATCTAAAAATACTATGCAGGGTGCTAGCTGCCTCGCCCGCTCATAAAGCTCATGAATCCTTCGAGCTCCATCACCAACATGCTCCCCAATCAATTTCGTTGACTTAACCGAGAGAAATGGTGTCCTAGATTCGTTAGACAACGCTTTTGCAAGCATGGTTTTGCCTGTTCCAGGTGGTCCAAAAAATAATACGTTCTTTGGCGCCCATTTACCAAACTTCTTTGGATTCTTTAAAAATTCTAGAATTACCTTCACCTTTCTCTTTGCTTCATCTTGGCCGACAACATCGGCTAGAGAAACGTCTCGTATGATTTCAGTTTCTATCACTTTGGACTCGCTCTCGACCAAGATCCTAGTCGATTCTGCGATGTAACCAGACGGTGGTTCGGCGTTTATCACTTCGAAGGCAAAATCTGGAAACATTCTTGCATCGAAAAGCAACTTTCCCACAGAAATGAATTCACCTTTCCATTGTTCTTTAGCATAAACATCGAATACTTTTGGATTGTCAATTTTTGGGTATTCGTGGTAACTTGCTTTAAGCGGATAACCGAGTGGCTTCAGTATTAGGTACTTAACTTCTCGCATGTTTTTTCTGACCATCTTAATTCAAACTACTCTTACATGATATATTTTTTCTCTGCTTAGGCACTTGACACAATTTTTATTACATCATTATTTTTTAGTTCATAATCCTCACCCACTCTCATCTTTGTCTTGGCATTTATGGCGTATATGAAGTGTTTTCCAATTTCTGAGTGTATTTTATAAGCTAGCTCTCTCACAGTAGTACCCTTTTTTACGAGGAATGCATCTGGTAGAACGTTTCCTTTGCTGTCAGTGTATTTGTTTTCATCCTCAACTGGATAAACTACGATGTAACCCAGTACGTCAAATACAATTTTGTTCAAAGCTTCTTGAACACCGGTACTTCCAAATTCTTCCAAGTATTCCCTTATTCTTTTAAGCGCTTTCTCCTGCTTCTCATTCAATTTCCTCAATATTTCAAAATCACCGTCTCCGGGCAGGTACTTTATGTATCCATTTTTTGCTGCAATTCGCAAGATAAGTTCGTACGCCGCGGAAGTTGGAACGACTATCTCATCCAAATTCTGAAGTTTCTTCATGATTTCCTTTGGGGCTTTGTCTGCCTTATTAGCTGCTATAATCATCTTCATTCTCTTTTTTCTCAATTCACTGGCGAACTCGACTAATTTACTTTTATCGTCAATTTCTGGAATAGACCTCACGGCTTCTCTAATCATCCATTCCTCAAATCTCAATCCAGCAAGTTGCTCAGTTAGTAATTTGACTAGGCTACGTTTTTCCGCCTTAGCTTTCCTTAAAATTTTGTCCCAATTCTTTTTAAGAATTCCGTAAATCCACATGTCTATTTCGTGGTTCAAAAAACGAATATCCTCGATGGGATTTCTTTCACCAATTCCAATTTCGTTTCCTTCAGCATCAGTAGAGCCAGAAGCATCAACGACATGGATTATTGCTTCAGATTGTCTAAGGTTATCAAGAAACTCATTTCCCAAGCCCCTCCCTTTGTGAGCATCTGGAACCAACCCGGCAACATCTATAATTTTTACTGGAATGAATCTCCAGCCATCTATACATTCCCCACACTTAACTCCCAATTGATCACAAATGCAGCGAATTTTGACGTGTCCGACTCCGATATTTGGTTGAATTGTGGTAAACGGATACTTTGCTATTTCTACGTCAATTAGTGTTGCTGCCTTGAAGAAGGTAGATTTACCAACGTTTGGTTTACCAGCAATTCCTATTTCAATCAAAGAAGACCTCTCCTAGCGTAATCCCCTCTTTTTCTGGTGCCTATTATTCCTTTGAGTAGTTCAACCTTATTTTTGAGGAGAGTCGCTTCATCGTGGGTTATTTCACCAATTCTCTCAAAGTACTCTATTATTTCGAGAGCTTGTTCTTCATTTTCGCAGACTTCTAAGTGGTCGAAGATCGTTGGTACTACTCTCTCATGTAATTCTGAATAGAGGCTTGGGAACATCTTTTTAAATTTCTCCCTGTCCCACTCCATTATCTCCCCCTAATGGAAGTTCTATCTTGTCTTTAATCCAAACCCCATGCTTTGCGATGATGTTCTCCTCGACTGAGCAGTTTTCTTCGATGAATACTTCGTTGGCCTTTATATGTCCGTGAACCTCGCTACCTTTCACCAAATAAACTTTCTTCCCCTCAACAGCACCATAAACCTTACTTCCCTCTATTAGAATTATCGATCCCCTAACGCTACCGTAAACTTGACTGTCCTTTATCTGTACATCCCTCCCCCTGACATTTCCTAAAGTTCTACTTGCTATTATTTCAATATTTTTAGAAGTGTCTATCTTTTCCAAATCTATCTGACTATGACCTGGAACCAACAATGAAGATTCGAAGTTTTCGTCCTCTAAAAGATTAGAGACTTCTTCAAGCCTCCCCAAACGGAGGAGAATGAGGATGTAAATGAATATGAACATGATTATGTTCAATGGATCCTGAATGGTTATAAGACCTCTAGCTTCAAATCCCTTTTTTATTCTTACGTTTCTACCAATTTCTAAATCACCATAAACAGTCAGTTTCCCATCTATGTTTACAAATTCGCCTATGACTGCATCACCCTCCGATACAACATCCCCACCGATGCTGCACATTGGATCCAATCTTACCTCTTCACCAAAAATGGATCCACCTATACTCGATCTCTCACAGACAATAATTCTCTTTCCAACTATACCGTAATCAACTTTAGAATTTGGGCCAATTATTACATCTCCATTTGTAATGATGTTTTTTTCTTCAAACTTTGTATTTGCAGGTATTACCAATTTATTGAGCATGCTTATGATAATTAATTGTAATATTAAGTTCTTTCCTTACTAAGTTTCATATTCAAGCTCCAAACTTCTTTGCCTTGTTAATAAGATCCAAAGCTATTCTAAGTAAATCTCTACCACTTATCCTACACAATCCGCCTTTGTAAACTTCGAACTCTGAAAATTTCTTCACATCGTCAACCCTAACTCCATCATGGACTATCGTTACAGGAACTGGGTCTGCAGTATGATCTCCAACGGAAACCGGTGTAGAGTGATCTGCAGTAATAATGAGACAGATCTTGGAGAAATCCAAATTTAAAATCTCTTTGAAGTAACTGTCAAGTTTTTCGATGAATTTCGTTTTACCTTCGAAATTTTTATCGTGTCCAAGTTCATCAGTAGCTTTAAAATGCAACAAAACTACGTCATAGTGATCAAGAGCTTCTATTGCAGCCTTAATTTTATTCCCAATGTTTGTATGTACGTTTCCAGTCGCACCTTCTACGTCAATTACCTCTCCTCCCACCAATCTACAAACGCCCCTTATCAATGCAGTAGCTGATACTACCGCCAATTTGAGTCCATATTTCTCTTCAAAACTTTTAATCTTCGTGAATCCTCCAGCTCCCCTTAGAAGGAGGGCATTAGCCTTAGGTTTTCCTTCAGCCACTCTCACTTGGTTTAGTGGATGGTCTTCTAAAATTTCATGGGTCTTTTGTGTAAAGATGTTTACAATTTCAGCCGTTTCCAAAGCTTCTTTATTCTTCGCTTTACACGTTTTTACTTTTCTCCCAACTTTTTTAGGATCAGTATCTGTCACTTCATGGGATAAATTGTCACCCCTAAGCACCAGAGCGGCTCTATGACCAGTGCCTTTTTTTAGGATGAACTTCACTGGAAGATCCAGTTCATCTTCAATTGCTTTTATTAGGTCCGATGTATCCTCTATTCTACCAGCCCTTCTATCTACCACAATTTTGTCGAAGATCGTACCTTCCCCCTTAACCGTTGCGAAGTTCACTCGAAATGCTACATCACCTGGCTTAAGCTCAATACCAACTCCAGCAGCTTCAACAGGTCCCCTTCCGGTGTAGTATTTAAATGGATCGTAGCCCAAAAGAGCTAAGTGACTTGTATCGCTTCCAGGTCTTATTCCAGGAGACACCGTGTCCATAATTCCATTTATTCCCATCTCAGCCAATTTATCCAAATTTGGAGTCTTTGCACTTGATAATGGTGTTTTACCGTTTACGGGCCTATCCGAAACTCCGTCAATAACGACCATCAGGATTGACAATTGGGCATCACCTCGGCCTAATCTTACCCCACTTTTCCAGAGCTTTTCTCAATTCTTTGCCACCTTCTTCCAAATCCATTCCAGATAAGGTTAAATCGACAGCTTCCCTGAAAGCTCTAGCCCCTGAGAACGTCCCGTCCGGGTGACCGTGAACACCCCCTCCTGCCTGGATGATGACATCTTTTCCAAACTTGCTAATTAAATCAGGAACCAAACCCGGATGCAATCCTCCAGAAGAAACGGGGAAAATTGGTCTCAGATCGTACCAATCATCCCTACAGATTTTAACTAGCTCCAACACTTCTTCTAGCTCACCCACCATTTTACCAACTCCAGATCCAACGTGGATATTGTCAACACCTACGATTCTCAAAAGTTTGACCAGAATCCTTAGAGAGATCCCGTGCACTTTACTTCTTGTAAATGCCGCATGCATGGCTCTATGGGCATGTATTGCTAAGTTAAGTTCTTCACACTTTTTTCTCAAGGTCTGAAGTGCAGAAAAACCAGATGTAAGAAAATCTACCATAACATATTCATTGCCAAAATCTGAAACCAACTTTGCTCTCCTAACCATCTCTTCAGTTTCAGCCGTAATGTTAACTAGATACGTCTTTCTCTCCCCAGTCTCTTTCTCGGCCAAATCGAGAACTTTCATAACCGACTCTAATCTTTCTTCAAATTTTATAAATGACTGGTTAGTGAGATTTTCATCGTCTTTCACCATATCCAATCCCCCGCACAGAGCTTGGTATGCAACGTCAGCGTATTCATGCACGTCAAATCCTAGCTTAGGTTTTGGAACCGTTGCTAACAGAGGTCTGTCATCTATCTTCAAAATCTCTCGAATTCCTGGAATTCCATACTTCGCCCCGCTAAAGTTTTTCACATAATCATGCGGAAATTCTATATCTAATAATCTTAAATTCATTATAGCTCGCATACCAAATATGTTACCCGCAATACTGCTCAAAAGTTGGGGGAGGTTGCCCGGTTCAAACAATTCCAAAGGATAGGAAACTTTTACCATGTTCCCATCGATTAGAAAAACCTTTGCCATCAACTTTTTTATTCTATCAGGCAAACTCGCCAAAGTTGTCCAAGTACCAACTGAACTCTCAGATGCTACCCTGCCCGCAGCTTCTTCTATTGTGATTCCCTCCGATGGATGCACGAGAAACGTGCAAACCAATTCATCAGGGTCAGGCCTATAGTTTAGATCTACAAAATCTAAATACCATTCAAATTCCACACAAACACCTCCAAAGGCTATTTCGAAGATCTATCAAAGAATGGGCTCTTTCCCGTAGCAGATATTGGGATACCCAAAACTACATCCGATTTTATTAAGCCTAAAAGCCTTGCAGCGACGCCGATACGATACATTATTCTCGTATCAACACCCAAGATTGCAGAAACTTTAACAGCTGAACCAAGGGCTATTCCAAGATCTAGTAATTTGAAGACGCAATTTGGACCAGCGAATTTCCCATCGAATCTCCCAACCTTCTTGAACTCATTACAACTTCCGAATCCACAAGCTCCACAGTTTACACCTATTGGTTTCCCACCATTTATGCCAAAAAGCAAAATTGCCTGGGATTTTCTCACACTTTCCGCATCTCTTATGAAATCTTTATCTCCAGTTTCCAGTGCAAGTTTTTCCATTTTTCTAGCTATTTCTTCCAAATCATCTCCATCTGCGTATACTATTTCAAGGTCATCTTCTCCTTTCGATTTGGGAGCAGTCCTAGCGCTCTCAGCCATTAGATATGCAACTATCTTAACCGCCTCATTTTTAAACTCCAGTTCATCAAGAAGCATGAGAAATCTTTGACCAGTTTAAAAAATTATTTTCCAAAAAGCTTTAAATTTCGATCATCTCTAATTTTTTCAGGGGCCGTGGCGTAGCCAGGCAGCGCGGCGGGCTCCAGCGGTATGATGAATGACGGGTCTACTGAAGAGTGATGACCCGTTGGAGCTCTGATCCGAAGAGACCCGCCAGTCGTGGGTTCAAATCCCACCGGCCCCATTTTGGCTTAGAACGTCATTGATCAAGCAGTCCACCCAATTAAAGCAAGTCATCGAAGGTGCCTTGCCTTCATCGACACAGCAATTTGCATGGTAATAGAACGGCTCATTCCGCAGAAATCTCATTTTGCTTGATCCACCTAACCAAATCCAGAAATATTATTGGCCAAAAAGCAGAAATATAGAGGAATGTATATTATATGAGCGTCTAATTTAAACGGAATAAAAAGATTTGATATGCTTTGGAAGTTCAAATCTTAAAATTGTATAACCGGTAGAAAAATAGATCTACAACCGCCAACGCTTTTAAGATAACCACAGATTAAGCACTAAAGAACGGAGTTCTCATCCGAGTCTAGAGTTTTTGTTGAGGGTTCAACAAGTTCATCTTTACCAGTAGGCTACAAATTTGGAATTCAATACTTTTATATAACCAGAGGAGATGAGACACCACCAATTTTTTTAGCTTAGAATTGCTAAGTTTATCGATAATTTCGGGTATATTTAAACCAAGAGGACAGTTTTCTCTGCACCTGCCACAACTTAAACAGTATTTTAGCTTTCTTCTATCTCCTCTGATTACTGACATCAAGGCATATCTTCCGCCCTCAAATCTATCTCCATGTATTAAATGCGCAGGACAGTTGACCACGCAGCTTCCACATCCAATACAATACAAGATCTCCCTGAACTCGCTATTTATTAGGCTACTTCTCCCATTATCAACTAGAACTACATCAATTTCTTTAGGCCTTCCAACTTCGAAAACTAATTTTTTCTCAATATCCGTAGTTTTTGCAACTCCACTCACAATCTCAATAAAAGAAGGAATTAGAATCCCCGCGGCGTAGTAACTCTGAACTTTTGCAGACACGATTGCATCCTCAATTGTTGGATACAATTTATCAATTCCCGTAACGACTATCCATTTCTCTGGCCTACTTATCACTTCAAAGATGTTTCCCTCATTATGCAACAGAACTATAGAACCTTCTCCCGTAACAGCGTTCGTACCTGACAATCCAATTTTAGAGAGTTTAGATTTTTCTTCTATATCTTTTTTTACTGTTTTAATGATCTCACTTGGATTTGGACTGATATCGATCTCGTAGATTGCAGAGAGCGCTTGAGCAATAAAACCTGCAGATAAGTGGGATGCAGGTCCCGTTGGGTGTGAGGGTTTCTCCTTCAAGAGCTGAATAATCCTATCACCAACATCTGTTTCTACAAATTCAACATTAGAGAGATTTCTTTCGAGATCCAGCTCACGAATCACATTTGACTTAGATTTAACTACAATTCTTTCTTCTTTCAGAAGTTCTTCAATGATTTTGCGGGCCTCTACATCGTCTTCCGCAAGAAAGACGTTGAACCCATTTTCTTCCAAATTATTAATCGTTTTATTAAGCAATTCTGGATTACCAATGCTTTTCTCCCTAACCTCTCTCAATCTCTGATTGTACTTTCTGATGTCTGGAAATTTTTTAATTAGTTCTCTCTGCCTCTCGCGTAGAATTTGAAAAGATTTTCTCATTGACAACAACTTGATTATTTCTTCCCATTTCACATGAGCAAAAAGGTCGTCGACTTTAAAACGTTAACCAAACGAAAATTAAATCTTTAGCTAGAAAGTTGTATTGATGGATAATTTGAACGTTGAACTCTTTGGTATAAAATTAAAAAACCCGCTGATGTTGGCAAGCGGTATATTGGGTCTCTCTGCTCCGAGCTTAAATTTAATTGCAAAGGATGCTGGCGCAGTAGTTACAAAGTCTATAGGAATTAAAGAGAGGAGAGGGTACATAAATCCAACAGTAATAAACTGGAGATGCGGATTAATTAATGCCATCGGTCTTTCCTCGCCAAGTGCTGAAGACTTTCTTAAAGAGCTAAATAAGTTTACGCGAAAAGCACCAATCTTCGCAAGTATATACGGATACGAAGTTGATGAATACATCGAAATTGTTGGTATACTAGAGAATTCGGTAAACGGTTTTGAAATAAACTTAAGTTGTCCTCACGTTAAAAGCTTAGGTTTTGAGATCGGGTCAGATCCCAAATTATCCTACAAAATTATAAAAAATTTGAAAAAAGAGACGGACAAACCCCTACTACCTAAAATTTCGGTTATGCACGATTACATCAATCTTGCAAAGGAATTGGAGAGAGCAGGAGCTGATGCAATCGTTATTTCTAACACAATACCAGGTATGAAGATAGACATTCTCTCCCAGAGACCCATATTAAAAAATATTTCGGGAGGAGTTAGTGGTTTTGCAATTAAGCCAATCGTGCTAAAATCGGTTTTCGATCTTTACAAAATTCTAGATATACCGATTATTGGTTGTGGTGGCATCTCGACTTTTGAGGATGTTCTAGAATACATACTAGCTGGAGCTACTGCAGTGCAAATAGGTTCAAGCATATTCTACAGCACAAACATGTTCTACAGTATCAAGGAGAGTTTGATCGCTTACTTAAGAAAACAAAACTGTAAAATTATGGATTTAATAGGCATGGCTCACAATTCAACCGGCTGAGATAAAATCTTGCTTTCCAGCATTTTTTCAAAAAATCTTGGATCCTTTAATACAGCTCTGGCCGCCGACGCCATTGATGCCCCAGAAAAAATCATCTTCTCTCCGCTTTGAATGTCTACAAATGAGTTATTGCCAATTGTAAAGCCAAATTTTGAAACTTCCGATACTAAGGAGTAGTTACATCTTCCTTTTGGTATCATAGCATCAATGTGAATAATGTGGGCACCTGCTCTGAATAGGCTTTCACTTATCTTTTTATAATCTAATCTGTAACCTCCCCTTATTTTCACCGAAGTAATTACGAATTTAGATACATATTCTACTATTTCCAGCAAGTGATCCAAGTTAAACAAGAGCCATTCACCGCACTTTGACGCGATGAATTCTGGCTGCCTACAATGAGCATTTACCTCCAATATACCACCGTAATCATCTACAAGTTTAGCCAAATCGACAAATGCCTGTAGTTCAAATCCACGAGCGTTTACTGCGAATTTTTTTCTCTTCTTAATTTTTTCTAGTTGACCGTGGATGAAGTCAAGTGGGTTCTCGTATATAAACTCCCGTCTCCCCCTTTTTATTACATTCCTTGCAGCCGTAATTGATTTCTTATCGATGTTAAAACCGCCTAGGATAACTAAACCAGCACTTTGGTTTAGGCAAAAATCCGCATCATTTATTCCAGCCATAGCGGAGAGCACGAGCCTATTCGGAAACTTCATACAACTCATCAAGATGCAGTTCTCCATCCAGTACTCTAGATGCGGAACCATACATGTAAATCCTATCGCCTATTTCAATTTCTAATTTCCCTCCAGACGTATTAACCACAACCTTCTTACCAACTAATCCGAGCCTATGTGCAACCAGAGCTGATGCTATACTTCCGGTGCCGCAACACAGAGTTTCGTCTTCTACACCTCTTTCATAAGTCCTCATTGCAATTTCCTTGCCCGACATTACATTAACAAAATTTACGTTGGTTCCATGTGGAAAGAACCGTGTGTTGTATCTTATTTTTCTAGCTATGGGGATTATATCAAAATTTAAATTTTCAACGAATATAATGACATGAGGGACTCCGACATCAATGTAATATAAGTCACCAGCATCAGGTAACCTCAATTTTGAAATTTCTTTGTAGTCGGGTTTGCCAATATCAACTTTTATCCACCACCTACCTTTATTAACTACCTCAAGGTTCACTATGCCAGATAAGGTCTCAACTGAAAATTTGCTATCCACATATCCCTCCTCGAAAACATACCTAGCGAAACATCTGACTCCATTGCCGCACATCGCTGCTTCGCTACCATCCTTATTAAAATAACGAAACCTTACGTGAGCAATTTTTGACCTTTGAACAAAGATAAGACCGTCTGCCCCGATCGCAAAGTTTCTGTTACAAACAAGTTTCGCAAACTTTGACTTGGTTTCTTCGGGAACTTTTATAGTACTATACTCATCAATTAAGATAAAGTCATTTCCATTCCCATGCATTTTTGTAATTCTCATTGAATTTAGTCACTATACTATTTTTTAGCATTTTCCAATCCCGGAAGGGAGCTGAATTGCAAGAGTTTATCAAGCTTTGGTTACCAACAAGCTAGCAATTTAAGAATCTAGGTAAAAATTTCTAAATTATACCAACAGGGAGCGAAATTTTAGGGACTAAGTTCCTCGTCAAGTCAAATCATTCAATAACCTCTTCATGACTGACGAGAAGCTCATGATCATATCCGTAATCTCTGAGAAAATTCTTGAATTCTTTATCGATGCTTCGTACCCTAACTTCAAGTCTCTTCGCTGTTGCATAGAGTTATCAAATACATCGTTCCATCCTGATCTAATTAACTTACAAGCTATTTTTCACATCGTTTACTTCTAGCAGCACCACATTGATCTGACCACCATATATTATCGAATTGAAGCCCTCCACGGCCTCCTCAGGCACTTTGTAAATCTTTGTCCTTTTAACCTCCTTCGCAATTACACCAACCAGTTCCGCAACTAAGGTCAGGGTAATATAGCTTTTTTGCGAGAATTTTACTATATATATCTCCAGAAATTTCTTCAACTTCTATTCCGACAAGTGGGAGCACATAGCTCGTGTCTAGTAGAAATTCATTCAAGTATTCAAGTATCTTTCTTGTGATTTCCTTTCCAATTTTCTCAACCTCAGCCTCTACCTTCGCCCAAGGTTTAGTTATTTTGAGTTCCTCTCCACACACCTAAGAATAAGCTCCTTATCCTTGATTTGAGCTGCCAGAATATCGCCCTCTTTTATCCCCATTTCTTCTTCAATCTATTTTCAATCAAATCTTACCAAGACTGGCTTAAAGAAGATAAGCTACTGCAAAAAGATTCATGTTAAACTGTAGATTTGCAGAAAATACTACATCAACGAATTAAAGCTCAAAATTATAACTGGCTCGCAAATTATAAATATAGCTAACGCACATTAACTAACATTTAAATTGTAAAAAAAATGGTGAGAAAAATGGTCGACCTCGACCTTACCCAAATCCAGAAAGACATACTCTACGCACTAATCACCTTATACAAGAAGAAGGCTGGCGGATCTGTAAAGGGTGAAGAGATTGCCGAATTGATAAATAGAAATCCAGGAACCGTAAGAAATCAAATGCAGGCGCTTAGAGCTCTAGGACTTGTTGAGGGGGTTCCAGGACCAAAAGGCGGTTACAGGCCAACTGCAAAGGCTTACGAACTCCTTTCAATAACTAAGCCGGAAGAATCGGTACGCGTGCCAGTAATTGTGAATGGAAAAATCATGGAAGAGCTCACTGCAGAAGAAATAGATCTTCCCTCAATCTCCCACCCCGAAGTTTGTCAAGCAAGAATAAGAATTCTGGGAGATATAAAAAAGATAGTACCAGGTGACTCACTAACGGTTGGTCCAACCCCGGTTAATGAAATGATGATATACGGAAAAGTGGTAGGTAGAGATGATACGGAGAACACGGTTGTTGTGGACATTGAAAAGATAGTTGCCCTACCCAAAGATACTGTAGGAGAACACATGTCCTCTCCGATCATTACCGTCGATGCCGAGGAACCGATAAACGAGGCTGCGAAGATCCTAGCAGAGAACGAGATATACTGCACACCCGTCAAAAAAGATGACAAATACGTTGGAATACTCACTTTAGACCACATCGCACGGGCTATCATTGAAAATAAACTAACTGCAAAAGTGGAAGAGATCATGAGGCCAAAAATAGTTCTAGTAGAGAAAGACACATCCCTAAGAGAAGCTCTAAGGCTTATGAGAGATGAGGACGTTCACATACTTGTCGTCACAGATAGAGGAGAACCAGTTGGCGTAATAACCGACCAGAAAATCCTAATTAAACTGGCCCCAGAACAAGTGTCTAGTTAGAAAATTTGAAATAATTCCCAAATTATTTTTTAAAATGGAGGAGGAAGAGAAGGAGAAGATCCTAAAAGCGGGTGAAATTCTCAAAACTGTTGTTAAAGAGGCAAAAGAAAGAATCAAACCCGGAATAAAATTACTTGAGCTAGCGGAATATGTCGAAAATAGAATTCGCGAATTGGGTGCAAAGCCAGCGTTTCCTTGTAACATCTCAATAAATAGCGATGCAGCCCACTTTACTCCAAAGAGAAACGACGAGAGAGAGTTCCAGAAAGGTGATGTCGTCAAATTGGATGTAGGGGCACACATCGATGGATATATAGCTGACATGGCGGTAACAGTAGATTTAGGCCAGAATTCTGAATTGGTCATGGCTTCAAAAGATGCGCTCTATGCAGCTTTAGATGTAACTAAAGCCAACGTTAGTACCTCCAAAATAGGGCAGGTGATAGAGGACACAATCAAAAGTTATGGCTTTAGACCTATTGTCAACCTTACCGGGCATGGTTTATTACCCTATATTGCCCATGCCCCTCCAAGTATTTACAATTACGCAACAAAATCGGGAGTGAAACTGAAAGCGGGAATGGTGATCGCAATAGAACCGTTCGCAACAGATGGAGTTGGCAAAGTTAACGATAGGAGTGAATGCGAGATTTACAGCCTGATAAGCTCAAAACCAACAAGGATGAAAATAGCCAGAGAGATAATCTCCGAAGTGCTAAAGGAGTACAAAACTCTACCATTTGCTAAACGTTGGCTAAAAAGAGCTCCTGAGCTAATCATTTCAAAACTCGTTAGGGAGGGTATTCTCAGATCTTATCCAGTATTAACAGAGGTCTCTGGGGGATTGGTTAGCCAGTGGGAACATACCGTGATAATTGAAGAAGATGATGTAATAGTAGTAACTGAATGAAACTTGGTCTGTAACCATTTTTAGAAAAAATCTGCTAAAAATTTATTTATCCAACCGGATCTTTGAGATACGTATGAAACTCGTTACTTGCGGTCTGCCCTATGCAAACGGTAAAGCCCATGTAGGGCACCTTAGAACTTATATTCCCGCTGATGTTTATGTTCGATACTTAAGACTCAATGGAGAGGACGTCATTTTTATTTGCGGTAGCGACTGTCACGGAACCCCCATAGTTATTAATGCGGAGCAGGAAGGTGTAACTCCTGAGGAGTTGGTGGAAACTTACCACAATCATTTCAAACAAATATTCAAATCGCTAAGAATAGAATTTGACTTTTATGGCCGAACCGATAAAGCTTATCACCACGAGGAAACTCAAAAACTAGTTAAAAAATTACTCGAAAAAGGATACATTTACCCGAAAGAGATCGAATTGGCTTATTGCCCCAAGTGCGAAAGGTTCCTTCCAGACAGGTACGTCGAAGGTATCTGCCCATACTGTGGGTCAATTGCAAGGGGAGACGAATGTGATCAGGGTTGTGGGAGGCACCTAGAACCCGGTGAAATTAAAGATCCAAAGTGTAAGATATGTGGGAGCAAAGCCGTATTCAGAAAACAAAAGCATTACTTCTTCAAGCTTACCGAATTCAAAGACTTTCTCATCGACTTCCTATCTGGATTGAAAGGTACCGAAAATGCATTAAATTACGCTAAACAATGGGCTAAAAATTTAAGGGACTGGTGCATAACGAGAAACCTTAATTGGGGCGTAAAATTTCCCGGAGAAGAAGGTTTGGTTGTTTACGTATGGGTCGATGCACCAATAGGATACATCAGCTTCACTAAGGAAGCTTGCAACAGAATTGGTTGCGATTGGCAGAACATCTGGCTAAATGGAGGGGCTGAAATCATTCACTTCATTGGATTGGACATAGTCTATCATCACTGTATATTCTGGCCCGCAATGTTAAAAGGTGCCGAATACTCTCTACCGTCTTCCATCGTAGCAAGTGGAATGGTTAAAATAGAGGGAAAAACATTCTCCAAAAGTAGGGGTTACGTTGTTTGGATTGATGATGATTATCTCAAATCGGGTTTTGAACCCGACTATTTGAGATACTACATAGTTAGTTACACAAGTCACCAAAAGGACCTCAATTTCTCCTGGGAAATTTTTAAAGAGAAGGTCAACAAGGAATTAATTGCAACCCTTGGTAATTTTCTCTACAGAGTTCTTCTATTTGCATGGAAAAATTTTAAGAAAGTGAAAGTGGACAGAATCGATCCAAAAGTTGCAGAAAAAATTAGAGAAGTTAAAGAAAGAATAGTAGATTGCATTCAAAATTGGGATTTTAAGGGTGCTTCCGACGCATTCATGGATCTTGCAGGCTTTGGAAACGTATATTTCCAAAACTCAAAACCATGGGATTTGATCAAAGAGAACAGAAATATGGCCGAAAAAGTTGTTGCCACGTGCTTACAAATTGTTAAAGCTCTAATCATCTTTTCATATCCAGTACTTCCCAATACCATGGAAAGAATTTCTAAATCCATTGGTTTAAATTTAGAGAACTGTAAACTTTCCGACGCTCTCATATTGGAGGGAGAAATGGAGATTTCAAAACCTAAAATTCCATTTAAAAAGATAGAGGATGATGCAATTGAAAGACTACAAGTCCAATTGGAGAGAAGATTTCGAATCGAGCAAAAGCCCGAAATTGATCTGAGCGAATTTTCTAAAATGGAAATAAGAGTTGGAAAAGTAATTGAAGCGGAAAAGATTGAAGGAAGTAGTGAACTTCTTAAATTGATCGTTGATTTGGGGCATGAAAGAAGACAGATAGTTGCAGGGTTAGCGACCGACTACAAACCATCACAACTCGTTGGAAAACTCGTGCTTGTACTCACGAACCTCATACCAAAAACTATCATGGGCATTAAAAGCGAGGGTATGATTCTAGCAACCAAGGATGAACAAGGTCTTTCGCTAATAGTTCCCGATAGAGAGGTA
>CAZPML010000023.1:0-16220 GCA_964587675.1 uncultured archaeon
TTTTCTCTTCTTGATAAATTCTATAGCATCCTTGACTTCCCTCTCAATTACGACCCCGCTCCCAACGTCTACTAAGATTTTTTTGCAGTTCTTTATGTCAACATACGCAAATATTCCTCCACCTAGACTCATTAAAGCCTCAACTCCCGCCTCGATAGATTCAAAAAACTCTAATGTTTCGATTGTCCTTTTGTACTCGTTCGAAAGTAATTCAAGTTCAACTATACGTCTCTGTAGAGTCTCAGCCTCTCCTTGGAGTTGTTGCAGAATTGCAAGCTTTTCCTGCACTTCTCTCTCATTCGCCATTATTCCACCTTTCTAACTTCTTTTATTTTTATCATATGTCTTTTGATTTTATGGTTACTCCCGATTAATGAAAAGATTTTCTCGATGGCGTACTTTTCTGTTTTTGCCTCGATTATTTTTTTAAATTTCTGCCAACCCTCCATCGTCTTAAATTCACCACTAATCTCATACCTCACGTTAATCACCTCACGGAAAAAGGGCCTCCTCGACCATCCCGAGTTCAAAACCGGTAGTATCTCTTCCAACCAAATAGCCTTTAGAATTTGCAACAAGGCTCGATCCAACCATATCGTTTCCGAAGTTTACCGTTCCTTTTTGGACTTCCACATGTAGAACATCTTTAATCCTTTTCAGTTCCCAGTCATTAGCATTTGGATTAACAAGGCCTCCCCTATTTGTGACGACTGCTGCCATTCCAACCGTCTTAATTCCACCAACCGTCCCTTTTACAATTTTAACGTCTAAGAAGTCACTAACTTCTCTGAGAACTCTTTCGCTCATTTCTGGATTTGCAATACCTCCCTTATCGTTGACACAGAGGTTGTTACCAAAGCAAGTCATTGGTGTATCAATTATTTTAACTTCTAGATGTCTGCTGAGAACGTCAATTTCTCTGGAAAGGACGTTTTTACTTACAACAGCACCTTGCGAATTAATAGCTACCAATGCCCCAACGAGCTCAGAACCAGCAATACTTGTGACGATAACGTCTGTTTTTAATTCCCTTTCGATCGATTCTATTAGCTGTTCGTCGTTGATTCCGACTATCGTGAAGTTTTCTGAAGCTTTAACGTACATACCTATAAGCGGACTACCCCTAACTGCAATTAACTTCATTAGGCTAATTCAGCCTCAACTATTCCATCGTCAAACTTAACTGCCCTAATTCTAATCCTTGCTGGAGGTTTTTCGGCCCCCCTCTCCCAAACTTTCTCATTTATGCTGGCATCTATTTTTACATTCTCTGGATCCACTTTCATGTGCCGGGCTAGGAACTTTCTAATGTACTTTATGGATTTCTTAGCTCTCAGCCATCTTGGATATTTTTTCATTTTTTGTCTAATTTTTAGCGAATATACTCTTTCAAGTTCGACTTTTGGCATAAGATCACCTAGATTTTAAGCCTCCTACTCCTCCAGTGT
This sequence comes from uncultured archaeon, assembly GCA_964587675.1. Taxonomy (GTDB): domain Archaea; phylum Halobacteriota; class Archaeoglobi; order Archaeoglobales; family Archaeoglobaceae; genus CAZPML01. The sequence goes on from CAZPML010000023.1 coordinate 1,449, forward strand.
CTCCTCTTGGGACTGCTTACAATTCTTCTGTTGGTTTTTACGGTTATCCAAATGGGTGCCCTTCGATTCTGTTTGAATGCTTTGGCTAGCCTCCTCTTTACACCTAGAGTTTTTTTGCCCACCTTATCACTTCCTTATTATCCTCGTCTCCCTTTTTCTGGGTTGAACTCTTTTTAAAATTTCTATGAGCATTTTATCAGTTATCTTCGCCTGAATTTTACCAGATTGTGCGAGATAAACGAGTTGGTTTTCAACAGCTTCCGCAATTTCTGGATGGGCAAGTTTTAGTCTAGAAAGCCTCTCTTTAGCATCAGGTTCGAGTATGGTTCTTAATATAGCCCTCTTTTGAAGCTCATATTGTCTCTTAAGCTCTTCCTGTCTTTGAATTTCTTCGAGTTCTCTTTGTCTTTGTTGAATTTCCATTAGTTTTCTCCTTCTTATCTCCTCAAGTTCGTCCATGACCACCACCTAATATTTTTCTAGAGCTGGTATGTCTTTAATAACTTCCGCTTTAACTTCATTGGCAACCTTATCGAGAAATGATCTACCCATGGGGGTGACAACTCTCCCATCTTTTGTCTTCTTTAAAAATCCGAGCTGTTCAAGCTGATGTAAAGCGGTTCTAATTATGGCTCCACTACCTTTTCTAAATTTTGGAGGTTTGACACCCCTCCTCTTCCTACCGCCGTAGTAAGTTCTAAGCCTTTCTATGCCTACTGGGCCATCGATGTAAACTCTCCTAAAAATTGAGGCAAGACGGAGATACCACCAATCACTTTGTTGTGGCCCTCTTTGCTTATGAGTACCCGTTTTTACATATTTTGCCCATTCTGGAGGGGCCACCATATTTTTAAGTTTGTCCGCAACTCTCCTTATTAATATATCAGCGGGTACATCGTAAACTGTTGTCATTTTAACACCTCTCAAACGTCAATACGAATCCCCGGAAATCAACCAATTTACCTTTTATTTTTGATGCGATCTCTTCTGCTAATTCCTTCTTCTTCTTTTCAGTTTTGGATCTGAAGTTACTAAGTAATTTAACTTTAACTATCCCGTGCTTCTCCAGCTGGAAGTTTACCTCTTTAATTAGGTTCTCTGTAATTCCATTTTTTCCAACGTTGATCGTAACAATTTTTTTCATTCCTAATTCAATTTTTTGGCGAGCTAAAAATTTTTCTCTCCAGAAATTTAAGAACGTGTACGATTTAGTGGTCTGTCTTCTGACGCTTCCAAGACTCCATAGCAATACGCATGAGAGGCGAATTGGAAATTAGCGATAGATCGTTAAAATGCTTAAGTTGCGGTTGGGGATATGGAGATGTCAATATCCAAAAACGTCCTTAGGTCTTTGAAATGATAAATAAGTTTTCCGTGAGGAAAGGAGACCTGTGAACCGGAAAAGTATGAAGAAGCCTTGTAGGTAGCTCATTAGGGGAAAAGTGGTGGATACCATAGCCCTTCTCGTTCATCAATCCCGATCATAATATTCATGTTCTGGACAGCTTGCCCGCTAGCACCTTTTACTAAATTATCAATGGCTGAGATAACGACAACTCTGTCATCTCCGACATGGATTGAAATATCACAGAAATTGCTACCCCTAACTTGTGCTAGGGAAACCTGTTCTTGGACCCTAACAAAGGGGGAATCCTTGTAGAATTTATCGTAGATTTTCCTGATTTCGTCATAATCTAAATTCCCGCGGAGGAACACATGTGAAGTTGTCAAGATACCTCTCGATCCTGGAAATACTTGGGGCGTGAATGAAACTCTAACTCCGTTTTGGAGTTTGTTTAACTCTTGAACAATTTCGTAGTAATGTCTATGTTGAGTTATTTTGTATGGGACTATACTTTCATGTAAATTTGGATAGTGGGTAAATGGAGTTGCTCTCTCACCTGCTCCCGTAATACCGCTTTTACAATCGAAAACGACTCTGTCTATGAGTTCAGCATTGGCAAGAGGTGCAACTGCTAGGATTGTTCCAGTTGGATAGCAACCTGGATTGGCGACAAGTATCGAATTTGAGATATTTTCCCTATTTAACTCTGGCAAACCGTATGCTGCATGCCTGTACCCCTTATGTTTAAGTCCGTAAACTTTCTCATAAAGCTTCTTTTCCAAACGGTAGTCTGCCGAGAGATCGATAACCCTAATTCCAAGGTCAAGCAATTCTGGGACATAGTCCATCGCTTTACCATGTGGTACGGCGGTAAAAACAATATCACATTCGCTAAAATTATTTAGATCGGGACTGCAGAAATTTAAATCAAAAAAACCCTTCAGAAATTTGTGAACTCTCCATATTTCAATGCCCTCATACCTCCTTGAGGAAGCAGCTACTACTTCTGCCTTTTGGTGTACGGAGAGTATTCTTAAGAGTTCCGAACCGGTATAGCCACTTGCACCTATTATACCAATTTTCATTAAGTGAAGTTCAGTCCTTGGTATTAATGTTTACTGTGAAGGGTGGGAGATAGATGCTTTAGGATCTTAGGTCTTAGTTATGAATTTAGAATTTTTGTAGTAATTGGTCTAATAACGGATCTGCTGAGCGTTTAGAACATTCGCAGCATAGTTTATAGCTTCGAGAATGTCTTCTTTCTTAAGCTCGGGATAATTTTCAAGAATCTCCTCGTGGCTCCAACCGTTAGCGAGAAGTTCGAGGATGGATTCAACTGTTATGCGGGTTCCTTTAATTACAGGTTTAGAAAAAGAACTTGAAGGTAAAATAACAAAAGCTGGTATTTCTAAAAGGCTCAAATGGTTAGTGAAAAAGGTTATTTAGCTAAGCCGGTAAATATTTCTACTGGCAAGCTTAAGCGAATTTACAAAGCACCAAGCAAGGAAAAGCTAAAGTCAGCTTTTTTGGAATGGTATAAAACCAAAATATACGAACCAATAACTGAAGCATAATATAAGAGATACAGAAACTACTTTAGAAGAAGCTTATAAAGAATATCCATTAGAAAAAGCCTTTAAAGATGATAGAATCAACTGGCTTAGCTTAAAAAATGCAAGAGAGTTAAGAAAGCTTAGAGAAGGAGTTAGCTTAAAAGAGGCTGTAAAAATCCTTGAAGATTATTCTGAGCTATTCGGTTATGAAATAGCTGGCTTGATAACTGTAAAAAATGGAACGGTTAAGCTAACTAAAGAAGGCTTAGAAGCTGTTATTAATGAGTGGATACCAGAAATAAAAGATAAGCTTACAGAACTTAGAGAGCTCGATCCTGAAGCTTACAAAAGCTATTATCTGAATTCTGTAAAGATTTAGCTACTTAAATCTGATTAGCTTTTTATAGTTTTGAGCTAAGCTATAGCTATGAAGCTTAAGGTAGTTATCGAAAAAGGTGAAGATGGCTATTATGTTGTAACAGTTCCTTCATTACCCGGTTGTATCTCACAGGGTAAAACTAAAGAAGAAGCTCTAGAGAACATAAAAGAAGCTATAGAGCTATACTTAGAGGTGTTACAAGAGAAAGAGCTTAAGAAGCTTAAGAAAGCTGAAATAGCGGAAGTGATAATCTGAAGCTTCCTAAAGTTTCTGGTGAAAAGGTTATAAAAGCTCTTGTTAAAGCTGGCTGGACTGTCGAAAGACAGAGAGATAGCCATGTAGTCTTATATAAGGAAGGTGTAGGTATTTTAGTGGTTCCACTTCATAGAGAGCTTGATAGAGGAACTTTAAGAGCTATCATAAAGCAGTCCGGAATGAGTAAAGAGGATTTTCTAAAGCTATTAGATTAGCTATATAGCTTTCTAAAGAAGCTACAGAATTCAAGCTTTTGAGCTATAAAATATTATTAACAATCTCCATATTATTTCTTTTCAAGCTTAGAGTTTTCTAATAGCTTTTTCGCCTTTAGAAATTATTTCATATTACATAGCGGACTGGTGGCGGCTGGTGGCTGGCTACTGATAATAGCTACAATAGCTACATAGCTATATTAGCTATAGCTATTATTATAGCTTATGATACATAGCTAATAGCAATAACCAAAACCAAGAGCAGACCAGCCAGACCAGACCAGTATAATATGAATAACTATTATAGAGTTAAAGAAGAGATAAAAGAAGAGAAAAAGGTTAAAAGAATTTTATAAGTTAAGTTAATATTATTTTATTCTTCAAAATAAGCTTTTGTGCAAGAGATTGAGAATAGGCTTTTTGTTCGATATGCTGAATAATAGCTTATAATGAATTATTCGATAATGCAAATAGCTTTAGTGATACTCAGATTAGAAAGCTTACAGGATCATAGCTTCATCAAGAGCTTTCACCGAATAAGATTATATCAAATCATAGAAAGCTTTACTTTTATCTCTACGTATAAATAAACTATGCCAAAGCTTGGAAGTAACAAAACTAAATTAACTTTGTGGATAGATAAAAATGTAATAGCTGAAGCTAAGGAAATGGGGCTTAATTTGTCCGCATTTTTAGAGCTAAAGCTAAGAGAGTATTTAGCTTTGGTAAAAAACTGAACAACCGAAGAATTAGCGGACCCGCCGGGATTTGAACCCGGGATCTACGGCTTAGAAGGCCGTCGCTCTATCCATGCTAAGCCACGGGCCCACTAGGTGTTTCTTTGATGAAATTGCTATTTAAAGCTAACCTTAAGTTAACCCAACTTTTTAAAGAAAAAAGTGATATATGATTCTAGCCATCACTAATAATGGAAGTTCGGAGAAGGATAAGGGAATCAATGATTGCGGATAATATTACTACGATTGCCAGAAAGGATCTCACGTTAGCAAAAGATATAGCAAATTCTCTCAAAGACAGAGAAGCAAAAGTCCTAGCTCTCTTGAACCTTTATTCGTTCTCGGGAGATTCGGAATTCCTAATTCTCGCCAAAGAATTTGCTGAAAGCGATGACGACTTGCTCAGAATAGTCGAAGTTGCTGATGAAAAGTTTGCTAAAGATGTAGCATATAGCATAAAAGATGATTATAAAAAAAATTTAGCATTTGCCCATTTGTTAGAGAGATTTGGAAACCTAAATTATGCGATGGAAATTAATGATCAAAGGATTCTGTCTGCATCATTGAAAAGATTGGTAGCCAGAATTCCACACCCAAGAAACTTGATTTTGGCTAGGATGATACCTGATCCATATTACAAGTGTTTAGCACTTTTGGAGATATCTAAGAAAGAAAATTTGGATAAAAATGAGATCTTGGTTGAATGTTCAAAAATAAAAAACAAGCAACTGAGAAATTGGTTATTCAGGAAAATACAACAAAAATTATTACCTAAAATGAGGGATCATAAACTATGAGAGAACCTACTTTAACTTTAATTGGAGTTCTAGTGGGACTTATGTTTGGGCTTAGTGGTATTGCAACTCTGCTCAACTTCTTGAGCAACGTTGTAAGTGAAGTTCAAATGCAATTAACGCAGATTGGATTAGTATCGACTATACTTTTGCTTGTGATAGCTATTGTTCTAATCGTTAAAGTTAGGATAGTTTCATCCCTCATAGTTGGCGCAATTATAGGTGCTGTTTTAAATTTCATACTCGAATCAAATGGAATCTACATTCTTGAAATCATGAGAAACATAATTTTTGGAGTAATCAAATAAATCAAATAAATCAAATAATACTAATCAAATCAAATTAATCAATTAATCTCAAAATAAACCCATAGTCGAACATAAGGCGCATCCAAAGGTTTTCCATGGTGGCGATAGTAGGAGTTAGGAACGATTTCTATGAAAAAGGCTTACATAGTTCCGAAGGAATCTGTATCTGAAAAGGAACTTAGAGATTTGTTCAAAGTACATTGCAGATTGTAGATTAAAAAATTCCAAAAGGAATCATATTCTTGCCAATGACTCCAGCGGAAAAATTCATAAGTCTCAATTGGAGATACTTTATGAGGAGAAGAGGAAATGAAAGGACTTCTTATCTCTTTGTTATCATTTGGATGTCTATTATACATACAGCTAGTTGTCTTCCAGTCGTACGGACTTGTTAAGGATCCGTTGGTTATGTGGATAGTTATAATGTTAATGTTTTCCTCATTATTCATTTTTCTTGCCTTTGATGCTTTAAGAGCGAAGGAGGAATATTTAAGAAGGCTTATCTAGAACTCCTTTTCCAAGCACTTGGATAAACGTGACGTTCCATAAGTACTCTGTCAACATCTACTGCAAATCCTTTATTAGCTTTGTACATGTCTTCAGAACTCATTAAAGATTTACCAAGAGCCACTAGTTCATTTTTTAGTGTGAAAATTGCTACAGTCTGTCCAGGCTTTATCCCTGTTTCAATGTATGCTATACCTCTTACTGATAAGTTTGCTCCGTGGCAAATGGCATCAACTGCGGTATCTTTAATTACAATTTTTGGAAGATCAGACACGGCCATTTCCATGGGTTTAATTATCTCTCTCAGTGGCTCATCGTCGCCATCCTCTTTCCAAAATATGTAAGCATCAAGTAGATCTTGAAGTGTGTAACACATATTTTCAGAGAACTTTCCGGTTCGCGTTCTTCTAAGTTCTTGCATATGCGCTCCTACACCCAGAATTTCTCCTATATCTCTGCATAGTTTCCTAATATAGGTTCCAGATTCGGTTGAAACTTTGAATAAAACATCTCTTCCATCGACTTCTAAGATTTCAATGTTGTATATTTCCCTTATTCTCAATTTTTTCTTCACCGCTGATTTAAGGGGTGGGCGTTGGTAGATTTTCCCCACAAATTTTTTCATCGTTCTTTCGAGATCTTCTAATCTTACATTGCCATGAAGGCGCATTAGACATACATATTCTTTTTCCGATTCTTGCAAAAATTTAACGAGTTTTGTGGCGGACTCAATGAAGATTGGCAAAACTCCGGTCACCCTAGGATCAAGTGTTCCTGCATGGCCGGTTTTTTGGACCTCGAGTATTCTCCTGACCCAGACCACTATCTCATGGCTGCTTGGCCCCATTGGTTTGTCTATGCAAACGAATCCCTTCTTTATGTACTCCTCGGTCGGTCTATTTGTGGGGTAACAACCATATTCGTCACTGGTAGTTGGTTCATCTTTTACATAGAATTTCTCCAGTTTAGCCACGATACTATTTCCCCTGGAATCTTAAAATATTTACCTAAAAGTAAGAACTAAAATTAGAATACTGGAGTTTCTACATGGACCTAGCGCCAGAGTGCCCCAAGCTTCAGCTTGCGGTAGTTCACAACTCCTATTTCGTGTAACAATCTAAGCATCCCTATGTTCCCGACAACCATGGGGTCCCCCCTCACTTCCCTGTAATTTGATAGCCAGGTATTTGGACCGGTACAAACGGTATCTCTAGTTTCAACAAGTTCTCTGATAAAACATCCGTGGCCACCATCGTTTAATATATACTCGTTGTCAATTTTACCATCTAAAAATCTTTTAAACAGCTCAGCTACGTATTTTCTACCCCTCTCACGTAATATTCTTGTATGATGCTCGAGAATTGCGACTATCTCCATATCTTTATTAAGGACAACTGCGGTTGTGTGTGAGTTTCCAAAGCTTATTAAAAGTGCGGGAAGTTTTGCATCTTCAGCGCATCCGGCTACCGCAGCGAATACGGTATCAATGACGTAAACTTCTCCATCGACAAAATCGAGAATTGAATTTGCTGCATCTATCATCCTATTATATTCTTTTGGAATTTTTTTGTGGTGGAAAAGGAAGGATGATATATGTGCATTCCTTGATATCATCCTCCTAAAAAGCTTGAATCTAAAAATCCTGTTGCTCTCGTTTGGGGAATATCCATGATCCTGAACGGCTATTGCAAAAGTATCTGGAAGCTCGTACCCAATGCTTCCAAGAAACGACCTGAAAAATTCGATGTCTACGTCTTTAGTTTTTATCTTTAGAACATCGTCTTTTGGTTGCGATATTTTGATTCCAATTTTCTCAACTTTCTTCAAATTGTCAGCAAAAGTTAGTGCCGCACGTCTGTCTGAATAAACTTTAAACCCCTTCGATATGTGTTCAACTACTGCCTTTTTTATTGGACCCCCTCCCATCGTATATCCGTAGAGATACACATCGGTATTGCAGTTCACTATTTTCTTGGCTATGATGCTTGTTTGGGAGGGTAAAACTGCTTTTGGGCAGTTTCTAATATTTTCATTTGTGAATAATAAAAAGTCTTGGGTCCCTGAACCAACATCTAAGGTGAAGATCATTTTTCTATCCACCTCCACCTCGTTCCACGAGGTGTATCGATTAGCTGAATACCTTTCAACCTAAATTCCTCTCTTATTTTATCGGCTCTCTCGAAATCTCTCTTCATTCTACACGACTCCCTCTCTATAATTAGTTTCATTTCAGAGTTTTTGAGGATTGGTACTCGGTTGTACTTCTCGAAGAATCCCATAATTCCACACAATTTCCTATAACATTCGTAGATCTCCTCCAATTCTGGTAAGCTGGCATGGGGAATTATCTTGTTGATGTACCTTGCAAACTCATGCAACCTTGCCAATGCTTTTGGTGTGTTGAGATCATCGTCCATCGCTTCCTCGAACCCCCTTACGTAGGGGGTTGGATCCACATTTAATTTATCTCTATTCTCTCCTTTAGACTTTAGAGCCGCTATTTCCATGTCAAGATTTATCAACGCCTCTCTTAATGAGTTATAAGACTTTAATGCCCTCTCGAGTGAATCCTCGCTGTAGTCGATCGGACTTCGGTAGTGGGCGGTTAGTAAGAAACATCTTAAAACTTCCCCGGGATATTTCTTAAGTACATCCCTTATTCTCACAATGTTCCCCAAACTCTTGCTCATTTTCTCTCCTCTTATTGTTACGAAGTCATTATGCATCCATAATTTGACTGGCTCTTTACCGAATAATGCATAGCTCTGAGCTCTCTCGTTTTCGTGGTGGGGGAAGATGAGATCCTTACCACCACCGTGGATGTGGAATGGTACACCGAGATACTTTGAGGACATAACCGAGCATTCGATATGCCAACCGGGTCTCCCTTTGCCCCATGGCGAGTCAAAAAAAGCTTTGGCTTTTAAATCATCCTCCTTTGCCGACTTCCACAGTGCAAAATCCTTAACATCTTTTTTTCTTGGGTCAGGTTCGATTCTATGTTTATTTAGTTCTTCTAATGGTTGTTTGGACAGTTCTCCGTATTTCTCAAATGCAGGCACGTGGAAGTAAACGTCACCATCCACAACGTATGCGAATCCGGCGTTTATCAGTCCATCCACGAATTTAATTATATCTTTTATATGATCCGTAACTTTCGGATGGTATGTGGCTTTTCTGACGTTGAGCTTTGAAATATCCTCAAAATACTCTTTAATGAATCTTTCAGCGATCTCTTTCTGGGTCTTTTTTTCCTCTATAGCTCTTCTGACTATTTTGTCGTCCACATCTGTGAAATTTTGAACGTAGATTACGTTAAATCCCTTATACTCAAGATATCGCCAAAGTGTGTCAAAAACTACAGCGCTTCTCGCATGGCCTATATGTGAAAAATCATATGCAGTTATTCCGCAGACGTATATCCTTACCTCGTTTCCTCCAACAATCTCATTTATATCTTCCATTTTCCTCGTTAATGTGTTAAATAATCTCATCAAAGGATGTTGATCGGGAACAATTTTTAGAGTTATCCAATGCTAAAACGAAGCAAAGCTGCAATACCTCCTAGGCTCATCAGTCTCCTTCCAGGTTCAAATTCTGCACTCAAAATTAATATTTTTCCACCAGATTGTTCAATTTGCCTTAAAAAGCCATCTATGTCCCATTTCTCTCTCTCCGAATTCAAGTATTCATCCGTAATGAGCAGGACTTCTATCGCTCCATACATCTTAGCCCTCTTCACCTCTTCAATTCCGTATGTTGCTTTTCCATCTTTTGCGATCTCTTCAAGGAGCTTATCGATGTACTCAGCTTCCTCTGCCAGTCTAACCTCACCTAAAATTTTGTCGATGACTCTCCTCTTTAACACCTCTATGTATCCCCTAATCCCGATTGATGATGTATCAACGATAACCACGTTTTTTAGATCCAATTTGCTCTTCAAAAAATCGTAGAAATCTCTCTTAGTAAATCCTGGACCAGCTAGGACCAAGTATTTGAAATCGGTATTTCTCAATTTGTCAAGTATTTCATTGAAGAAATTCAACCTTTCACCGCTCTCTTTGCAATATCCTCTCCTAACGCAGAAAACCTCCTCGACTCCCCACTGTCTAAGCAATCCGCCAGTAGCTTCACCCTCCTCAATTGTTAGAATTAAAACCTCGGGACGCTTAGATTGTTCAGCAGCGTATTCTATTCTTCTCAGTTGTTCATCTTTCCATTTTTTTATAATACTAACTTCTTTTCCAACCACTAAATTTATTGTATGGTATCCCGATTCTTCTACTCCAGATACGATCTTCCCGGTAACTCGAAGTCTATTTGTAAACCTATGGAAATCGAGTTTTTCGACCTGAATACCAAGTTTAACTGTAAAGACTTCCTTGTCACTCCTGAGTTTATCGTTAGATTGGCTGACTCTCTTGGTCAGTGCATAAACAATGTCTCCCTTCTCTATAATATTCTTTAAATGCCACAGATCATCTAGGGTTTCCGGAATTAGTTTTATTTCTCCTTCGCAATTTCTGAGATTTTTCTCTAGAATTTGCACCTTCTTTATTTATCCAAATTTTTATAAAGATTTTACTTCGGGAATGCAAAAAGAGCAGCGCCTAGTGCACCCACAATTTGGGGTTCAAAAGGTACTTTAATTTTTAAACCCAAGGCATTTTCTAGAGCGATCTTTACGCCTTCATTTTTCGCAACTCCTCCCGTTAGCACCACGTCCTCCTCTATTCTTATTCTATTTGCCATTGCTGCAATTCTTGATGCAATTGCGTTATGAATTCCCGCCACTATGTTTTCAACGTCCTCACCGCTTGCTAAGTAACCGATAACTTCTGATTCTGCAAAAACCGTGCATGTTGAAGAAATTTGAATCGCTTTTTTTGCCCTCTTTGATAATGTAGGAAGCTCCTGTAAGGTCACGTTAAGTGCATTAGCCATAACTTCGAGAAACCTTCCAGTTCCCGCGGCACATTTATCATTCATGACGAATTCCCTTACCGAACCGTCAGGACCTACTGCTATCACCTTGCTGTCTTGGCCCCCAATATCAATTATAGTTCTCGTTGTGGGAATTAGAAAAACTGCTCCTCGAGCGTGACAACTTATTTCTGTAATGTTTCTATTGGCAAATCCAACTTTTTTCCTGCCATACCCTGTTGCTACTATTTTAGAAACCTCTGAAGAATTAATCCCTGCTTTTTCCAGTGTCCTATTGAATATTTCTTCAGCTGTTAATTCTAAATTTGGTTTAACCTTCATAATATCGTATGATAGTATTTTTTTGTCATCTAAAAGAACGCATTTAGCTGTCAGCGATCCAATGTCCAATCCTGCCACTATCATACCAATTTCAAGTTAACATCTCGAGAAAAGCTTCCAATCTCGTCTCAACTTGGGCTTCACTGAACGATCTTTGATCGGTCATATCAGCGTCAATCACCACGCTGGGAATTTTAATCATTTTTTGGATTTCGTACTGACCGAAAGAATAACGTTTGCAACTCCTGTTTGAGTGCATAACTATCCCATCGGCATCGTATTCTTCACTTAGCTTATTGATAAATTCCGCCATTCTTTCAATTCCAATGTTGAGGTAAATAACCGTGTAAATTTCGGCTAGACCTCTAACATCTTTTCTTCGTGTTAAAAAACTTGTCCAAGCATTTGTATATGTGTCTGCAACTAGGCAAACGTTTCTACTTGCAAAGAAATCGGCCAACCACCCTAACCTATACCAAATTGGTATGTTGTCCCATAGTAATCGAAGCTTCTCGTCTTCAACAGCTGCTTCATTATTCTTTATTCGATTTAGAACTTCATCTCTCATCTCTTTATAAAATGAGATCGCATAATCGGTTCCTCGAAGACAGACAATTGGAGCCATGTTGATGAAAGCATCAAAGCAGGTAATCGGGGACGGCTTGTGTTTACCCATTTTTAGGATTTCGCTATAAAGTCTAACGGCCTTTAGAGATTTTTTCAAGGTTTTACGGAAATTTTCATCGCTAAACTTTTTTTGTGTAATCTTTTCCGTAAATTGGATGAATTCGTAAATTTGGTCCTCCACATAGTTAATATAACTCTCTTTTAAATCCTTTCTAACAAATGGTACGTCCAGAACGAATACCGGAACTTTGAAGATCTTTGAGACGACTTCATACCATTTGACGACCGTGTTACAGATGTTATTGCATGCAAAAAGGAACTTGGGTTTGGGTAGTCCGCCTATTGGACTCCTATTTGCGAATATACATCCTAAATCGCTTCGTGCATATGAGCATAGGTCTCTTGAGTAACCCCTCCTCTCTGCAAATTCCGAGAAGTGCGAACCCATTTTAGTCGCACCTATAAGAGCACCGTGATTTTCTGGATAAGCTGGATAAACGTCCATGGAGTACAAAATCTCAACCGGAGCACCACTCGTCACCCAAGCGACGTCTTCAGCTTGGTGTCCCATTAGATAGTATCCGGCCATGATCTGCTTCATCCTTTTAGTAACTTGCAATTTTCTCAAAGTCATTGTAACATCTCATAAAATGCCTCAATTCTAGTTCGAATTTGTTCGATTGAAGCTATTGGAAATTCGAGTTCTATAAGCAAGGTTTTTTTCCCATTTTTCTCTAAAATTTCTTTTAATTGTGGATAATCGAAAAAGTGTGACTCGCAAAATTTTAAGAGTAAGAATATAACCCCTTCGCAGTCTTTTGACATTTCAAGCAAGTATCTAAAACGCAAATCGTTCTCGTAATGCTTGGTTGGGCAGGGGGCTTTGGAGTAATATTTTCTCACAATATACATGATTCCATCGTTGATACTTCTTATATCCATCCTAGGATAACTAAATAAAAACGATCTGGTACCAGTGCATGTATCGTCCTTTATTTTAAACCCAACTTTTTCGATAGTTTTAAATAGCTCTGGGAAGGGGCACACACTTCCCGTGATCAAAACTCTTTTTCCATCATCCCCATTAATTTTGCCGATTCTTTTCTCTAGATATTCTATCGCCTTCTCTACATCTAGCTTTTCAACCCTCATCAAGGCCTCGTAATCTGCCCCATCACTAAAAAGCTTTCTCAGTTTATGTTCTAGTTTCATGTATAAGTTTATACTCTCCTTTAAGCTCTTTAGTGTGATCTCTCCTCCCCATCTCTCTAGAACTCTTATGAAATCTTTTAGTTCAGTAAAATAGAATCTTTCAGTGCTCTTATTAATTTTTGTTGGAAACTCAATGCTATACGTTTTCATCTCTGTACAGAATTCCCAGATATCTGCAAGCTTTATCATAGTATCGCATGTTCGAACAAAGACGGCAGCATCCAGTTTTATTTCTTTATTGAGGATTTTGTCAAGACAACCTCTTGCCTGAGAACAAGAATAGCTCTGGATAAAAGCTGTGGATAAGCTTGCTTTACTTGGATCTGGAAAAATTCTTATTGGACTAAAACCAGCAGCTCTGATAATTTCCCTTGGTGTGAACGTGCAGAAGTACCCTATTTTCATTTAGAAAAATTTTAAAAGTTATTGGGCCTTCGATAGGACGATTTCTATGGTTGAGACATTCACCCTCCTCCCTTGTTCGGATTCAAGTTCTTCCGTGTCAATCCTTATACCTTTTACATCAACGTTTGGCATGAACCTGTTTCTTACGATTTCTGCGACGTCTACGGCCCTACTTATTGCCCTACCTCTTGCCTTTATTACCACCTCATCGGCCCCCTCATTTAGCTGGGTTAGGGTGGCTAGAACGTAGTTCATTACAGGTTTACCACCGACATAGACGACATACTCGGTCATTTTTTGTCACCTCCACGGTGACGGATTTTATTCGAAATTTAAGTTTTTCCTAATAAAAGAAATAATTTATAGTTATGTTTTTGATTTGAGTCTGTTTCTGTATTCCCTGTACCTCCCCCAAGCCTCCTCGGCCTCACTCTTCATACCTAATTTTTCGTAGGATTCAGCTACGTGTTTCCACCACGATTCATCCTTTTCAGCCTCTTTTTTGGCGTATTCTATGAACTTCAACATTGCCTCTTTACTTTTTTCGGTTTCTCCAAGTTTCTCATAGATCTTTGAAACATCTTCCCAGAATACTCCCTCCTCCTTCGCCTCATTTACGTAATAATCAAGTGACTTTTTCCAAGCTTCTTTAGACTTGTCTGTATCTCCAATTTCTTCATAGAGTTTAGCGACATCCTCCCAATACCATGGTTCCTCCTTTGCATATTCTTCAAGGCATCTTGCAGCATTTCTTTTGTCATTTGCCTTTTTGTACATCTCATAAGCCTCTTTCCAGTAGTACGAATCCTCTTTTTCGCCAGCAAGTTTTTCATAGATCTTAGCAGCATCATCATATTTCTCCGCTCTTTCAAAGCACCATGCAGCCGATTCTAGGAGATTTGATTTGATGTAACACTCCGCAGCTTTAACGTAATCGTTCTTTTTTTCATACTTCCTTGCCGCGGCTTTAAATCTTCCAGCTCTCTCCAAAGATTCAGCACTGCAAATTCTCTCTATTAAGTTTAGATCAGGTTCTGAAATCCACCAGATCCCAACGAGTGCGGCAATGATATATCCAGCTGTAATTAATGCTACGTGGATAGGTTGATTCCAAACATAGCACTGATAAGTAGCATAAGCTGAAAGGAGAAAAGCAACCGCAGAGATGAT
>CAZPML010000024.1:0-15948 GCA_964587675.1 uncultured archaeon
ATTTCGATCGAGACGGGGTTGAGGTCTATCGAACTCTGACCGTACAATGATAACTTTGTCTGGTGAAGTTGGAAGATTTTTTATTGAGGCTAATTTTTCGAATGAGGACTTTATTTCTTCAACGTCTACTTTTCTCGTAAATTCTACCCAAACTGACTCTAAATGACCATCAGTTACCGGAACTCTGTGACAAGAAGCCGAAATCGAGATGTTAGCATAGCTAATTTCACCATTTTTGAGTTTTCCAAGAATTTTTAGTGTTTCAGACTCCACTTTCTCCTCTTCTCCTTTGATAAATGGTATGACGTTATCTTCAATAGCGAATGATGGTACTCCGAGAAAGCCAGCACCACTTATCGCCTGCATAGTCGCAACTTTAACGGAATTTATTCCAAATTCCATCAAAGGTTTCAAAGAGAGAGTCAATATGATAGTTGTACAATTTGGATTCGTTATTATATATCCTTCCCAGCCTCTATTTTTCTTCTGAATACTAATGAGACCTAAGTGATCTGAGTTGACTTCGGGAATTACGAGAGGTACATCTTTCTCCATTCTAAAGGCCGATGCATTACTTGCCACTACAAATCCCTCGCTTGCAAATTTAGGTTCTACCTCCCTTGCGATATTTGACGGAAGAGCCGAGAAAACTATATCTGCATCAACATATTTTGGATTGAGTTGCACCATTTCGATATCTCTCACATACTTCGGAACTTCCTCGGACACCAGCCAAATCACTTCCTCACCATATTTCTTTCCAACTCTTCTTTCTGATGCCGCTAGAGACTTAACTTTAAACCATGGGTGTCCCTCCAGAAGCTGTATGAATTTTTGACCGACCATTCCGGTTGCTCCAAGCACAGCTACATCGTAATGCATGCAGGAAGATTAGTTATAGGGTTAAAAAGTTAGTGGTGTAGGTCTTTTTCTTTGGCACCTTTTACAGCTAAAAAGATGTTAGCTCTTAAAGTCATTTCAAAATATGATTTATCCGGTTCAAGTAGGACGAACTTTTTGGGAACGGGGATCAAGAGAATTTCATCGCACCTATAACGATGCCTACCCGATTTATCAACAACAAGCCTCACTGAATCTGGTTTATTCCGATGTACATAGATGTAAATTTGCTTTTCACGATTTTTAAGAATAGTTTCCATGATTTCCTCAATCGTATACGAGTTTAAGAGTTTTGAGCATATAGCATTTGCAAGTTCCGAAGTTGGATCAAATTCGAGATCTGTTAGTTCCATCTTGTCCACTTTTTCTATTTCAAAAATAAAAACTTTCTGGAAGATAAATTAAATAAAAATCATTTATGATTTAGTTGGCCCTAACTCGTTGAACTCTTATTTCTCCACTTTCGTAATAGGATTGCTTCGACAAAAGATTAAAATTTTAACCTAAACCCTTTATATGGAGATAGAGATCGAATATTTTGACTTACTTGTTCACTACGAATACATTAATCCAAAGGAGCTAGTAACAGACAAAAGAGCTAGATGGAAATGTATGTATGGGTGCGAAAATTATGGTAAAAAGTCTTGTCCTCCAAACGTTCCTGAACCTGGAGAATGTATAAAATTTCTAAAATCTTACGAGAAGGGGCTCCTTTTTAAATTCATAGTAAGAAATTTAAACGAGCTGAAAAGAGTTCAGACATACCTTCTAAATATTGAAGAGAAGATTAAAACTCCTTATGCACTTGCAATTTTTCCGGGGAGTTGTGTCTTGTGCAATGAGCCCTGTAGAATGAATTGTAAATTAGGTAGACCTTCTTTGTCGGCATTATGTATTGACGCTAGGCAGTTTAAGCTAAAAGAAAATGAAATGGTCGGCCTAATACTTATTGATTAGTCAACTACTTTTCCTGGATTTAATATCCCCTTGGGGTCAAAGATTTTCTTAATTGATTTCATAAGTTCAAAAACTTCAGGTTGAAGTTTCTTTAAATCTTCGAGTTTCACACTACCAATGCCATGTTCACCACTAATAACTCCTCCAAAGTCTAAAGCTGTTCTAAATAATTTCTCCCTAAATTCAAAATAAACTTCCTCCCAGTCCTCAAAAATGAGTGGGTGTTGATGTAAGTTGCCATCACCCGCATGTCCGTAGGTAACCAATTCGATACCATATTCGTCCGAGATTTTATCGCTCTTCTTAATATATTTTAAAATGGATCCTGGAGGTACACAAACGTCTAGAATTTCTATAATTTTATCTTTTAGACCTAGATAAATGGAGCTACGTATTTCTAGTAGATTTCTTTGTTCTTTTTTACTTTCAGCAACGAATATATCCACAGCATTTCTTTTGAAAACTATCTTCTCAATTTCATCTAACTCACTTCTTCTCTCAAGGATTAACATTAAATGAGCTTTTTCATAGCTTCTAGGCCATTTTTTCCCACTTGCCATTTCACCAAACTTGATAGCTCTCCCTTCAATAAATTCAAGAGCCATTGGGGTTATTTTATACATGATTTCGGGAACACAACCCAATGCATCGTCCAATCTAGTGAAGGGTATTGCTAAGGTTACCATTTCTTCTAATTTATGATACAATTTAATGTAAGCCTTGGTAATAACTCCAAGTGTACCTTCGCTACCGATAAATAAGTTTAATAGAGAGTAGCCGGATGAGTTCTTTAGAGTTTTACTTCCAAAGTTAACTATCTTACCATCACTAAGTACAACCTCGATTCCTAGAACGTAGTTTCTTATCGTTCCGTACTTTAATGCTCTCACACCTCCTGCATTTGTTGCAATCATTCCACCAATTGTTGCAGTTTCAGCTCCAGGATGTGGAGGGAAACTGAGACCCGATTTCTCGGATTCCCTCTTCAATTCAAAAAGTGTAACACCCGCTTCACACTCCGCAATCCTATTTTTTTTGTCTATTAATATTTTATTTAATTTCTCTGTCGATAGAACAATGCCCTCTCTTGTAGGAATTGCTCCACCGCTTAATCCTGTACCTCCCCCTCTAACGTAAACGGGAACACACCTGTCATAAGCAAATTTTAAAATCTTTGAAACTTCAAACTTATCCTTCGGTTTTACAACGGCGATCTTATCCGAAGGTTTAGGAGCTATGTGTTTTGGTGTCTCATCAAATTTGTAAGCTGTTGAGGGGTAGATTTTGCAAATCTTTGATAACTCTTCTACCCACATAAGTTTTAGCTACTCATGAAAATATAAAAAATTACTAGAATTTTAGAACGCGCGCAGAAACAACAATTGGATCCCAAATCGGAGAGAATGGGGGAGCATATCCTAGGTCTAAAAAGAAGGCATCTTTAGTTGTTAGGTTTGCGTAAATTATTGCGGCAAAAACGTTAATTCTAAGTGCAGCTTCACTTCCTACAGCTTGTGCTCCGAGAATCCTATTTGTTTTATTTTCAGCAACAACTTTGAGCCAGAGATCTCTAGCATCGGGATAATAGTGAACTCTCGTTTTCGTATGGATAAATACTGATTTTATATTGTATCCCTCATTTTTGGCGGCTTTTTCTGTTAATCCAGTTGACGCAATTTCCATATCCAAAAATTTTGTGAATTGTGTGCCAAGGACGCCTGGGAACCTTAGATCTCCTCCTGCGGCATTTACACCGGCAACGTAACCCATTTTATTACCAGATGGAGCTAATGGAATCCAAACTCTTTTCTTAGTAATCATATGAACGGTTTCAGCACAATCACCTGCAGCATAAACGTCTTCAACATTGGTTTGCATCCTATCATTCGTCCATATCGCACCTGTTTCCCCAATTTTACAACCTAATTGCTTTGCCAATTCAACATTCGGTCTTGCACCAATTGAAACTACCACTATATCCGTTTTGTATTCACTTTTATCAGTAACGACCCTAACACCGTCTTTTAGATCTTCAATCTGCTTCACGTTTTCCCTCATTCTTAGATCGATTTCCTTGCCCATTCTATCCTTTATCAAATTGCCTATTTCCTCATCGAATCTTGGTAACGGGTAATCGTAAATACCGATCAGCGTAACTTGCTTTTTTTGTGTTAAAAGAGCTTCTGACATCTCCAATCCGATGTAACCTGCGCCAATAATTACCACTTTTTTTGCATCTAGCAGATGTTTTTTTAACTTATCAGCATCTGCTGGATGATGGACGGTAAAAACTTTATCGCAATCTATTCCATCAATCGCAGGTAGTCTTGGTAGAGAACCAGTGGCTATAATTAGCTTATCCCATTCGTACTTCTTCTCTGAACCGTTCTCATCAACTCTTACAAAACCAGTGTCTGCTTCTATAACCCTTGAATTCAATTTTACATTTATACCTCTTTTTTCCTTAAAGAAGTTTGCTGTGTAATACATTAAGTCTTCAGCACTCGGAACGAGCCCCTCAACGAGATACGGGATTCCACAAGGTGCATGACTAACAAAGTTTGTAGCTTCAAATACTGTTACATCCCATCTAGGCTGAATAGATTTTATTCTAGATGCTGCAGTCATCCCCGCCGCTCCACCGCCAATAATTACAACCTTCATAATTAAAAAGAAGTGAGATTTTATTTTACAATTTCGAAGTTTTGGAGAATTTGAGAATGTGCGCGGGCCGGGATTTGAACCCGGGCTAACGCCTCGGAAGGGCGTTGTCCTACCACTAGACTACCCGCGCATTTCTTGCTTACTTTGTAAAACTTGATTAAAAACTCTTTCGACAAATTTTTAAGTTACCATTATTTTACTCGTAATATGAATATTAAAGAAGAGAGAATTAAACTTGCTGCTGAGCTAATTTCAAAAGCTAAACACGCAGTAGTATTCACTGGTGCAGGCGTATCAGCTGAAAGTGGTATTCCCACATTTAGAGGTGAAAATGGTCTTTGGAAAAGGTATAATCCAGAAGAAGTTGCATCCATTGAAGGATTTAGAAAGAATCCTCGAGCTTTTTGGGAATTCGCTCGAGAACTTTTAATAAAAAGATCTGCAAAACCAAACCCTGCTCATTACGCAATTACAGAACTAGAGAAGATGGGAATCGTAAAAGCAGTAATTACTCAGAACGTTGATATGCTCCACCAAAGAGCAGGTAGCACAAGAGTTCTGGAACTCCACGGGAGCATGGAGTACGTGGACTGCCTTGACTGCGGTACGACGTATACATGGAGCGATCTAATTAAGACAGTTGAAAAAGGAGAAACTCCAATTTGTAAAAACTGTAATAGTAAATATCTAAAACCCAGAGTTGTCTTTTTTGGTGAACCTTTACCCCAAGAAACCTTAGCAGAGGCTATGGAAGAATCGAGACAAGCTGATGTGTTTATCGTTGTAGGATCAAGTCTCGTAGTATATCCTGCAGCTCGTTTACCTTACCTAGCAAAATCATCTGGCGCAAAGATGATAATAGTAAATATCGAACCCACTCTAGACGATGGCATGTTTGATGTAGTTATTTATGGCAAGGCAGGAGAGATACTCCCAAAAATAGTGGACGAAGTTAAAAAACTCAGATCATGAATCGCTAATTTTAAATTCAAAAAATTTTGTACTAATCTAAGGGCTCGTGGTCTAGCGGTAATGACGTCGCCCTTACGAGGCGAAGGTCCCCGGTTCGAATCCGGGCGAGCCCATATTCATATCTGCTAAGAACTGGATAGCGAAAGCCTAAAATTAAAACTAAGTGAAGAGTAGCTGGAATGTTGTTTTCATTAGGTTTTTTACCTTCAGTCGTTAAGAAGCTTCCGTCCGTAAGGGCGGAGACGAGATCACACCACCTTCATAGACCAAATAAATATGACAAATACGAAAATGCTACTTGGAAAGATCCCAGAATAATCAAATTCATCGTCTTTCCCGGTATAGCACTTATTTTATATGGATACTTGACCTCAAGGAGTATCTTTTGGTATTTAGTAATTGCTTATACTACTCCCCACTACAACTCCTACTCGTAATAATGCTGGCTTTGGAGCTTTTTCTTTGAGCTTCTTGATAATCATATACTAAAATCGTACATGAAGATTCAGAACCTCTTCTTACTCATACTACCTAGTTTATTTTTTGTAAAAGTTAGCTCTCCGGTTTTTCTCGGCTATATTCGGTGTAATCGGAGTGATTAAGTCAATAGGACCCTTGACATAAAAACTAATCGAAAAAGGATATTCGAATACATCGAGAAAGCAAAAGTAAAGAACAGTACATATGCATTAGTTCTCCCATATTTAATCAACATTCATATCCTACAAAGTCTATTGGGCCTATGAGATTACAAGCAATGGCATAATTAACTAATAAATAAAAGAAGATGATGTAAATAAGTGAGAAAACAATAATTTTGAACCTAATTTAAATGTTAACGTTTTCAATTATAGTTGCTCCGCCCTGCCCACCACCACCGCAAAGAGTTGCACATCCGTATTTTGCATCCTCTATGTTCAGTATTCTCGCCAAAGTGCCGGTTATTCTAATTCCGCTTGCTGCTAATGGATGGCCAATTGCTATAGCTCCACCCTTTATGTTTACTTTTTCGGGATCCAATCCTAGTTTCTTAATTGCAAAAAGGGTAACTACGGAGAAAGCTTCATTTACCTCCCAAAAGTCTATGTCTTTTACATCCAACTTAGCAAACTTTAATGCTTTTAAACTTGCAGGAACAGGCCCCTCACCCATAACACTTGGATCTACACCTGCCCATCCGATTGACACGATTCTAGCCATTGGTTCAAGACCATATTCTCTCAATTTCTTCTTGTTCGTTAGAATCATCGCTGTGGCACCAGCATTAAGCGGAGATGAATTTCCTGCTGTAATGACACCACCAGGTTTAAAAGCTGGTGGTAGCTTCTCAACAGCTTCGAGCGAGGTATCGGGTCTTATTGACTGATCTACATCTATAATTTTTCTAGTACCGTCCGATAATTCTACTTCAATAGGTAAAATCTCGCCCTTCCATTTACTAGGATAACCTCTCCCATTTAAGAAATAACCTTCTTGCAAAGCCTTCGTAGCCATTCGATGACTCCTAACTCCCCACTCGTCTAGATCCCTTTTTGTCCACCCCAGTTCATCCTTGTATTTAGCAAACAATTTTTCGGCCGTTAATCCCATGCTCATTGCTGTCATTAAATCGTATCTTTGAATCAATTTGGGATTATTCATGAGCGTTGGTGATACACCTATGTGAGGATTCAAATCTAATTGCATGGGTAGATGGGTCATGTGTTCAATTCCGCAAGCTATTGCTACCTCGGAATAACCAAGCATTATTTCCATAGCACATTGATGCAAAGCAGACATGCCGGATATACATACTCTCTCCGTTCCCTGAGTTGGAACTTCAACTGGAAGTTCTGCAAGCAATGCGATTACCCTTCCACCATATAACCAGTTTTCCTTCATTTGCATCGTACATCCTGTAATAATATCTCCAATGTCCTTTGGATCTATACCGGTCCTTTCAATCGTCTCCTTTACCAACTTTGCTGCTACTGCTGGCATGTCAATCTTGTTGTATACATCTCTTTCAGGTTGTTTTGGCCTACTTCTAGAGAATGCTGACCTCAGGTAATCCACGATGTAAACTTCTTCCATTTGACCCACCGTAAATTTACATTAGGGGATGTTTCCTAACTCCACACAACCTTGAAGGTATCTTCCCTAAGAGGCTCCTTGAAATAATTTCCAATTCAATTTCTCTTGTCCCCTCGTATATCTCCAGTATCCTTGCATCCCTGTACATTCTGGAGATCGCTTGTTCACCCATAAATCCATAACCTCCATAAATTTGGAGCGCCTCATGTACCATTTCCTGTGCAACTTTAGCTGTGTAGTATTTCGCCATTGCTGTCAATCCAGGATCAGGCATCCCCATTTTATCTTGGAAAAAAGCTGCTTGATAGGCAAGTAATCTTGCAGCTTCGAGTTTTGTCCTCATTTTAGCGATTTTTTCTTGAGTCATTTGAAACTCTATTAATTTCCTTTCAAAAACTTCTCTGTTTTTAGCAAATTCAAAAGCCAGTTCAAATGCGCCTTGAGCCAGTCCAATTGCTTGAAATGCTACAGGAATTCTTGTAACATTGAAAAAGATCATGGTTTGGTAGAATCCACGGCCTTCTTGGCCAATCAGATTCTCTTTTGGAACTCTCACATTTTTAAAGACGACTTCCGCTGTATCACTTGCTCTAATTCCCAATTTATTTGTTAGCTTTCTTGCCTCCAGACCCGGAGTACCTTTCTCAACGATAAATACGCTCATTCCATGATGTCTTTTTGGAGGATTGGGATCTGTTCTTGCGAGTACTATGTAATAATCCGCGATTGTTCCATTCGTGATAAACATTTTTGTACCATTGATTACGTACTCATCACCGTCCTTGTCAGCTCTCGTTTTTATTCCAGCAACGTCGCTTCCAGCTTGAGGTTCTGTGTAACATGCGCAACATATTGCTTCACCTTTAGCAAGGGGAGGAAGATATTTTTCCTTCTGCTCCTCGGATCCAAACAAAATTATTTGTTCTGAGCCAAAAGTACTCGCTAAAATCATTCCCAAGCCACCATCGACACGCCAAAATTCCTCTACTACTAGGCATGAATCAAGCATTCCCAATCCCTGCCCGCTGTATTTCTCGGGGATACCCATTCCAATAAACCCGAGTTTAGCGGCTTTTTTCCATAGCTCAAAAGGGAATTTCTCCTCTCTATCGCATTCTTCTGCATAGTTTGGAAATTCTTTTTCAGCAAACTCTCTGGCTGCATCTTTTATAGCTTTCTGTTCATCCGTTAAAATAAAATCTGCCAGCATCTATATCACCAATTTCACAAATTACAGAGAATATTTAAGTTTTTGCTATCAAATACCCGGAGAAAACTTTAAACTAATGATAAAATTACAATTTTAAATCATAGTATTTTAATCGATATGTTAATTAAAGACTCCAAAAGAGAATTATTAAATACGCATTGAATAACCTTTTAAAAAATTTTGGTGAGATTATGATAGAAGTTGAGATAGTAACCGGAAGAACTCTCGATCAGGGAGCCAGCGTTGAAGAAAAACTTTCAGAGAAATACTTTAACTCTGTAAATTTCATCGAACTTAGTGAGGAGGACTTCAATAGCCTAAACCTCAATGATGGCGACAAGGTGAAAGTCACGACAAAGTATGGTTGTGTTACGGTATACGCAAAAAAGGCAAAACTCCCGAAAGGATTGGCTTTCATTCCAATGGGCCCATATGCCAATCAAATAACTGGAATTGATACTGAAGGCACTGGTATGCCGAGATTCAAAGGCGTTAGAGGTAAGGTTGAAAAAACAGAGGAAAGAGTTCCAACTATTAAGGAAATTGTGGAGGCGATATAATGGCTCTTAAAGATGTTATTTGCACTTTTTGCGGTAGCGTTTGCGATGACGTTCAGTTCGACACCGAAAATTATAAAGGGAAAAAGTTCTGTAAACTCGGAAGCAGCAAGTTCTCTAAAAAAGAACGAATAAAGTCTCCAACAATAGAGGGGAGAGAAGTCAGTTACGAAGAAGCAATTAACAAAGCTGCAGAAATCTTAGTTGAATCCAAGAAACCTTTACTATATGGTTGGGCCTCTACCGTTAACGAGGCCATTAGACTTGGTGTTATACTTGCGGAGAAAGTGCGTGGAGTCTATGACCAGAGCGCAAGTGTTTGTCATGCTCCAGGAACTTTGGCCGTTATAGAGGAGGGACTTCCAGGTGGTACTTTAGGTTCTGTGAAGAACAGGGCCGATGTGGTTATATTTTGGGGATCCAATCCGATGGAGGCCCATCCACGCCATGGTTTACGATATTCTATATCAGCGAAGGGTCTACTTGTAAAAGGAAGAAAAGACAGAAAAATAATAGTTGTAGACGTCAGGCCAACGACTACATCAAGGTTAGCAGATATCTTCGTGCAAGTGAGTCCGAGTTACGACTACTTAGTACTCTCTGCACTTAGAGCTAGAATTTCAGGTAATGCTGATGTTGTTCCAGAAATGGTCGGTGGAGTGAAGAAGGATACGCTTCTGGAATTAGCTGAAATTATGAAAAAAGCAAAATATGGTGCAATCTTCTACGGGTTGGGCATAACCCAGTCTCGAGGAAGAGATAGAAATATAGAAAATGCAATAAAACTCGTTCAACTCCTGAATAGGATTACTAGGTGGGTTATTTGGCCAATGAGAGGACATTACAATGTTGTAGGAGCAGGTGAAGTTCCCGCATGGGAAGTTGGCTATCAGTATGCAATTGACTTTAGTCGAGGATATCCACGTTTCTTCCCAAATGAATTTACTGCCGTCGAGGTTCTAAGAAGAAAGGACTGCGATTCAGCCCTTATCATTGCTTCCGATCCTGTAGCACACTTTCCAAAGGATGCCGTAAAGCACCTCAAAGAGATTCCAGTGATTCAAATAGACCCTCACCCAAACATGACTACATTAGTTGCGAACGTTATCATACCATCAGCAATTGCTGGACTCGAGGCTGATGGCACGGTTTATAGAATGGACTGCGTACCTTTAAGAGTTAAAAAGGTTTTAGATTCACCATTTTGGAGTGACGAGAAAATAATCGGAGAGATTTTGAGGCGTGTTGAGGAGTTAAAGGGGTGAAACGAATATGCACATGCTACATATTAAGAATGGGATAGTCATAGATCCCAAGAACAAGATTTCGAAAGAAAAAATGGATATTTTCGTTAAAAATGGTAAAATTGTTAGTGAAGATGAGATAAAAAAGGATGAGTGCAAAGTAATCGATGCAACTAACAAGCTAGTTGTAGCTGGCGGGGTAGATATGCACGCCCACATTGCAGGAAGTAAAATTAATACTGGAAGGACTATGAGACCAGAGGAAATGCGAGTCGTGAGAACAATAGCAAATAAATTCAGAGCTACAGTTGGAAGAGTGTTACTAACATCACCAGCAATTGGTTATGAGTACATAAAAATGGGATATACTTCAGCTTTTGAGGCAGCCCAGCCCCCTATAGGTGCACTCCACACTCACGAAGAACTGGACTCCATCCCAATGGTGGATAAAGCTGCCCTACCCGTGTTTGGAAATTGGCACTTTGTATTGAAGTTTGTCCAAGAGAACAATCTGGAGAAATTAAAGACCTTTATAGCTTGGGCACTTGAAAGAACCAAAGGATTTGGTGTGAAAGTTGTAAACCCCGGAGGCGTTGAGGCTTGGATGTATGGCGGTAATGTAAAAAATCTAGATGACCAAGTTCCCGGTTTTAATGTAACGCCTAGAGAAATAATACTTTCACTTATTAAAGCTACCGAAGAACTGAATTTAAACCACTCTGTGCACATACATTGCAATAACTTGGGCATTCCCGGTAACTACCAGACAACCATTGAGACGATAAAGCTCGCAAAAGGATTTGAAAATGATAAAAGACAGGTATTACATGTTACACATGTTCAATTTAATGCCTATGCAGGTGATAGCTGGAGAAATGTATCAAGTGGAGTAGAGGAAATTGCAAAAACTGTGAATGCGATGGACAACGTAACAATTGATGTTGGTCAGCCGATATTCGGTCATGCTACAGCGATGACCGGCGATGCACCATTCCAATTCACCCTACATAAACTACTTGGAGCCAAATGGAGTAACAAAGACAGCGAGGTCGAGGGTGGGGCCGGAATTGTTCCATTAGTGTATTTACCTAAAAATCCGGTTCACGCTCTCCAATGGGCAATAGGTCTTGAACTTGGTCTGCTTGTGGATAGTAATAAAGTCGTAGTTACAACCGACTACCCAAATGGTGGACCATTCACAGAATATCCATATATAATGACGATGTTGATGAGTAAGAAAATGAGAGAGGCAGAACTTCAAAAGGTTAGCCCCTATGTTCAGAAGGCCAGCTCTCTTCCGTCAATAGATACCGAAAAAACTCTTGATGAGATCGTACACATGACGAGGTCTTTACCAGCAAGAATTTTGGGATTACCAAATAAAGGTCATCTCGGTATTGGTGCCGACGCGGACATCGCAATTTACAACTTCAATCCTCTGGAAGTTGACCCTTCCAACGATTTTGAAATAATTTACAGATCGCTGAAATCTGCCATGTACACAATAAAGGATGGAAAAATACTTGCAAAGGATGGTGAAATAGTTCAAGAACATTGGGGAAAGACGTACTGGGTTGATGCCACGGGAAAAGTGGATCTAGAATCCATATCCAACGAAATTGAGGAATACTTCGGTTATTACAGCGTTGAAGTTCGAAACTACGGCGTAGAGGAGGAGTGGATTAAAAGACCCGAAAGGATAGTGATTTAGGGAGGTGAACCAATGTTAATTTTAAAGCCAAAAATAGACTTTACTGTTACGGTCGAGGCAGAAATTACACCAGAACTTGCAACGAAGGAGATACGAGAGATAGAGAACCTCAAAATTTATTATGGAAACAATGTCGTCAAACTTAATGATTTATTTGAAATAAAAAAAGAGGGTGATGACAAAAAGCTAATTCTGGATGGTGATTTTAGCAGGGTAAAATGGATTGGATATGGAATGACCGACGGTGAGATCATCATAAAAGGTAACGTCGGTACACACTGTGGCTCAAATATGAAAGGTGGCAGAATTGTAATAGAGGGTGATGCGGATGACTGGCTTGGAGCGGAAATGAAAGGTGGTGAAATAATTGTCAAGGGAAATGCTGCAAATCTAGTAGGATGTGCATACTATGGCAACCTAGTCGGGATGACCAATGGCAAAATCTTTATTGAGGGTAATGCTGGCAGTTACATCGGGGAAAAAATGAACGGAGGAGAAATAGAAATCAAGGGAAATGCGGGAGACTTTATAGGCACAGAAATGAAAGGGGGGTCGATAACTATCCATGGATCCTGTGGATTCGTAGGCGGGGATATGAAAGGAGGAGAAATTAAAATTAAGGGTGAATTTGAACTGGTTCCTACTTTTAAACTAACCGAGGACGGCTGGGTCGGGGACGTGAACGTCAAGGGAGAAGGGAAAATCAAAAAAATTTAGTAGAATTATAAAATTTTAAATTCTTCTTACTACAAAATTTTTATAGTTTCTATAAAACTTTTTTAAAGGTGATAAAATGAAGGATTACAAAATAAAAATAGAAAATGTTGTAGCTTCAACTCAAATTGGTGAGAATATCGATCTAAATAAGATTGCACGTGAAATAAAAGATTCTGAATATAAACCGAAACAATTTCCTGGACTGGTACTCAGAACCAAGGAACCAAAGGCGGCTGCCTTAGTTTTCAGAAGTGGCAAAGTCGTTTGCACTGGTTCAAAGAGTGTTGAAGATGCGAGAAGAGCTGTTAAGCAAATCGTAAAAATGCTCAAGGAGATAGACATTCCCGTAATCGATGAACCAGATGTTAAGGTCCAAAATATTGTTGCATCCGCAGACTTAGGTGTAGATCTCAATTTAAATGCAATTGCTATAGGATTGGGACTTGAAAATATTGAGTATGAACCAGAACAATTTCCTGGATTAGTTTATAGATTAAACAACCCTAGGGTGGTTGTACTTATATTTGGATCTGGGAAAATGGTTGTTACGGGTGGAAAGAGCCCCGAAGATGCAAAGAAAGCTGTGGAAAGGATTTCTGAAGAACTAAGAACGCTTGGTTTAATGTAGTATGCATCCATTACTTAAAAAAGAAGGATTCATAATTGATATCGATGGAGTTATAGGAAAGAGTACAACACCAATAATAAAAGGAGTCGAGGCTGTTAGAAGATTAAAAAATCTTGGTAAGAAAATTATATTTGTATCTAATAATTCAACAAGAAGTAGAAAAATGGTTTTAGAGAGATTAAAGAGATTCGGACTTGACATTTGCGAAGATGAAATTTTAATTTCAACCTATGCTACTGCAAAATTGATTTCAAGAGAAAAGCCTGGAGCAAGAGTATTTACAACCGGCGAAAATGGACTCATCGAGGAATTACTTCTTGCAGGTCTTAAAATAACCGACTATAAAGAAGCTGAGTACCTAGTAGTAGGATCAAACCGCGGAATTAACTTTGATTTAATGACAAAAGCTCTTAGAGCATGCATAAAAGGTATTCGTTATATTGCCACCAATCCAGATAAAATCTTTCCGGCTGAAGATGGGCCCATTCCTGGGACAGGAATGATTATAGGTGCTCTTTATTGGATGACGGGTAGAAAACCAGATGTAGTCGTTGGAAAGCCTTCTAAAGTGATAATGGATGAGGCATTAAGATTACTAAATCTTAAGTCCGACGAAGTTGCGGTAATCGGGGATCAAATCGATGTTGACATCGCTGCAGGTAAAGCCATAGGTGCGGAAACCGCTCTTGTCTTAACTGGAGTAACAACTAAGGAGAACTTGGAGAATCTAATTCTAAAATATAAAATAAAACCGAATTACATTCTAGAATCCCTGATGTCACTCTTCTCTTAAGCCAACACCCCAAAAGATTTCTCCATCCTGATTTATCTAGATTTAATCTAGGAAATTCTTCTCCAAGCTCGTTTGATTAATTACTTTGAATCCTCTTTAAGGAGTCACCATGCAAGCAACGAGAAGATAAAATTTATACCAATATCTTCTCACCTGTCCTCTCGTAAATTTTAATTCCGCCCATTTCTTCCACAACTTTCGCGAATTCTTGAGAAGTTAAAGTTTCGATGAATAGTTTTACATGTTCTTTATCCAGACTATCTCTAGCAATTAGAAAATCGTATTCCTCGCTCCTAACAGGGATGAAATCTAGACCATATAGGTTTGCGACTGATTTGATCGCTACACCCACATCAGCCTTTCCCGTCGCTACTGCAACGGCGACTGATGTATGCGTTTTTGCTTCAATTTCGTATCCACAGATCTTTTTTATTAGTTCATCAAATGATTGGTTCAATTTTTCTGCTAGCTTTCTTAAGTTTAGATCTATTAATACCCTAGTTCCAGAACCTTTATTTCTATTAATAAAGGTCACGCCCCTTCTTATTAAATCCTCAAAACTTTTAATTCCTTTAGGGTTTCCCTTCTTAGTAACAAGGCCTTGCTCACGGAGATAACCTTTGACCAACACCGCGTTCTTGACGTTATATTTCCTGATAATGGGTAAATTGTATTCCCCACTTTCATCTAGCAAATGAGTTCCAGCTATATCTGCCTCCCCCCTTTTTATTGCAAGAATTCCACCGGTAGATCCAACATTAATTACTTTTGACAGAAACTTACTTTTTTTACGCATTAAAGACAAAATTAGATCTATTCCAATACAATGACTTCCAATTATTATAAGATCGGAAGGTTTTAATTTACTGTACAATTTAACTTCAACTTCCTGATCACTCTGTACCATTATAGTGTCCTCTGGAATTTCAATAAATCCATCCGAAAACGCTAAAGAGGTAATTGATCCACTATACGCACCTGTAACTGGGTAAACGGAATATCCCTTTGCACTTGATACAACACTAACTGGAAGTAACTCCCTTCGACCTTCGGATGAGAAAACCTTAACGGCTAATTTGGCTTTTAGAATTTGTCTCCGCTCTGTTTTGATACCTGAGAGTTCCCTAATTATTGGTGCCACAATTAATTCAAATATTGTAAGAGCAGATGTTGGATAACCCGGCAGTCCAATTACCAACTTATTATCACATATCGCAACAATAGTTGGTTTTCCTGGCTTAACAGCTATCCCGTGAATTATAACTCCTGGTTCCCACTCATCCAGAACTTTATACATTAAATCTCCAGCACCAGCAGAAGTACTACCACTTGTTACCACAATATCTGCAAGTTCTAAACCCTTCTTTAATTTCTTGAGAAGGTCTTCTCTATTATCTTTGGCAATTCCAAGCAAAATAGGGTCTCCTCCGTTTTCGATGATTGCAGCACTCAATGAGTAAGAGTTTATATCGTAAATCTTACCGTTAGTGAGCCTTTCACCCACTTGTACCAACTCATTTCC
>CAZPML010000025.1:0-15918 GCA_964587675.1 uncultured archaeon
CAAAACTCCAATCTCTACCACAATGAAAAACACTATCACCGAATACATAATGATCTGGATGCTAATTCCGGTCAAGAACGGGGCTATTATGGCGAATGCTGCAAAAAACGACAATGAAAGGATTATGGAAACGTAAATCTCCTTGAAGATATCAATGCTGTACAACTTACCCTGATACAAAGTTGCGTATGCATCCATGACGACTTCCTGTTCTCTCTTAATGAATTCCTTCAAATCTTCACCGCTGTCCAGCTCATGTGCCATTCTATCTAGAAAATCGGAGAAGATTTTACTTGGAGTTCTCCTAGCAATAAACCTGCATGCTTGGGATAGATTTCTATTCCACTTATCCATAAGCAAGAAGATCTTTCTAGTTTCCTCAGCTAATGCTCTGTACTCTTTTCTTTCAGAAACAACTTTCATCATCTCCTTTCTTTCTATTTCCGAAGTTGCCAACGCACCAAGGTGCGTGATGTAAAAGTGTATGTTGTTGTCAATTTGGTTCCTATCCCTTCCACGAATTATCTTCGGATAAAGTACTGCGATGAGGACGAGGAAAAGCGGTACGGCTAAAAAGATCGATCCAAAAAGTCCAAACTTATCTAAAATTCTGAAAACAAGTAGTACTACGACGAACAAGAGAGAAGCAACCAGAGTTGGAAGGAGGACGAATCTAACATACTTCTTGGGACTGATTCCTATATGGCGCAGATCGTACATGGCTACACCCGAAACGGCAGACCCTCTAATCCTTTTTTGTAGAACTTCCAAATTACATTGGAGACTTCAAAGTAATCAAAAATTTCCTGTTCAACCATCCTCCTCAATATGGAAGCTCTTAATTCCATTTCCTCATAGATTTGCCTTGGATCCTCCATTCCACATACCTGTGCTATCTTATTTTCCAAAATGTAGCTGTTGTACAATCCTCTGAAAATGTGTCCATCAGTAACAGAATCCCATTCAAAAACGGTTCTGGTCACGACGCCCCCAACATCCTCATAGTATCCTTCAATTTCCTCCACAACAAGACATCTCCTCAAAAATTGTCCTTTACGATAGACAGCTTGTTGAACCAGTACAACATTTAGATTATCGATAAACGTGATGGGAACGTTGATGGGTTCACCCGTAAGTCTCTGAATTAACTTCTTAACGCTTCCGGCATGAAAAGTTGCCAAAACAGGGTGACCCGTTTGCATTGCCTGAAAGGCAACAGAGCCCTCTTTACCCCTAATTTCACCGACTATAATGTAATTGGGTCTACTTCGCAATGCGGCTTTCAATAAATCAAACAGGTCAACCTTTCCCTCCTCACCCCTCTCTCTCGTGTTTAACTGCTGCCAAACCGCATGTGGAACCTGAACTTCGGGCGTGTCTTCGGCTGTGTAGATTTTAGACTGTGGTTTGATGAACGGTATCATTGCATTCAGCGTGGTCGTTTTACCGCTAGCAGTTTCGCCACTCACCCATATGCTCATCCCGTATTCCAAACAGAGCCATAGATATGCGGCAATTTCAGCACTTAACGTTCCCCACTTTATCAACTGGGTTATGCTGATTGGAATGGCGGTAAATTTTCTTATTGTAAACGATAGGCCCATCAAACTCACGTCAGTACTGAATATGATGTTTATTCGACTCCCATCAGGCAAAGAACCGTCAACAATTGGTGTCCTTTCGCTTACAGGTCTCCCTATCCTTTCTCCTATGTTCCTTAGGTATTCGGACATGTAAATATCGTCCTTAAACGTTATGTTCGTAGGCATCATATCGAAGATTTTGTGGACAATGTGAGTATTTTTAGGGCCAATTACGTGGATATCTTCTATGTACGGATCCCTTATTAGCGGTTCAAGAGGCCCTACACCAATAACATCCCTTTTTATCAGATACAGAAATTTTTGAGCTTCCTCTTCGGTTACCGGAACTTTCTCAAATTTTAAAATCTTAATGGGGAACCTACTCTTTTTCTTCGTAACCCTTCTTCGCTTAACAATGGTTACTGATTTTTTGAAGAGCCTGTCAATCAACCTGTTCATCTCATATTCGTTTTTTGGAACCTCTTTGTAAGGTGCAAGCTCTAACATTTTGTCCATGATCTCCTGGAACCTCTCCTCATCGCCCTTTTTTAACGTCGGTTCAATTGCTATGTATCGCCTTTCACCTTCTCTGTCGGTGTATATGTGGACGAATATCGGATCGCCGACTGGATAGATCAGGTTCGGTCTGGGAAGATTCTTCATGTCCCTTGTAAGGCTGGGTACGAAAGTCGGGAGAGTCCCCTCTCTTTTTTTGAATTTTTCAATGTATTCTCTTAAGTGGGGATTCCTTCTGAGCGCATCTTCAAAAGTATCCGATTTTACGATCTGGATCTGTGCCGACTTCATGCTACCGCTGCAATTTCAACAACTAGCCCTATCTTGGGCTCCACTCTGAAAGCAGTCTGTTTTGAGTACTGGAAAACCGCGAAATTGTATTTTTTTATTGTCATTACGTTCTTTAAGTCCGTTCCAATTTTTTTAACCGAAGTTTCGATTAGTAACGATGCTGCAGATTCCATCTCCTCCATGATCTCTTCAGGCAATTCGCCATCCAATACTGTCAAGATTATGACTTTTCCAGATGCTGCTATTCTTTTGAAGAATCCCACAAGTTCAATTGCAAGTTCGGGATTCACATCAAACTTAACTAGGGAGGAGAAGCTGTCGATTACCACTACTTCTTTTTCGAAAATTTGCCTCGATGAAATCAACTTCTTTGAGTACTCATCTTTTTCACCAATTTCGTTGATTAGGGGATAGACTGGGAAGAAGGACAATTTACCTCTAATTAATTCTGGAATTATGTCGTAACCCATCGACAACATTTGTTTGATGAACTCTATGGTGGTAAGCTGGGTGGAAATGTAACTTACAGTTACATCGTTCTTGAGCAAACCGAAAACCAATCTTTGGCAGAGAACCGACTTTCCACAACCATGATCCCCCACTATTAAAGCCAACGTTCCTATAGGCAGTCCACCACCTATTTTCTTGTGAAATTCGTCGTTCTCTATCTTGATCGAGTAGAGCCTCACCATATTTACCACCTTAGATGGTAAACTCAAAGGAATCGGAAATCCCGTTATGTAGGACGATTTTCATCTTGTGATTTCCATATCCCACTTCCGAGATTTTCACCAAGATCTTTCCAACTTCACCAGATTTTAGTTCCCCATTTGGATTTACTTCGAACTGAACCACCTTTCCGTCAATTAAGACCGTCAGAGTATTTTTTGTAAATGGGAAGCTTTCTATTCCGATGTTCTTAACGTAGAAAACGTAGTACTTCTCACTACCAATCGATTCTGTCGGAATGTTCACCGGATCATTTATTATCTTGAAATCCGGTGATATCGCCTCCCTTAAATGTTT
The DNA here is from genome assembly GCA_964587675.1 of uncultured archaeon. GTDB lineage: Archaea > Halobacteriota > Archaeoglobi > Archaeoglobales > Archaeoglobaceae > CAZPML01. The sequence continues at coordinate 3,417 of CAZPML010000025.1, forward strand.
ACTCTCTTCTGCCAAGTTCAAGGAGATCTTGTAAGTCGTTATGCTCATTACAGTCGCTGCAGATGATGCAACCATTACAGCTGCTATGAAAAATATTATGTGCGATGCGCTCTCCCCAAATCCCACGCTCACCACCTCAAGTAACAGAGTACTCTTCAAACCTCGAAATGCCGTTCTCCGAAATTGCCTTAATCCTATGAACGGATCCTAAAGTCCCATTAAGGTTTCCAAATTTGAATTCGGCGCACTCTAAAGGATAAATTCTGGTTTTGTTGTATGAATAGGGGGTTACGTACACTCCATCTATTAAAAACGTAAATTTGCTCGAGTCTAGTGTTTTAGAGCCGGTATTACACACATCAACCGAAAGATTGTAAGTTGAAAGCGAGATGATCGATGTAGAAATCGAACTTATCTCGAAATCGGTGCTAATTGTCTCTATGTCCTTCTTTTTTTGGAGCTTAATTAAGGAATTTAATTCCCCAATATCCTGACATAACAATCCGCCAGCAATACTCAATACAAATAAAAGGGAGAGCATAAGTATAGAAAACGCTGCGATTACACTAAATCCCATAATTCATTACTTTTTTTTTTTATCCTGTAAATTTCCTTCTCAATATCCAAAATCATTTCTTTGTCGAATCTGCCAGTTCTTAAAATTTCGATGAAGAGTAGGCTCACTACATGATCCCTAATTGTCATGGGTTTCGGTTCGTAATTGGCCTTTTTGCCATGCCCATCAACTCCCCTTGCGTACCTGAGTATTGTTAGTAAGACGTCCTCGCTTATCCAACCGACATCGACGTAGTAATTCAAAACCTTTTCAAGTTCCTCAACACCAACTTTCTCTGTTAGAAACTCCACCCACTTAAGCAGAACGACTACGCTTTTTATATCGCTCGAGATCTTCTCCAATCTTACGCCATTTTCGCTGACGATCTGTTCGGTATTTCGCTCAAAACTTGAGCGATCATTTTCTCCCCTTTCATAATCAGGATTTTTCGCTACAGAGCTGCTTCTCCTTAAAAGTTTTTCAATCGCATCCAACTTCCTAACTATGTCTTCAGTTCCAGTAATTCCTGCTTTAAATGCCAATTCAACATTTTCAACGATTTTTTCTAACTGTTCTTTCGTCACGTTTTTTCCCCTAACCATCTCGTAAATCTCGTTAAGCAGAACAGATGGTATACGCGGTTTGTACATATTTAACGTGTTTAGTAACTCTTGGTCGCTTAGGTATTCGTTAGATTTTTCTCTGGACTTTTGGCTAGACTCGCTATTTTCTTCTTTGTGATCTTCTTTCAATTCCTCTAACAAAATAACATTCCTATTACTTTCCATTAAACCACCTCCCCATACAAAACCCTGTTAACGATCTTCTTCAGGTCCAAATCTTTAATTATCAGTAATCTGAAGTCATTTACAATATTGTTAAGCGTATCCTCAATCTTAGCGAGATCTTTTTCTAACGCTTCAAGTTTTTCAGCTTGTAGAGAAGTAACCTTAGACTTTCCAACAAATGGATTGATTTGAGACGAAGCGATCTCATAAAGAGTCATAACATCTTTAAGTGAATTATCGAAGTTTTGTAACTCCTTCTTAATTTCATCTATTTCCCTTTTCAAATTTGAAATCGATATCTCAATTCTCGGAAGCCTATTATCAATCTCATTGAGCCTCTCCATGATCTTCATTGCTATGTCATTTTCTGACTTGTTAGTCTCATTTTCCACTTCATCTGTCTTTTCCAATTCCTCTGTAACCTCTTCTTCTTTTTCTTCTTCATCTTCTTCCTTTTTCTTTTTTCTGAAAAGTCCCATTTTTCACCCCCTAAAAAATGTAAAAAAAGAAAATCAAAAAATTCAAATTTTTACTGGACTTCTATTACATTAACGGTATACGCTGGAGGAGTTGTAAATTCGATTATACCCGGCGCACCATGCTCTGGTCTAACTTCTCCACTGACCTTTGTTCTTTCCTGAATTCCTCCAAAGATATAGGATGCATTTATTGCTAGGATAACTTTATCTCCCGTATTCATAACTGGTGTTTCGTTGCTTAGCGACTCATCGACATCCTGCAAGACTATGATTCCAAATTCGTATGCCTGTGGATAGATATTCTCCGTGGTGTTGCCAGTAGTTACTGAAACATCGAATATATCACTATACGGATAGCTCTCATTGTAGTATGAACTATTATAGGTTAGAACAACTTGCTTTTCTCCATCGGTCAGTGTGATAGTAACTTTACTCAAATCAACATCCTGACCACCAGTATTTGGTTCCACAAAGACCGCTAGTTTATCTATTACGCCTCCCACGCCGCTCGTGTGTCCCATAACTTTAGCAACCTTGAGACCACTAGCCACTTCTTGAGTAGTTGTTCTTCCCGTTGCCGTTGCCTTTTGTTGAAGGTATCCAACTGTTTGGATGAGTACGGCTGCACTGACGGCTGCAACTAGTACGATTGCAATGAAGACTATTAGGATCTCAATGCCTATTGCTCCCTTCTCATCTTTCCTAAACTTCCTACCAACCATCCCATCACCTCAAAAAAAAGTCGAGAAATATATTAAAAGATTTTCCTTATATAATGAAATTTCTTCTTACTAAGTTGAAATTTCGGAAGTGTAAGTATTTTTTATTTATCAAATGATGTCAGAAAGCAAAAGAATGAAGAGATGGACGACTAGTGAATTTTATGAAAGAAATTAAAATATATACGGCAGAGGATGCTAAAAGAGACGTTGAGAATGGAGTAAGTGATTCAGAAGTTGCGTTAAGAAAGTGGAAATCAATTTTAGATGCTATAAAGGCTATAGAGGATGTCAGCATCCAAGTCACTTCGTTTTGTTTTCGATATCAAAAATTTGGTTGTAGTGGCTGCCCAATCGTAAAGTACGATCATCCGTGCGGACATCCATACGCAACGTTTACCATCTTCTACCAAGAATTAAAAAAGCTTAGAATACTAGCGGAAGGAATTTACGCGATTCTTCTAGCAATTGATAAGGAAGAAAAAGACAGCGGAAGATACTACGCTTAATATCCAAAATTAAATTCAAGCTCCCTATTATTTTCAACCTAGATTGATCGGTAATTTTAAATAGCAATAATTTAGCTTTAAAAGCGTGGAAGAAGTAGAATTCGAGATTTTGAGGATACTTGAAGAGAATGCAAAGATGAGCCCGGAGGAAATATCCGAAATCGTTGGAATAAGCGTTAATGGAGTAAGAGAGATAATATCCAAATTTGAGGATGAAGGAATAATACTTAAGTACAAGACAATCGTTGATTGGGAAAAGATACACAGCGACTTTATCTACGCAATAATTGATGTAAAAGTGTCGTTAACCAGGGAAAAGGGCTATGACGATATTGCAAAGAGGATCGCAAAATTTCCAGAAGTTCATGCCGTTAGATTGGTAAGCGGTGAGTACGACTTCCAAGTTGTCATTAGGGGTAAAAGTTTGAAAGAGGTCGCATTTTTCGTTGCGGAGAAAATATCAACCATACCAGAAGTTAAAGACACGGTTACCCACTTCGTACTTAGAACCTATAAGGAGGAGGGGGTAACCTTATTCACCGACGAAGAAGATAGGAGGCTCGCCTTTGTACCGTAGGGTAGCCAAAAAAGTAGCCGAACTCCAACCATCCGGGATTAGGAGATTTTTCGATTTAGTTTCCGGTAGAGAAGACATAATAAGCCTTGGAGTAGGTGAACCAGATTTTGCGATCCCTTGGAGAATAAGAGAAGAGATGATATATTCCCTTGAGAAGGGCTTTACATCCTATACATCAAATCTCGGTTTGCAAGAACTTAGAGAAGAGATCAGTAGATACTACAAAAAATTCGGGTTGAAATCAAATCCGAACCAAATACTCATCACTTCAGGTGTTAGCGAGGCCATAGATCTGTCAATAAGGACCATAATTGAGCCCGGAGATGGCGTGCTAATACCCGAACCATGCTACGTCAGCTATAAACCACTCACTTTAATCTGTGGGGGTGAAGCTATAACCATCCCCACCACACCAGATTTTAAGCTGACGTACGAAAAGCTAATTAACTATTCAGAAACGAACTCGAAAGCTTTGATTTTGAACTATCCATCAAACCCAACTGGAATGAGTTATACAAAAAAAGAACTTGAAGAGATTGCAGACGCAATAATAGAGATGGACTTGCTTGTAATTTCCGATGAAATTTATTCTGAACTAACTTACTCTGGAAGACACGTTTCCATCGCATCGCTAAATGGCATGGAAGATCGGACAATTGTTCTCAATGGGTTCTCCAAATCCTTCGCAATGACCGGTTTAAGGATAGGTTATGCTATTGCTCCCGAAGATATCCTAGATGGTATGACCAAAATCCACCAATACTGCATGTTATGTGCCCCCATAACGAGCCAAATTGGAGCTTTGGAGGCTTTGAAATCCATGGATGAAGTAGACAGAATGAGAGCAGAGTACATGAGAAGGAGAAATTACTTGGTTAAAAAGTTTAGCGAGGTCTTCAGTATTAGAAAACCAGATGGTACTTTTTACGCATTCCCAGATATCAGTTCGACTGGACTTAGTAGTATGGAATTCACAGAAAAGCTACTTATCGATGAAAAAGTCGCAGTAGTTCCCGGAAATGCATTTGGGGAATGTGGAGAAGGTTACATCAGAATCGCATTCGCAATTAAATTTGATCTACTCCGGGAGGCGGTTGAGAGGATAATTGATTTTGCAAAGAGGTATGGTAAAAGTTAAGCTCTTTGCAAACTTTAGGGAGATTGCAGGTGTTAGAGAGGTTGAAATAGACGCGAGAGATGTCTACGAACTTTTAAATAAACTGGTAGTTGAGTTCCCAAAAATGAGGGAATTGGTATTCGAGGGAGATAGAGTAAGAGAGTACGTAAATATTATGGTTAACGAGGATTTAGTTAGAGGAAACAAGGATTTATCCCCCAGCGATGTGGTGGCAATATTTCCGAGTGTAAGCGGCGGTAAATAACTAAAATCCAAATTTTTAAGCTAATATTCCATGTGATACTCCTGAATCGATTTAACCGTTATTTCCTGTTGTCTCATGGCCTCTATTGCTCTTAAGGCTGCTGTAGCTCCCGCAATTGTGGTTATGTACGGTATGCCGTAATCCACTGCGGCTCTTCTAATTTTATAACCTTCCGTCCTTCCCCTCTTGCCGCTCGGAGTATTTATGATAAGATCCACTTCCCTGTTTATTATAGCATCTAGTACATTGGGTCTACCCTGACTGACTTTAAACACCAGCCTTGCGTTTATTCCGTGCTCCCTCAAGAACCTTGCGGTGCCTTCAGTTGCGAGAATCTCGAATCCAAGTTCCGAAAACCTTTTTACTAGTTGGGCCGTCTTCAGATTCTTGTCCCTATCTCTAACACTCACGAAAATCGTTCCCTCAAGTGGCAGTTCCATTCCAGCTGCTAGCTCAGCTTTGTAATAGGCCAAACCAAAGTCGTAATCTATTCCCATAACCTCGCCCGTCGACTTCATTTCTGGGCCCAAAACTGGATCGACCCCATGAAGTTTAATAAATGGAAAGACTGCTTCCTTTACTGCGACATGCTTAAGGTTTAGCCTCTCTCTAACTCCCAATTCCTTTAACTTTTTTCCCATCATTAGCTTTGCCGCGATCTTCGCCAGGGGAATCCCGGTTGCTTTACTAACAAATGGGACGGTTCTGCTAGCTCTAGGATTGGCTTCAAGGACGTAAACAGTATTGTCTTTTATCGCATATTGGATGTTGATGAGACCCACGACCTTCAAAGCCAATGCCAACTTCCTTGTATAATCAACGATCCTATCGAGAATTTCCTCAGGGAGAGAAATTGGCGGTAAAACACACGCAGAATCCCCACTGTGCACGCCAGCTTCCTCAATGTGTTCCATTATTCCACCGATCACAACATCTTCGCCGTCACAAAGAGCGTCAACTTCAACCTCAATGGCATCCTCCAAAAATTTGTCAATGAGTATCGGCTTCTCGGGACTTACATCTAAAGCTTCCAATATGTACCTCTCCAAAGTTTCTTCATCATAAACTATTTCCATTGCTCTTCCACCAAGAACGTAGCTAGGCCTCACAAGAACCGGATATCCTATCTCCTCAGCAACTTGTTTTGCCTCACCTAGACTGAATGCAATCCCATTTTTGGGTTGAGGTATGTTCAGTTTTCTCAACAATTCCGCAAACCTCTCTCTATCCTCGGCAATGTCTATCGAATCTACCGATGTTCCCAGAATATTTGCTCCACTCTCTTCCAAATCATTTGCAATGTTAAGAGGTGTTTGACCGCCGAACTGAACTATAACTCCTTCAGGTTTCTCATTTTCGTATATGTTCATAACATCTTCGTGAGTAATTGGTTCAAAGTAAAGTCTATCAGATGTATCGTAGTCCGTTGAAACCGTTTCAGGGTTACAATTTACCATGATCGTTTCGTAACCCTCATCTTTCAAGCTAAATACCGCATGAACGCAGCAATAGTCAAATTCGATTCCCTGGCCAATTCTGTTAGGTCCCGCACCCAAAATCATCACTTTTTTCCTTGCTGTACGAAGGGCATCGTTTTCCTCTTCATAAGTTGAATAGTAATAGGGAGTTTTAGCTTCAAATTCCGCTGCACATGTATCGACCATTTTGTAGACTGCGATCACACCCTTCTTTTTCCTCACTTTTCTCACTTCCCTCTCCGAACAATCAAAAATGTGTGCAATTTGCCTATCACTAAATCCAAGTCTCTTTGCTTCACGCAAAACATCAGATGGTATTTCACCAATTTTATGCCTCTTGGAAAATTTTTTCAGCTTTTCCTCAAATTCGACTATGTTCTTAATCTTTTCAATGAACCAAGGATCAATTTTTGTTAGCTCGTAAATTTCCCTCACGGAAAATCCATTCTTTAGAGCATACCTTATGTAAAAAACTCTTTCAGCGCTCGGAAATCTGAGTTTTTGTATTATCTCTTCTCTCGTCACTTCCTGATCCTTACCATCACAACCAAGCCCGTACCTCCCAATTTCTAGGCTCCTCAATGCTTTTTGTAGAGCCTCCTCAAATGTCCTACCTATGGCCATTACTTCCCCAACGCTCTTCATTTGGCTTCCTAAGATTGGATCTGCAGTCGGAAACTTATCAAATGCGAATCTGGGAATTTTAACAACGACGTAGTCTATAGTTGGCTCAAAACTAGCTGGAGTCTCCTTTGTGATATCGTTGGGAATCTCATCCAATGTATACCCTATAGCGAGCTTTGCAGCGATCTTCGCTATTGGAAAACCAGTCGCTTTTGAAGCCAAAGCTGAAGACCTGCTGACCCTGGGATTCATCTCAATTGCAACCATCCTACCATTGTCCGGATGTACAGCGAATTGAATGTTGCTCCCCCCAGTTTCAACGCCAATTTCCCTAATTATCTTAATTGCTGCATCTCTCATTCTTTGGTACTCAACATCCGTGAGAGTTTGTGCCGGAGCCACGGTTATGCTATCACCCGTATGAACGCCCATCGGGTCGAAGTTTTCAATTGAACAAATGATCACAACGTTGTCAGCCAAATCCCTCATGACCTCGAGTTCAAATTCTTTCCAACCAATTACCCCCTCCTCAACCAAAATCTGATTTATCATCGATAACTTCAGTCCCCTTGATGCTATCTCCCTAAGTTCTTCTCTATTGTAGGCTATACCACCTCCAGTACCTCCAAGAGTAAATGCGGGCCTGATTATTACAGGATAACCTATTTCGTCCGCGATTTCTATAGCTTCGGAAACGTCACTTGCTATATCGCTTCTGGGAACCTCTAAACCTATTTTCCTCATCGACTCTTTAAATAGCTCTCTATTCTCAGCTTTCCTTATCGCATCCACTTTTGCACCGATCAGTTCAACACCAAAATCTTCAAGCACCCCCATCTCAGACAGCTGGACAGCGATGTTGAGTGCGGTTTGACCGCCAAGCGTTGGGAGTAAAGCATCTGGCTGCTCTCTTTTAATTATCCTCGCGACGACGCTGGCTGTTAATGGTTCTATGTAGACCTTATCTGCCATTTCCGGATCAGTCATAATTGTTGCAGGATTGGAATTTACCAGAACGACCCTATATCCCTCTTCCCTCAAAGCTTTGCAAGCCTGACTCCCCGAATAATCAAACTCCGCAGCTTGCCCTATAACAATTGGACCGCTACCTATCACCAATATGTCCCTGATATCCTCTCTCTTAGGCACCGTTTCACCTGTACTCCTTTAGCATCTTTACAAACCTGTCGAAAAAGAAGTAAGTGTCATGAGGGCCTGGCCCAGCTTCTGGATGGTATTGAACGGTTATTAGGGGAACGTCTCTATTGACCATTCCCTCAACCGTCATATCGTTCAGGTTAATCTGTGTAACTTCCATTTCCTTTGGAAGGGTTCTCTCATCGACTGCGAAATTATGATTTTGACTTGAAATAAAAACTCTACCGGTCTCAAAATCCTTAACAGGCTGATTGCTCCCATGATGGCCGAATTTTAGTTTGAAAGTTTTAGCTCCCAATGCCAAAGCGGTGAGTTGATGTCCCAAACATATTCCAGCAATTGGGACTTTTCCAATCAGTTTACGTATCGTTTCAATCGTAGGTTTAACCCTAGCGGGATCGCCCGGGCCGTTAGAAATGAAAACACCATCTGGATCCATTTCGAGTATTTCCTTATGATCAAAGTTGTAAGGCACCAAAGTCAAATTTACACCTCTCCTCAATAGCTGTCTAACAATACTCATTTTCACCCCGCAATCAATTAGGACGACTTCTAGCTTACCGTCAGCCCAATATTTCTTGGGTTCTGTTACGCAAACCTTGTCAACAAGATCTACATCACCTATAAACGGTTGTTCAACCGCTCTTCTTACCAATTCATCTTTTTCAACATCTCCTACCGCCATTGCCGCTTTCATTGTACCGAAAATCCTGATTTTCTTGGTTAGCATTCTCGTGTCAACACCCTCAATACCGGGCACATCATATTCTTTTAATAGCTGGTCAACTGTCATCTCACTTCTCCAATTACTTGGCGTCTTGCACAATTCCCTCACAACAAAACCCTCAACTTTCACTCCATCACTTTCAAAATCCTCTCTACAAACACCGTAATTACCGATTAAGGGATAAGTCATCATCAAAATCTGCCCTTTGTAACTTGGATCCGTAAGAGCTTCAACATAACCGGTCATACCGGTACAAAAAATTATCTCCCCCTCAGCATCCACCTCCGCCCCAAACGCCTTTCCCTCTACATAAGTTCCGTCTTCTAAAGCCAATGCTGCCTTCATTCCAACACCTCGCAAATCTTCCGGATAGCATCTTTTAGAGGGGGCGTGTCAAAGAATTTTATACCAACTAGCTCATTGCTAAATGCCCTGTAGAGATCCGCAATTGCATTTTTAAACTCGGAAAAGAGTCTCGGAGGTGAACCCACCAGATCTCTCCAATTTTCTTGACCTTTAAATCTCACCAATTTTCTGTACCAATTAGTTCTCCTGTAGTATTTCCTCAAAATCTCCTTGCTTACCTCAATTCCACCGAAACTAAACCTGCATTCATCGAGAGTGCCTACGGAGTCTACGACCATTAGCTCCCGGTTATCATCGAAAGCAAATTCGATTTTTCCGTCCTCATTTTCCAATTTCAACCTTTCTACCTCCCTCGTTATTACTCGGTTCACCTTTAAGGTTATGTTCTTTAACTCCTCAAGTTCGAAGTCTGAAATGCCCGAGATCTCCTTTGCCTCTTCGCCGCTTATGTACCTGTCAACATCCTCAAGTTTCGTGCTAAATTCCACAATCGGTTTTTCTAACCTCTGATTTGGCTTAATTTCCGACAAACCATAGTCTTGTGGTCTAACTTTCCCCTCTTTCAATCTCCTCACTAGAGAGGAATTTTCGGATACGAAGTTCCTATAAATTACCTCCAATGGCAAAAGATAATTGGATCTCAAAGTCTTAAAGATGGAATAGTCATACGAACTTACGACTTTCTTTTTTGGTTTAATGACTCTAACAAGTTTTATTTGCATTTTCTCTACTGCATTTTCTAGCTCGTTTAATCTCTTTAATTTTCCATTCTCTATAAGCCCCTCATAATGGTTTTTAATGCCAACACTTTCCAACTTCTCGAAGAAGTAAGCAGTAGATATACAAAGAGATTTACCCTTATCGGGAATACTATCAGGCATTATTCCATAATCAAAAACAGAAAAGCGATCAGAAAAGACGAAAACTCCTTTTCCGATTTTTTCTTTTGGTTCTTTAAAAATAATCAAATCTTTTACGCTACCCATCGCAGAGTGCCATGTAGTAAGAAAAATAATACTTACGCTAAATGGGAATAAGATTTAAATAAATAGTTGTTTTAGATTCGAGAGCGGGTGATCAAATGAGATTCTTCATAATAGGTTTCGGTCAAGCAGGTGGTAAGATCCTAGACCTATTCATCGAAAGCGAGAAGAGAAGGGGATCAAAAATTAGGATGAGATGGCTAGCTGTAAATACAGCTAGAACCGATTTGATGGGGCTAAAACACGTTCCCGTTGAGGACAGAATTCTCATAGGACAAACGGTCGTTAAGGGCCATGGTGTGGGTACCGATAACAAACTAGGTGCCAGGATAGCCAGAGATGAGATAGAAACGATCTTAAATGCGATAGATGAACGCGGTACCCATGATATGGATGCTTTCCTGATTATCGCCGGACTAGGTGGTGGAACTGGTAGTGGAGGTGTGCCCGTTCTTGCCAAGTACTTATCCGAAATGTATTCTGAGCCAGTATATGCCATAGGAATACTTCCAGCCCCAGAGGAAGGGAAGTTATATTCTCTCAATGCCGCTAGGAGTATGATATCCACTCTAAAATTTGTTGATAATCTCATCCTAGTTGATAACGGTGCTTGGAAATTTGAGGGTCTCAGTTTAAGAGAGTCTTTTGCTAAAATAAATGAAGAAATAGTTAGGAGATTGGCCATATTGGCAAGAGCCGGTGAACCACTTGAAGGAGATTTTGTGGGCGAGATGGTGGTTGATAGCAGTGAGGTGATAAATACCCTACGTGGCGGTGGTGTCTCATCAATAGGATATGCCACAACCCTAGCTAAAACGAGCAAAAAGAGAAGATGGCTTCCATTTGGAAGAAGGAAGGAAGAGAAAGAGCTAGAAGCTATAGAAAACGATAAACCAATGAAAATTGCTACACTCGTTAGAAGAGCCGCACTGGGTAGATTAACAATTCCATGCAATATTAGAAGTGCCGAGAGAGCTTTAATTCTCGTGGCAGGACCACCGGAACACCTCGATAGAAAGGGTTTGGAGAAGGCTAAACTCTGGCTTGAAGAGCAAATATCGGGAGTTGAAGTGAGGGCCGGAGACTACCCGACGAAACGGACAAAATATGTAGCAGCACTAGTTGTTCTCGCGAATGTTACCGATGTTCCGAGGGTTAAAGAGTTACAAAGACTTGCTGCTGAGGCTAAAGAGGAGGCAGAAGATGCAGAAAAACTAAGAATGGCTAAAACCCTGGAATTATTTGATGAGGACATCGAGCCACTAATATAATGAAAATCGTAGTTGCCCTGACCGGTGCATCTGGTCAGTTACTTGGGATCAGGCTGATTGAACTCCTATCCAAAAAGAATTTGGAAATACATCTCGTTATCTCAAATGCTGCTAAAAAGATCATTGAGTCTGAAACAAACTACACACTAGACAGCATATACGAACTTGCCACCAAATGCTACGAGGAAACTGAAATAGACGCACCAATAGCAAGTGGATCCTTCCAGCACAATGGTATGGTAATAATTCCATGTAGTATTAAAACCGCATCAAGCATAGCTTACGGAGTCACGGGAAATTTAGTCACACGAGCCGCAGACGTGGTTCTAAAAGAGGGGCGAAAACTAATATTGGTTGTTAGAGAAGCTCCCCTTCATTTTGGCCACTTGCTAACGCTTTCAAAACTTGCAAGAATGGGAGCTATCATTTTCCCGCCAGTGATATCTTTTTATCATAAACCCAAAACTTTAGATGATGTTGTAGATCACATCGTATGTCGGGTAGCCGAAAAACTGGGTATAAACGTAGAATACAAGAGATGGAATCCCGATTAAATTCTACCATGGGGTAAAAGCAGAGGTTTTAATATGAGAACTTTTATAGACTTGTTTTTAGATTAAGTTAGGCTTTTGTTATGTGATACGGATGAGTTCAGATTACGCTAAACATTTCGAGATTTAGGGGCCAGTTCGCAGGGCAATCAAAAATATTAGATACCACCAAGATCGTTATCTTCCTCCAAGATATTCGGTAAAGGTTAGAAACGTTTATTTCGCCAGAAAATAAACCAGGAGAGAGGAAATTGAAAGACGGCTTTATACCTTTCCCGATATGCCGAGGGGGGGATTCGAACCCCCGACCTCCTGATTATGAGTCAGGCGCCCC
>CAZPML010000026.1:0-15494 GCA_964587675.1 uncultured archaeon
ATGAAAGTATGATATTATCGTTTCTTGCGATGTCCTTACTGTCGAACACTACTGAATAGCCATCCGATGCAATGAGTTTTACTTTATACTTTCCAACTAATTTATCGTTGAATGCTCCTTTTCCATGTTTGTTCTCATCATCTACGTAACCTACAAATCTCCATAACGGTACACCAGTCCAAATTTGACCTTGTTCATCTTTCCAGTCGATTCCGTGACAGGACATCCAGCTTTGGATATCATCAGTCGAGAGGGTAACATTGATTGCTCCTTTGAGAGTTAAATTGAATTTCTCAAAGGTAGATAAGACCACAATTTTCTTGACCCACTTTACCCAATAATGTCCCTCTGTTATTAGACCCTCAGGATTTAAAATAGCTATTTTCAAATTGTCCTCGTCCAATTCTTTTCCATTTTCTTCATAAGCTAAAATTACTGTAAATTCTCCCTTTGGTGTGGTCTCTTTACCAGTTTTTGGATCGTATGCAACAAATCCTTTCCCCTCTAATTGGTCTTTGGTAAAAAGCATCTGGTAACCATCCTTTGCTATTACTTTTAGACAGTAATTAGAAGGCACATTAACAAGCTTTGCAATCTCCACTAGTGGAACTCCTCTATACGCGTATGGTCCTTTTATTTTTCCAGTTGAAGTTATCAACCCACCTATCCCCTTAACGTCTTTTAAAGACTTTATTTGATTTAATGTAAGTTTTAACGTCTTTTTGGATCCGATTAATTCGATCGCAACCTTTGATTCCTCATGCTGAGTTATGCAGCCAACTACTAGAATTGAGAGAAGCACTAGTACAATAACTCTTCCCAACACCGATATGTTCATACAGATATATCGCTATAAGTTTTACTAAATTTTGCAGATATTAGACTAAATTTTTTTATCTTTCTATTAAGCTAAAAATTATGCCAAAGAAAGTCGTAATTAAAGGGAAGGTTCACGGTGTAGGATTGAGAATAAAATTAATTCAACTCGCTTTGGAATATGGAATAGATAAATTTAACACATTTAATACTCTAATAGATAAGAAACAGGCTGTCGTTTGTCTAATAGATGCTCCAGATCAATTAATTAATATTTTTGTCAATCGTATCCAAAAGGAAAAACCTGAGAAAGCTATTTTTGAGTCTATAACTGTTGATGACTATAAATTCGATGTCCCTCCAATTGAGAGGTGTTTGTAAACTTTCCAGATGGAACATTGGGGCAAGGCCATCCCAATTTTAATAGAAATACGTGATGCAATTAGAGAGGAATCTGAGAAAACTAGGCAGACCGTAAAAGAAGAATCTGAGAAGATCAGATTGGAAGCTGAGATGCTCAGAAAAGATCTTAGAAGCTATATTGAAGTCAGTCTTAGAGAAATTCAATCTAGGATAGAAAGAATGGAGAAAGCTCTAAAAAGAGCCGGTATTATGTAGTTAAGGCAAGAATAGGTGCAAATATTAGTGCGGGCAACATATTTCCAACTCTCAATTTTCTGATTTCAAGAAGATTTATTCCAATTCCAATTATTAACATCCCACCAGTACTCGTAAGTTCGGATATGACCTTCTCAGTCATAAATTTCCCTAATTCGCTGGCTAGTACTGCAAAGAAGCTCTGATAAGCAAAAACACTTATACTTGAAAATGCTACTCCTATTCCAAGTACGGAGGCGAGAGCTATAGCTGCAACACTATCCAAAATTGACTTAGCGAGGAGAATGGAAGTGTCTCCACTTAATCCCTCCTGAATTGGACCCAAAATCGCGAGTGGTCCAACGCAGAAGAGGAGTGATCCACTTACAAATCCCTCCGAAAATTTTCCAGATCCAATCATCTCAAACTTGCTACTTAATGTTTCGAGTCTTCTTTCAATCTCAATCAATTCTCCTATTGCAGTACCAATGACCATGCTTATGGTTGGTATCAGCACATTCTGAGTTTTTAGGGCCATACTAATTCCGATGATTATAACTGGAATACCTAAAACATTCATTATGGACTTTCTCAATCTTTCATTCACCCTTGAGCCGAAGAGTGTCCCTATTAGGGATGCAATAAGTATTGCTATTGAGTTTATTAGTGTTCCAACTATCACAAGCTGAGTAAGCAGGTTGAATTTATAATTTGCTGGAGAACTAATTAATTGAATTGAAGATAATAGCTTGGAAATCTAAGCGCTTTTCCTAAGTATCTTGGTTAGAAAGTAGATAGAAAGGATGAATATTGTTAAATTAACTAGTATTTTATAAATGGGAGCATACTTGTAGTTTGCCCACCTATCAATTATTGCCATTGAGTAAATGTAGATTCCAAATATTGAGACTAATAGCAAGGCTACAATAACAATGATCAAAACCTTTCTCACGTTCTCCTCAAGCGCCATACTAGTGCCCCTCCAATACCTGCAAAGAATGCGAGAACTTCGAAACCCGGTATCGCCCTCTTAGCTTGATAACCGGATGGTAGTGGGGACGGTAAAGCTGTCTTTTCTACACCAGTTCCTGTGAATTCTTCAACTTTAAATCCTACTTCCTCCTCCACTTTTTCCCTCACGATCTCCCTCTTCTCTGATAGATTCAAACTCCTCTTCCAGATCTTTAGAAGCTTTCCTGATCTCCAAGCCTCCAGTTTGATCAAATAATTGTAATTTTTTGGAATTGTTATATTTGTTGAAATTATGTTTGTTTTTTCCTTGTTTATGCAAGATTCGAACCATACTTCATCGGCTAGGACATTTGATTCGAGTTGCACAGCTTTTACATGGAACTTAACGTCTTCATAATCCTCAAATGAGTTAATGTAGTATTTTGCAGAAACTCTCGCTCTGTTACCTGTAACATCCACTATTTTGAAGTCAACATCCTTTACTTCGATCTTGAGCACCTTCTCTTTTGGAACTAAGGTATCAAGACCATGTACTGTCAAGATTTTCCTATTTACGATTTTGTCGTTTTTAAGAACTTTTAGAACTATTCTATAGTTCTTATCCTTTTCAAATGGGATCGTAAAATTTAATTCTCTCTTCGCTTTGAATTTTTTATCTTCAATTAGAAGATTTGTTCTAAGATCGTAGATTGAAATAACGAGACAATCAGGTTCTCCTCTAATTCTTATCAGGAACTTAATTTCAACAAAACTCTCATTCACTTTTTCGGCTTTTAGATCGGCCCTCTCAATGTATATAATTTCTGGAGTTTCAGGTGCTGTGAGAGCTATAGCGAGTCCTATAAAGAATATAACTGCTAAACTTGCTACAACGAGTTTCTCCTGCACGTTGAAACTCTTTCTCTTGATATAAAAAAGTTTGGACTAAGCTAAGTTCATCTAATATTTTTATTTTGGTTTAAATTTATAAAACCTTCTCATACAAGTATCTATCCCTTATTTGGAGACTTTTATTTTGTTTTTTAACTTTGAAAAATAATTAAAAATATAAAAATAAGCTTTTTTGAAAAGATTTATTTAGTAATAATGTTGATATTAATTATGTCCAAAGTCGGGTGCAACCTTTTAATTAAGAGAAGTATCTATTTTCCACTACATGCCTATCCAAATAAGGAAATTGTTTATAGGGATAAAGTAAGGTGCACCTACAGTGAATTTTACAAAAGACTTCAGAAACTGGCAAATGGACTTGAAAGCATTGGTGCAAAACCAGGGCCAAAAATAGCATTTGTGGATTGGAATACCCATCAGTATCTCGAAGGAATGTTTGCAATTCCGATGATGGGATCACTGATTCATCATGTTAATATTAGACTTGCTCCAGAGGAGATTTTGTATACAATGAAATACGTAGAAGATGACTACGTTATCGTGAGGGATGAATTCCTACCACTGGCAGAGAAGTTAGCTTCTCATACTCCATTTGTGAAGGGATGGATAGTCACGGGAGAATCTGAAGATGTAAAAACCTCATTAAAACCGCTCTACTTCTATGAGGATTTGATAAAGGAAGGGAGTGCAAAGTACGAGTTTCCAGAAATTGATGAGAATACAGACGCTTCAGTTTACTTCACAAGCGGGACTACTGGCCTTCCAAAGGCTGTTCATTTCTCTCATCGAGAAATCATCCTTCAATGCATGATAAACGGTCTTGCCCTAGCAGCCAATCCATCTCCAGCTAGCTTCACTTCTGCAGATATTGTTATGCACATTCCACCATTCTTCCATGGAATGGGTTGGACTCTCCCTTACCTAATGACGATGCTTGGACTCAAACAAGTTCTCCCAGGAAGATATGAGCCAAAAATGATGCTTGACCTAATAAAGAACGAGGGCGTGACTTATGCGGCAGGGTCCCAGTCTTCCTCAAGGTGATCTTGGATTACCCCGAAGTTGAGAATTACAAGGATGCACTTAGTAAATTTAAGTTCCTCTGTGATGGAGAACATCCAACAAGATCTCTTTTCGAAAGAGCCAAAAGTCTTGGAATAAAGATGATTGAAGCATTCGGAATGTCAGAAGCCGTTGGATTGACGTTCTCAACTCTTAAGAGCCATATGGTTGACTGGCCATGGGAAAAGCAGGTTGAATATCTCAACAAAGCAGGTCTTCCAGCACCTCTCGTTGAAATCAAGATCGTGGATGAGAGTGGTAAGGAAGTTCCAAAAGATGGCAAATCCATGGGAGAAGTTTGCGTTAAGAGCCCAGGACTTACAAGAGGATATTGGAAGAATCCAGAGAAAACTAAGGAATCTTGGGATGATGAGGGATGGTTCCATACTGGAGATATTGGTGTTTGGGATGAGGAGGGATACATAACGATCGTAGACAGACTTAAAGATGTGATAAAGAGCGGTGGGGAGTGGATAAGTAGCATAAGATTAGAAGACTTTATAAATAAGCATCCAGCTGTTTCAGAAGTTGCTGTTGTTGCAGTTAGGAGCGAGAAATGGAGTGAAAGGCCAGTTGCAGTTGTCACGCTAAAGCAGGAGTATGTAGGAAAGGTTAGTGAGGAAGACCTCAAAGAGTTCTTGCTCAGGGAATTTGTTGAAAAAGGAAAAATGGCAAAATGGTGGGTTCCAGATAAGTTCTTTATTGTTGATGAAATTCCAAGAACGAGCGTCGGGAAAGTGAATAAGAAGGTTATAAGAGATAAGTACAAGGATTTGGTTCTTCCTTAAATTTTTCTTCTTTTGTTGCTAATTCTTGCAGATTCTCTTGGACCATATATGAGGTTATAAATTTCGCTGCCGATAGAATTGCGAGGAAGACAAAGCCTGTCGATCGTCTCGAAAGTGGTGTACTGATCGTCAAGGTTCTAAGGGAGAAATTGTTATACCGCTCTATAGGAGGAACAAAGTTAGGGGAGAGTTTCAAGGTTTTCTGCTACCGCCCTCACCACGCGATCGAGTCGATAAAGTAATCCCAATAGTATCTGGAATCTCGATGCGCCTCCAATCTAGCCGAAAACAAGGAGTAGGAATTAGGAAGTTTCACTTCCAATTTGGGAAGTGAAAAATATTTTTTAAGCATCTGAAATTTATGAGGTTACCAGTAGATCCGATCTTCCCAATTAAGCATGTTTACGTTCATGAGTGGAGGTTTGACGAATCGAAGAGCCTTGAGGAAATTGCAAAGAGAATAAAGAAGCATCATTACTTTGTAATGCCTAGAAAGAACATATTGGTGATAACGACTCCAGTTAAACCTACTGTGATAATAGTGCTAATCCAGAGGAGCATAGAAGGTGGAGAATTGATTCTTATAAATATGGACAAGTACTACAGTAGAATAAAAGTCCTTCAGGGGATCTGGATATTCCAGAATAAGTCTGGAATAAAGGTTATCGATTTTAAGTATCTCTAAATAATATAAAGCAAAAAAGTTTTTGAATTCGAAATCTTAATAATTCAAGTAAAGATTATACTCTACCATTAATCTACTCGGTGATTCTATGTGGTGGTTTGCCAGTCCTAGCTCCAGCATAAGTCACGGAGATTATAGGAGAGAAGAATTACTTCGGGAACATGGATTTCCTAGTTGAACATGCGGTTTCAGATGCGTGCATGGTTACTAGCCCTAGAATTCCCGAGGCAGAGGAGGTAGGGAAGTTCTTCGAGTATTCATTCTAAGGCAAAAAAGTTGATTTTTAGGTGGTATTATGGGCGGGTACTGTGGAAGGGTCTTGAGAATTAACCTGTCTGAAAGAAGTTCCAGCCAGCTTAAGATCGAAGAAAGTCTCCTGAAGGAGTTTGTTGGAGGGGCTGGACTAGCGGCTAAACTACATTATGATTTGGGGTCATTTGAATACGAACCACTTTCTGCGGAGAATCCTTTAATCCTTATGACTGGCCCCTTAAACGCAACTAAAATCCCTGGAACCAGTAGGATTGAATTCTGTGCTAGGAGCCCTCACACCAGAATCTGGGGAGAGTCAAATTCTGGTGGAAAGATGGGTGCGTATCTCAAATTTGCCGGTTGGGACGGTATCATCATCGAGGGTGCAAGTAAAGTTCCAGTATACATTTTCGTGGATGTCAACGGTGCTGAGATAAGGGATGCAAGCGAATTATGGGGAAAGGGATGTTACGAGTCACAGGAACTCATCAAAAAAGACATCGGAGAGAAAAGAATATCTACAGCTGTAATCGGACCTGCAGGTGAAAATTTGGTTAAATATGCATGTGTACAATTGGACAATTCAAGACATGCTGGAAGAACTGGAATTGGGGCTGTAATGGGATCAAAGAAGCTAAAAGGAATAGCTGTCGTCTATGATCCAGGTGAGAGATTCAAGATAAAGTACTCAGATCCAAGATCGCTCGATGAGCTCGTTGCAGACTTCGTTACTAGGATAAAGAATGACTTCTCGTGTTCAATTTTGAGAGATCTCGGAACCGCGGGATATATGGAGACTGGGGAGAGTTTTGGTGATGTTCCAACGAAGTACTACACTCTAGGGTCTTTCGACGGGGCAGCGAAGATATCTGGTTCTGCGATGGCAACGTCAATATTGAGGAGGAGAGATGGATGCTTAGGATGCATAGTCAGATGTGGTAGGGTTGTTAAGTTCGGAGGAAAAGAAATCCACGGCCCAGAATATGAGACTCTAGCATCTTTCGGAGCTCTCCAGCTCAACGATGATTTGGAGTCGATAATTGAAATTAACTACACTCTAAACGATCTCGGGCTAGATTCGATATCTGCAGGCGTGAGCATTGCTTTTACCATGTGGATGAGTGAAAGAGGGATCGGAGAATTCAATATTGGTTGGGGGGAAACTGAGAAAGTTAAGGAGCTTGTTGAGGACATAGCGTACAGGAGAGGTATTGGAAACGAATTAGCTGAGGGTGTAAGGTATCTTGGCAAGAAGTACGGTGTTGAGGATTGGGCCGCTCACGTAAAGGGTCTTGAGATACCGATGCACGATCCAAGAGCATTCTCAGCTCTTGCATGTGCCTACGCAACTCATCCAAGGGGTGCATGCCACTTACCCCACCAAATGTACCTCTACGAAATGGGTAAAAAAATAAAAGAGTACGGGGTTGCAAGTAAGGATAGGTTCTCAAACAAGGGGAAGGGAGTAATGACAGCAAAGGTTCAGAACTTCACAGAAATTTTCAATGCTGCAATTCTGTGTGCGTTCATGCCGGTCAATCCAACAGTATTTGCAAAGATGCTCAAGTACGTTACCGGATACGACTACGATTCTAAAAAATTGTTCAAAGTTGGCGAAAGGATATTTACAATTAAGAGGCTCTACAACTTAAAATGTGGCGTGACTGCAAGTGATGACAAGCTTCCTAAGATCGTACTTCGGCCTGTAAAGGGAGGGAGCGAGGAGAACGTACCAGATATCAAAAAGCAGGTTCAGGAGTATTACAAGTATAGAAGATGGAGAGAGGGAGCCCCAACTGAGGAGAAATTGGATGAATTAAACTTAAAATGAAAGTTGTAGTATTGGATCTGGATTTACAACTTGTTAGCTAACTGGATCTTAATTTAAAATAAAAATAAATACTAAATCAAAAAGCTCACGGGTATTCGTGAGTGCCAAGGACGACTTTTATTCCAGTCGCCTCCTCTATCATTTTTGCCCATTCTTCAGCGGAATAATAGGGACACCCCGGCTTTCTGAGCATACAAGTGCTTAAATAAATTTCGTCGGGTTTAACTTCAGACAACCTCATTGTCATTCCTATGTTTGGGATAAGGGTATTCCCTGGACATTCACACCTAACCAAAGCGATTAGCTGTACTGGCTCATCGAATTTTCCTTCACCCAATGCTGCAGCTTTAAGACACCTCCACTCACCTGGGCAGCCGTAGGTCGTGTCAATATATCTTCCACAAGCTACAATAAACACCTTCTTCATAAATCTCGGATTGAAGGGAAATATTTAGAATTTACTTTTGGCTCCTGCCTCGTACCAACCTACCTTTGCATTCTTGATGCAGTCGATCTCGCTGAAGTACGGCTTGATGTCAATGAGGGGAGTCATATCAAATGCATCTAATCCCTTAACCTTGAGAAATCTCCCGTCTCTCTCGATAAGTTCTACAACAGCAAATCCGATTGGATTTGGCCTATTTGGAGATCTTGTTGAAAAAACACCATGAACCTTTCCGTTGTGTGGTGGTTTTACGAGGAGAACATCTCTTCTAGCCCTGTCCAGCCAGTATAGGAATATTAGATGGGAGCAGGTCTCGATATCTTTCAGTCCCTCTTCATATTCTGGAAAGATCTCTACTTCAAATACTTCTTGGCTGTATCTGCCTTGGTATGGTGCGGAGTCTTTGTACGGTGACCTTATGATTCCAATTTGCTTAACATAAAACATAGAGAATCTCAGTTTCAAAATTCAAACTTTTTGTCTATGACCTGAGAAATTCGAGAATTTTGAGACCGTTCTCTACAAGATATTCCATAGCTCTTATCGCGAGCTTAAGTCTAAATCTTTTATCAAAACCACTTTTTAGCTTTTCAAGCACTTCATCGTAATCTTCGTTTCTACATACAACCAGAACTTTGTCGTAGTTCTTTACGCAGGCTCTAAGGATTGCTGCCCCTCCAACATCAATTTCTGGAGGATCGTAGAGATTTACAACAACAAGGTCGAAGAAGCCGTTGTAAATTCTCTTGAAAACTTCTGGATGCAGAGTTTTGAGATCTTTAGATTCTGAAAGACCCGTTAATTCTGAGATCCTCTTTACAGCCAATCCATTCCTCTCTAAGAATTTCGATGTACCCTCCGTCGCATATATTTCATAACCGATATTCAGCAAAGCTTTTGCAAAATCGGAAATACCCCTCTTATCGCTTACAGATATGAGAGAGTTCTTCATCCTACCACCTGAAAAAGCTACTGCTTTATGACCAATCTATTTAGATATGGGACACATTTCGTTTGGATTAATTTTAAGAGTTTTAGTCTATTGGAGTTCAGTTCTAATAAGCTCAGCGACTTGATTATGTTATGTCATTAAATTTAATAAATTTATTAAAAATATTTCTAAAATAGGAAAGCTTATCAACATTTTTTAATGATTAAGCTCGATGCAATATTAGACGGATACCTAGACTTGGGGTATGGAAATCTAGAATACGTGAGAAGGAATGTTGGTTTTGTATTTCAAAATCCAAACGATTCCTTTTCAACCCAACGGTAAGAGACAAACTTTTCTAAACTCCAGCTCAACTTGAAGTGCCGTACGATGAAGCACTAAGACTCTCAGAGAAATTTGCAAGGATGTTGCGAGGAACTTTAGTGGAACTTTAGTTGTAGCAACTCACGATTTTAAGTTAATTTCAGACCTCGTTGAGAGGATTGTTGTTTTAAATCAGAAAAAGGAAATAAAGAAAATAGGTGGTTCCGAACTCTTGGATGATGAAGAATTCCTTGAAAGGTGTGGGATAATTTAGAATCTGGATAAATTAAAAAATCCACTTGCATCTAAGGGTAGAACTTCTTATTTGGATTTACCTCTAAAGTTTCATGGAAGTTGAAGTTCTCTCCACGAAGCTAAGCTGGGGATTTAACACTCTAGTAGCTCCAGTCGAAGTATGCAGGGATTGTGTGGAGGACTACATCAATAACTACAGATTTCTGACGCTCTATATTTGTGGAAATAGATCACAGGTTTTGGGTAAAATTAGGGGGAAGATTTGGGTCAAGAGAGGGTTCACGATCTACCAGCTCATAAAAATTCTCCTCGATGCCTACGAAGATGTTTTGTTCGTCGAACACGATCCTATGGTCGCTGGGGAAATAGAATTTTCGGACGTCGAAGATTTTGCTCTGTTATTGAGGCAAGTTGGACGCGAAAAACTTCTCATTTACTTCTCCTCTGCCAGAGATCAGTTTTTTGATCTAATAGCAAACTACGCAGATAGGTTGATATGGGTTGAGGAGGATGCTAGATGCTACCGCGTCTTCGACGTTAGCCGTGAAGGTGTTAGAGAGAGCATATACTTGAAAGATCCACTTCAGTTAACCTTGGAGATATTCTAATGGGGAGAAGTATTCGAGCATTAGGTTGGAAGTCAAGAAAATTGCAGAAAGTGGAGACAGCAAGAACTTTAAAAGGGAAGAGAGGAAATATACAGGAAAAACTTGCTGAGATGACGAAGAAGTACAGCAACGAGTACTTTATCTATTTTGATGACCCTTTTGAAGCTGCGGTTTCTCGGTGTTGATAGAACTTCTGAAAGAATTGGACAGTAAGTCACATCATTTATTGATATAATTCAATAATATAATATTAATAATTTTAAAGAAGGGGTATTAAGCATTGAGCCTTGGAGATATAGTCTCTACCATAGAGGCAAATTTCACTAATTCAACCTATGAAAACTGTTAAGACAAAACCAGAAGGCTGGTTTGAAATAGTCCCTTGGTGGGTCGATTTCAACTATTCAGTCGGACCACTGAGTTTTAACCACCTAATGTGACAATCAGAAGATTCAATTTGGAGCAAATTCTTGAATAGAAAAGGACAACTGGCTGATATTGTCATAGATCAGATTTCTAGATGGTGACGTAAAATCACAAGCCCATGTGCAGTCTATTTGGTTGACGGAAAAATTGATAGCCACGGACACAGCTGATTCTAAAGTGTACATATGGAACGAAATTCTGGATGAGAACAATACTCCGCCAGATGTTATACTAGCTCCAAATGGTATGTTTGGAGCTCCTAGGAAAATATGGAGTGATGGAGAAAGGCTTGTAATTGGAGATCATAAAGCGAAATCAATCGCGTAGATCCAACAAGCTGCTTTGGAACTTTTAGCTCATTTTCCTGGAACAAGTTCCTAACTTCTGATGAACCTTACGATTTTCTTTATCTAACCTGAGGAAACCTCGAAAACGGAGGAAAAGAAAAAACCTGGAAAAGAGTTTGAAAGTACTGAAGGTCTTTGATCGGGAAACAAAATTTCTGGTAGGTTTCTCAGATTTTCTGCGAAGTAATTTTTGATTCTTCCCAAAATTTGGAATATTCTTCATCAAAATTACTTGTGGATACAAATTCCTCATTACGAGGTCTAAAGATTGCTTCCAGTTTTGTAATTTATCAAAACGTAATTTCTAGTGGATAATGGCAAGCAAATGAGTGTTTACCACCTGTCATTTCGGGTTCAACTTCTCTACAAATTTTTCTTGCAAATGGGCAGCGAGTGTGGTATCTACATCCTGGTGGAATTTCAAGAGGATTTGCTATATCTCCTATAATCTCAACTTTCTTGGGTTTCTTAACAAAGCTAGGAACTGATGAGAGAAGGGCTGCAGTGTATGGGTGTTTTGGTTCGTAGATAACGTCTCTAGTTTTCCCGATTTCAACTATCTTGCCTAAGTACATAACAGCTATCCTATCGCCAACAAGTCTTGCAATGGAGAGGTCATGAGTTATGAAAAGCATGCTAAGCTTGTATTCTTTTCTAAAAGACATTAGGAGTTCAAGAATTGCAGCTCTCAAGCTTACGTCGATCATGGATACCGGTTCATCTGCAACAACGAATTCTGGTTTGAGTATCATGGCTCTGGCAATTGCAACCCTCTGCCTTTGCCCGCCGCTGAGCTGGTAAGGCATCCTGTTGTAGAATTGGTCTGCCGGGAGCCCCACTCTATCAAGCATGTTTTTAGCAATCTCTCTAGCCTCATCTTTGCTTGCAATTCCATGAACGAGTAATGCATCCTCAAGATGTTCGCCAACCTTCATCCTCGGATTAAGAGAAGCATATGGATCTTGGAATACCATTAGGATTGATCTCCTCATAGCCCTGTACTCTTCCTTATCCAAGCTTGTTATGTCTCTCCCCTTGAAGCTAATCTTCCCGGAAGTTGGTGTTTCAAGGCCCACTAAAATTCTTCCAATCGTCGTCTTTCCACATCCACTCTCTCCAACTAGAGATAGAACTTCTCCCCTCTCTATTTCAAAGCTAACACCATCCACAGCTTTTATGTACTCCTTTTTCCTTGAAAAAATCATTTCAATAGCAGACTTTTGGACTGGGAAGTACTTCCTTAGGTTTTCAACATCGATCAACTTTCATACCTCCAGCACTTCACGATTCTCCCATCTAGGTCAAAAGTTGGTGGCTCCTCTTCGCATTTCTCAGTTGCGAATGGACATCTAGGGCGAAATCTGCATCCCTTGGGCGGATTCGCTAGGTCTAGAGGGAATCCTGGTAGAGGTTTAATATCTCTATCAACCCATACATCTGGAACCGAATCTATTAAACCACGGGAATATGGATGTAGGGGCTCATTTGCTATTTCATCAGATTTTCCAAATTCCACAAGCCATCCGGCATACATAACTGCAATTTTATCGCTTCTCTCTGAGGCCAAAGCAAAGTCGTGAGTTATTAGCATTATAGCTCTCCCTTCCCTCCTCATGTCGTCGAGCAAATTCATTATCTTCTCTTGGACTATTACATCTAGGGCTGTAGTTGGTTCATCCGCTATCAGCAGCTTTGGATTCAAGCTAATAGCCATTGCAATCATTACCCTCTGCCTCTGCCCGCCGCTGAGCTGGTGAGGATAGTAATTAACCCTATCTGCAGGCAATCCAACTTTTTCAAGCATTTTTGATGCGGTTTGGATCGCCTCTTTTCTCGAAATTCTCTTATGTTCAACAATCGTTTCAGCTATTTGGTCACCTATTTTTTCAAGTGGATCTAGACAGGTCATTGGATCCTGAAATATCATCCCAATCTCTTTTCCCCTAATCTCCCTAATCTTTTCTTCACTTAATGTGAGAAGGTTCTCCCCGTCAAATATGATCTCTCCACCAACTATCTTGCCCGGATGCTCAACCAGTCTAATCACGGAATAGGCAAGCGTAGACTTTCCGCACCCACTCTCGCCAACTATCGAGATGAATTCGCCCTTGTCAATTCCAAAGGAGACATCATCAACTGCTTTTATTGTCCCCCTCTTAGTAAAGAAGTAGGTCCTTAAGTTCTTTATTTCAAGGAGCATCACTTTTCCCTCCTCGGTGCATAGATCTCACTCATTCCCTCACCTATTAGGGCGAAGCCGAGTGATAGGATCATCACCATTAAACCTGGGAAAGTAATCATCCACCAGTATCCAGCGGGAAGGTAAGGTCTTCCCGAAGCTAGTTCAAAGCCCCAGTCTGGCGTTGGTGCACTCACTATGAATCCAAGGAAGCTTAGACCGGCCTCAGTGAGAATTGCATCCGCAACGCTTAAAGAGAAAACTACAACGAGGGTTGGGATTAGGTTAGGGAGGATGTACTTTCTCATTATCCTCCAATCGCTTGCACCCATGGCTCTTGCGGCCTCAACAAAAAGGAGTGATTTGATGCTTAGAGTCTGTCCCCTTATCATCCTGAAGTAGGTTGGAATGTAGACAACGGAAATTGCAACAACGGCATTCACAACGCTAGGTCCAAGCACGGCCGCTATAGCAATTGCGAGGATCAGGCCAGGGAAAGCATACATGCTGTCCATTAGCATCGAAAGCGCTCTGTCTAGCTTTCCACCAAAGTATCCTGAAGTTAAGCCAAGTGGAACTCCAATACTCATTGAAATGATTGCTGCGGATATTACAACGGCAAGAACTACTCGAGATCCAAAGATTATTCTTGACAGTACATCCCTCCCTAAATTATCGGTTCCCATTAGGTGAGCAGAGTTTGGTGGCTGCAAGATTTTTCCTGTGGACTTAATTGGATCGTATGGAGCTACTAGAGGTGCAAAGACCGCCATCAGGCAAACAGTAATTACTATTGCTAAACCGGTTAGAACCATGTATCTCCCCTCTGTTTTTGGAATGAACGAGAAGATTGTCGTCGCAATGTTTTTTACTTCCACCGAATCACCTCAGTACCTTATCCTGGGATCGAGGAGGGCATAGATTATGTCAACTATTAAACTAATTAGGGCAACAAACAATGCGTAGAAAACTATTGCACCCTGCACAGAAGTGTAATCTCGGTATACTATCCTTTCAATAAGAAATGTCCCCATTCCGGGCCAAGAAAATGTTGTTTCAGTTAGAACTGCCCCTGCCAGGAGTATCGCAAATTGAAGACCCATGAGAGTTACGACTGGGATGAATGCATTCTTCATGGCATGGAATATAACCTTTCTCTCCCTAACACCTCTTGCCCTGTATGCAACGATGAAATCTTGGCTTAGAACGTCGATCAGGTTGTTTCTTAAAAGTCTTGTATAAGCTCCAGACAATACAATTCCCAGAGTTAGTGAAGGGAGTAAGAGGTGTGAGAGGGCATCGAGCATGGATGTTGGGTTTAAGGTTAGGATGCTATCCAAAACGTAGAGTCCGGTTATTGTTTTTGGAGCAAATCCTGGAGTGATCCTACCACCTATTGGTAATGCTCTCAAGTAAACTCCAAAGAACATCTGGAGGAGCATACCAAACCATGGTATGAAGAGAGTGTAGGCTACGATGCTGTATATTCTCATGGAACTGTCCAGCTTACTGCCTTTTCTAAAAGCTGCTATTGATCCTGTGAGCACTCCTATGAGCACGCTAAGAACGAAGCCAAATATTGTGAGTTCGAGTGTTGCTGGGAAGTGGTCCATGATCTCATCGATAACCGGCCTTCTTCCCCATATCATTGACTTCCCTAGATTTCCGGTAAGAATTCCATGTAGGTAGTCTATGTACTGGATGTAGGCAGGTTTATCGAGACCTGCCTCGTGCATGAGTTTCTGCAAAACCTCTTCAGGGACTTTTTGACCTACCATTGCCATGATTGGGTTTCCGGGAATTATTCTGAGGATGAAAAATACTATTGTGAGAAGAATGAAAACTGTGGGTATTACTAGCAAGACTCTAGTTGCGATGTAAGCTTTAAGTGATGGCATTTTGGATTGGTCTGCTTGTGATTTAAAAAACTTATTAAAAAACTTATCTAAAAATAAAAAATTAAAATAATATATTTAGGTATATATTAGATAGTATCTAAATATCATCGTTGGATCAAGAGATATTCCCTTCACTTCTTTTTTGGCAACGATTGTTAGTTTTCCTTGAATTAGTGGTATTATTGGA
>CAZPML010000027.1:0-9388 GCA_964587675.1 uncultured archaeon
CGAGGTGGCACCAAAAGAGCTATTGGATCTTGGAGTGAAAGTCAGGAATCCTGCATTTGACGTGACTCCGAGGGACTATATCGACGTAATAATAACTGAAATCGGTGCAATACCGCCAGAGATGGCATATATTATAATTACTGAAAGATTGGGTTACTCAAGCATTAGTGATGAGGAACTGAGAATTAACGCCAGACATTTCGATTAAAATGGGAAAGTACTCTGCTGTTAAAATAAGGAAGGATGCAAATAGTCTCATCGTATTTGATCTAATATCAGAGAGGCCTTATAGCGGAGAGGAATTGGCTAGCAGGGTGGGTTTAACTAGAAAAGCCGTCTGGAAAATGATTAAAAAATTTCGGGAATATGGCATAGTTGTTGAGGCAGATAAGAGATCCGGTTATAGGATCATAAGGAAACCTAAACTAAATCCATTTGATGTGGCTGCTATCGCATTTAAAAATCTGAGAGAGCTTGTGGATGAAGTCTGGTACTATAAAATGGTGGATTCAACGAACGATGCGGCAAAGAGACATCGGAAACCCTCAATTCTATTTTTCGCGGAAGTACAAACAAGTGGAAGGGGTAGATTGGGTAGAACTTGGAGTAGTGGACCTGGAGGGTTGTATTTCACAATCACTCTCCAACCTAAGATCGGTTTGGAGGAGGTACCGAAAATAACGCTTTTAACAGGTCTTTCAGTTGCTAAAGCCGTAAATGGAAAAATTAAGTGGCCTAATGATGTTTTAATAGAAAATAAAAAAGTATGTGGCATCTTATGCGAAGTACAGGGTGAAATGGAGAGACCTCTGGTAATCATTGGAGTAGGCATCAACGTCGAAAATGAGTTACCTAGGGACCTTGAGGGAGCTGGTAGGTTGGTCGATTTTTCAAACTACGATGTTATCTCTGTTTTTAACTTGGTCCTGAAAAACTTCTATGAACACTACCTTAAGTTTGAAAGGGGTGAGTGGGAGCATCTGCGAAAGGAGATAATTGAATTGTGCAGTACAATTGGAAAGAATGTCAGAATTCAGCTTCCATCGGGGAAGATCGAAGGTTTCGCGACTGATATCTCGAAAGAAGGAGCTCTTGTTGTAGATGGCAAAAAGATATTTGCTGGAGATTGCATACATCTTAGATAATTGAAATTTCGTATTTTTACTAAAACTTTTTTAAGCTGGAATATTAACTATCGACATGGAGGAGTTCCTCAATAGAGAGTTCTTTGATTGGGTAAAGAAGACGGCAGAAATAATAAGAAGGTATGAGGGAGGTAAGATAACCATCGTGCATCACAACGATGCTGATGGGATATGCTCAGCGGCACTTCTTTCTAAGGCCTGTGAGTACTGCGGTTTTGAGAGCGAGTTCATTTGCATAGAAAAAGTGTACCCGGCAATCGTTGAGAGAATCCATTCTGAAGTAGATGGGATGATTATTTATACAGATTTAGCGGGTTTGGCAGCTAAAATGATCGATAAAATAAATTCTGGAAGGAGTAAGGTCTTCATAATTGATCACCATCCAGCAAAAAGTATAGACAGTGAAACTGTTCATGTTTTAGATCCAGAATTGGTTGGCATTTCTGGAGACATCTTTGTTTCTGCATCTACGTTGAATTACATATTCTTTAGAATTTTGGCTGGAGATGAAGCAGTAGATTATGCTTATCTTGCAGTAATAGGGAGCGTTGGAGATTATCACGATAGGAGTGGGGGAATACTTGGATTGGATAGATTTGCTCTTGACGAGGCCACGGATTATGGGCTCGTCAAGATAAAGATCGAGGGAATGAAAGAAAGATACCTTATTAAGTTGTTTGATGAATATGCGGATGTAATAGCAAATTACTTCACAACTTTAGGTGCGGTTGGATATGGAGAAAGGGGATACAAGCTTGCAATGAAAGCATGTTTTGAAGGCTTCGATGAAAAATCGTTGAAAAAAGCAAAAGAACTAAACTCTTTGAGGATCGAAAAATTCAACGAAATGATTGAGATTCTAAAAGGAGGAGAATTGAAAAAGCTTAAACATGTTCAGTGGTTCCACGTGGGTGAGAGATTTTCACCTATGGGGGTAAAGGCTGTCGGCGAATTTTGTCAGCAAATAAAAGATATGAGTTTTATTGATGATTCAAAATATTTGGTGGGTTTCCAAAATATGCCATATGTGATCCCAGATCTTGGTAAAATTGATTGGAACGTTGTTAAGATGAGTGGTAGGGCTCCGACCAGTCTTGAAAGAAAGATATTTTTAGGTGAAGCTTTGGGGCTTGATGTCTTGGTACCAAAGGCAAGTGAACTGGTCGGAGGCTTTGCCGATGCTACACATAAAATAGCAGCGGCAACTGTAATTGAGAAGGGTTTGGAGGAGAACTTCGTTTTGGAATTTGATAGGTTGGTGGAAGAATATGAAACGTCTCGTAATTAAGGACATTGAAAAGTGTGTTGGTTGCGGATTATGCATGTTCGCTTGCTCGAGAAAATCTGCTGCAAATCCTGAAATAGGAGTGCACAGTTCTGGAATTCTTGCCGTTAGCCTCAGTGGATTTGAGAGAGGTGCGACGATAATATTCTGTAGGGGGTGCCTCGAACCACCTTGTGCTCAAGTTTGTCCAACGGGAGCCTTAAAACCTAAAAAGGGAGGTGGAGTGGTATTTCGTGAAAGCTTATGCATAGGCTGCAAATATTGCGTCGATGCATGCACGCTAAATGCAATATTCGAAAGAGAAGACGGTAAAATTGCTGTTTGCATCCACTGCGGTTATTGTGTTGACTTCTGTCCTCATGGTGTACTTGCATATGAGGAGGTGGAAACTTGAGATCGAAGGTTCTGAAAATAGATTTAAGCGACTACAGTTATGAAATCGAAGACAGGCCGGATTTATTCGAATCCTGGCTGGGTGGAGTTGGTGTAGCCGTTCAGCTTTTGAAGGAGGAAATGGATCTCAAGGCCGATCCTTTAGGTGAAGAAAATGTGATTGTATTCTCTACAGGCCCTCTTACTCCCGCTTATCCTCTTGCATCTAAAACTGTAGCTCTTTTTAAGAGCCCCCTCACTGGTAATTTAGGAGAGAGTCACGCAGGCGGGAGAACAGCAGTTGCAATTGCAAATGCAGGCTATGGTGCTATACTAATAAAGGGTGCAAGTGAAAAACCCATTTACCTAGTTGTAGATGGAGAAGAGGTCTATTTTAGGGATGGAAGAGTACTCTGGGGCATTCCGGATTCCCTGATAGTCGGTAGAATCATCGCCGAAAACGAGGGTGGTAGAGGGATTAGGACAGTGATGAGGATCGGTGGAGCTGGCGAAAAGTTGGTGAGGTATGCGTGTGTTACAACTGAAACTTACCGTCATTTCGGGAGATTGGGTTTAGGGGCCGTTTTCGGAAGTAAAAAATTAAAAGCTATTATTATAAGGGGGAGGAAGAAGTTCTTACCCAAAGATGGTAAGAAATACCGTGAAGTTTACAGGGAGATATACAAATTGGCTACCGAATCGGATGCGATGAAGAAGTATCATCTTATTGGTACAGCGGTAAACGTGAAACCTCTTAACGACATAAGGTCTCTTCCCACAAAAAATCTTACCTCAGCGAGTTTTGATAAAGCCGAGGAGATCAGCGGAGAAGCACTGGCTGAGCATAATCTGGGAAGGAGAATAGCATGTGCGCACTGTCCAGTAGCGTGCATTCATTTAGCCGCTCTAAGGATACCCTATGAGGAGGAACCCTACTTTTTCAAAACTCTCATGATCTCCTATGATTACGAGCTAATCTACTCTTTGGGCTCCATGCTTGGGGTAGGAACGAGAGAGGGGCTCTTAAGACTTATCCATAGAGTGGAGACCTATGGGTTGGATGCGATGAGCACGGGTGTTTGTTTGGCTTGGGCAACCGAGGCTTTAAGTAGGAATATAATTACGGAGAAAGAAACCATGGTAAAATTGGAATTCGGAAATGTTGAAAATTATTTGAAAGCAATAGACTACATATTTAAACAACCGAATGAGTTCTACAAGTCGTTGGCTAAGGGAGTGGACTATGCTTCCGAGATATACGGGGGTAAAGAATTTGCCCTCTCTTTTGGAAAAAATGAGATGCCCGGTTATCATACGGGATATGCCGCCCACATAGGATATCTTATTGGTTTACGACATAGTCATTTGGATAATGCGGGATACAGTTTGGATCAAAAAGTAAGAGACTACACGCCAAGGGAAGTCGTCGATAAACTTGTGGCTGAGGAATGTTGGAGACAGGTTTTATCGAGCCTCGTCGTATGTTTCTTTGCGAGGGGTCTTTATAAGCCGGAAATAATCGTTAAAGCCTTAGATCCTCTTGGTATTTCAATAAGTCAGGAAAAGCTTGAGAAACTTGGTATTGAAATATACAAGGAGAAGCTAAAATTAAAGATCGATATGGGATATGATTTAACCGAAATAAAGCCTCCTAGAAGGATATTTGAAGTTGAATCGCTCCATGGTAGCTTAAAAGAGGAATTCATTCAAGAAGCTTTGGATTACTACCGGAAAAAGGTTAGAGAGATGGTTGGAATTTGATGTGGAGAACCAAGATAGAGAAATTTCCAGACAAATGTAGGATTCTTCTCCAACCCGAAAGTAGCGACCTAACCTTGGGCGGGTATGGTCTTAAAGACATCGTGGTATACCGAGGTGCTCCAGTTAGCATTAATGCTTTGGAGAAAAAATTAAATGAAATACTGGAGGCAAAATTGCTGGTGAAGGGCAACTCGCTGATTGTAGAACTTAATGCTAATTGTGAGAAATTAATTGAGTTGGTTTTAAACACGATCAACAAAATGTTAGCTGATGCTGAAAAAGACTTAATAAGGCTTGAGAGGGTAATATGCGAATCCGTGAAAAAGTACGTAGAAAAAAATAAGTAAAATTTTTATTTCAAAAAACATGGGCTCTTGTCGTGAGAGTAGCCCTTGGGGGAACTTTTGAGCCACTTCACGAGGGCCATAAGAAGCTAATTGATGTAGCGGTGAAAATCGGTGGAAAAAATTTGACAATAGGGATTACTTGTGATAAAATGGCTAGGTCTAGGATGAGAAGCGTCTTGCCATATAAAATTAGAGCAGAGAATGTAAGAAGGTATGTACTAAAAAAATACGGTTTTGAGCCAGAAATTGTGAAAATTACTAATCCCTACGGGAAAACGCTTGAGGTCGATTTCGATTATCTTATAGTTTCACCGGAAACATATGAGATGGCTATAAAAATAAATAAGAAAAGATTAGAGCTTGGAAAGAGGGAAATTAAGATAGTCAAGGTTGATTGGGTTTTAGCGGAGGATGGTAAACCAATATCATCCACTAGAATTAAAAAAGGCGAAATTGACAGGTATGGTAGGAGGATATGAAAGTTTTAGTTGTGGGTTCTGTAGGATACGGCGGATTAGGGGAGATTAGAGAACTTCAGAAAGTATTGGAATCAAATGGTTTTGAAGTTTTAAATCAATTCAAGCTCGATTACTCCTATGTTAGCGACTTTAGGGGAGAAGAAGACGTCTCAGAATCTATTATACAACATGATTTGAAGATTTGTGATGAAGCGGACGTAATAATCCTGCTAGCATCGAGACCAAGTTTTGGTGCAATGAGTGAAACCATAATTTCAGCTTTAAAAGGGAAACATATCGTGGTTCTTGCTCCAAAACCACTTAAATCCCCTTGGCCTCTAAAGTTTGCTAATTTTGTCGCGAAATCGGTCGAAGAACTAATTAAATATTTAAGAAATTTGGATCTCGGCGTTTTCAGAGTCATTCCGAATATCTATGGTAACCATGAATCCATTTTTGAGTATAGAAATTTTAGATGCATATGTCCCGTTACGGGAACAGAAGATAGGGCCAAGATAAGAATTAGATATGAACCTGGAAATTTCCTACTCGAATATGAGTCTTTAGACAATTACTTCATTAAATTTTCCGGTAAAAAACTTCATCATGAGGGAGTGGTTAGTAGAATATTCAATGACATAAGCAAGTTGGTCAAACCTAAAAATTTGGAAGTCGAAGCTGAATTTGAGGAGAGGAGTGGTGTAAAAGCAACTGTTAGAATGTCAACATTTGGAAAATCTTTCAGCAGGGAAGTATTCAGTAATGTTGGCTAAAATCTTACCATCTTTAATGATGTTGTAGTTTCTAGCCAGAATTCTTTTATCCGTTTTTACTTTGAATTCTTTGCTTAATTTATCGTCGCTGATGACTCTGTACCAATTCAATTCTCTTCTAGTCTCAATCTTATACTTTTTCAAGATCTTTCCAAGCGGCAATTTGGATTCGATAAGTTCTTTCATCAGATCTTGGCCAATTCTGGATAGTGGAATCAGAGATAAGGCCTTTGTGTAAATGTCATCATTCACCTTCAAGTAAACAACCCTGTAATTTATCTCAGAACCAAGTTCAATATCGAGAAGGTGAGACAATTTGTAATCGGATTTTACAACTCTTTGTTCGATTACTTCTAAATCCACTTCTCTTCCAGTTAAAGCCTCGATAATTAGAGTTATCGACCCATCGGTTTTGAGTAGTATCTTGTGTATTGGATTGAGTTTCATAATCGACTGATTTCTTTAATAGGTTTCCCATCCCTTGTTTCTGGAGCTATGTAGTCCAGGAATCGACCGAATGGCACATTAATTAGCCTAAACCTAACTATAAGTGGTGAAAGCGTGGCATTTTCATCGCAGAAATTAACCTTAGAGACGGTGGCGGTTTGCTTATTCAAATATATGGTTACCTCATTATCTCTCCTGCCTTTGATAAATTCGAATCTCGCAGCATCTAGTATTCTCTGTTTTTTCAGCAGATTTCTGAATTTAGTGATGTCGTTTGCGCGTGCATAAAGTTTATCCTTGAAAATTTCAATTTCGGAATCAGGAAATAAATTTTTGATGGCATTTACAACCTTACCTTCATTTTCGGTGGGATGTATGGTGGTTTCAATGTATACCTCGACACCTTTAGATAGCCTCTTTAACAGCTCAGTTATTTTTTCCTTAAACTCCCTCATCGATCCTGTATTTTCAATGGTGAAATCAGCGACCTCCATTGCTTTTTTTAATCCCCAAGATTCCTCTCTCTCATCCCTCTTTTTTAATTCCTCTATGCTTGATAAACTATCTTGTCTTTTGCGAAATTTGGATCTTTGAAATCTTACGTCCAACGGAGCCTCAATTGCGATAAGAGTGAAGTTCTCACCAAATCTTTTTTTAAAACATTCGACTTCGTCTATGCCCCTTATCCCGTCTATGACAACTACACCCTTCTCTTTAATTAGTTTCTCAATTTTGGGTACACATCTTTTTGCTATTGCATTCATTCCATACTTTGCTCTTAATTCTTTGGCTATTTCTCCAAGATTTTTGTCCGTGGGTTCCAATTCTCTTTTTTTAGCCTCCTCTCTAACCACATCTCCCATTGTTACAACTGGAATACCCAAAGATTTTGCCATCTTAGAAGCCGTACTTTTCCCACTTAGTGGATATCCTACAAAAGCTATTAGGCGCATTAGAACTTGAACTCTTTTACGTGCTTAAAATTTTTGGTGCAATTTCCTTGCAATTCTTT
The DNA here is from genome assembly GCA_964587675.1 of uncultured archaeon. GTDB lineage: Archaea > Halobacteriota > Archaeoglobi > Archaeoglobales > Archaeoglobaceae > CAZPML01. Next base: position 7,601 of record CAZPML010000027.1, read on the forward strand.
TGATTGGGGTGGTGAAAATGGGTCTCTCCTTAATCAAACCTTCTGGTTTATACAGCAAAACCAGATACATTAGCAATCCAAAGAGAATGTACTCAAGCCAAACGGCTTCAAAGGGTAAGTGTAGGAAGTAGGTAATTTCATGTTTGTACATGGTAAGAAGGATCTTAACTGTAACAAAGGTGAGAGTACCTATCACGACACCCTTATTGTTTCCGGCACCTCCGAGGAGAACCATTAGGAAGGGATAGAACGTCCATTCAACTCTTGAAAAACTTGTGGCAATTACATTTACAGAATAGAGTGAATATAGCGCACCGGCCAGTGCGGCAATAGCAGCTCCGATAGAGGCAGTTTTAATTCTAAGCGTCATAACGTTTTTTCCATAGGCTTCAACAACATCTTCATTTTCCCTCATTGCGCGGAGTAGTCTTCCATATGGAGAATTAGTCAGCTTTTCGACGAAAATGAAGCTTAGAAAAGCAACTATTAGAGTAATTAGCGTGAAAACAGGCATTCTAGACTTGCCGGGGATGAAAGCGAGAACATCTGGAATTGACACACCATAGTATCCACCTATTATATCAACGTTGTAGTTGCAAACCATAAAAGCAACCTCGCTAATTGCTAAAAGAGTTATTGCGAGGTAATCTTCACTGAGTTTTGCACTGGGCAAAATAAAGAGGGCACCAGTTATTGATCCAAGTATTGAGGCGGTAATGAGGCACAAGAGGAGTAGCAATATACCGTACATGGGATTGTGGGAGATTATTTCATTTGCTATTGTTTTAACCTCGCCACTTGCTTCGATGATGTTACCACTAACACCATATGCAAATATTAGTATTCGATTGACGACTCCACCCACAGCTACGGCTCCCATTAATACAGCCAATGCTCTCCCAAAGTTTGGAATGCCAGCGAATCCGTACTCCAGGTTTAAGCTTAAATTAACGATGGTGTATAGTCCAAACCAGAGAGCTATGTTAATGATAATTTGTTCCATACGATTCTCCTCCAATTAACTCCTGTGAGACCTCTGGGTGCTAGAATCAAAGTAGCAATAAGGACTATGAGGGAAATTACTCGACTGTAGAGTAGAATACTTGTTCCAAGGAATCCTGTAAGACTGAAAGTGATCAGAGATTCTGAAAAACCAATTACATATCCTCCGATAAGTGCACCGTATATGCTGGATATTCCACCAACGATACTGGCAGCGAAGATTGACACAATTATTATTGCACCCGTACTCGGTACTATTTCTTGCCTAAAGGGCAGTAAGCATCCAGCCATTGCGGCAAGTCCTCCGGACAAAAACCAAGAAAACAAGCGGGTATATTCCACATTTACGCCCATGACTTCAGCTAAAGAAGGATTTTCCATTGATGCTCTTAATGCTACGCCAAACTTGGTTTTGTAAAGCAGCATGAACAGTGCGAAGAGCGTTATTATTATTACGGTACTTGAAAAAATTAGAATTGCGGAAAAACCAAAGATGGAGAAGTCATAAGGAGTAAATATGAATTTGGTTGTTGATTTGTGGGTAATCGATTGTAAGTACCCGGAATACGAACCCAACATTCCAAGCAACATTAGATCCAAAGCTAGGGTTGAAATCATCAAAATCACGACTTGGGCCTCTCTTTTAATTAGCGGTCGTAAGATTAGGAGGTATGTAGAAACTCCAAGCAGACCTCCAAGAATGAAAGTGATGGGTAAACAGCCATATGGATGTAACTTGAACAGACGGAAAAAAGTGAGTGCGATGTACGATCCAAACACAGAAAA
>CAZPML010000027.1:9398-15392 GCA_964587675.1 uncultured archaeon
TCCTTGGGCGAAATTTGGAACTGCGGTAGTAATATAAGTTATGGTTAAACCTATGCTTAGCAAAACGAGGAGATTTGAATAGACAATTGCTCCCTCAAAGACACTCATTGGGCGAGGGCTTGAGTAAAGTTTTAAAATGTTAACGCAATCTTACTTCCATGTTGCGAAGTGTGTTATTTGCTAGTTTGGTACTATTGGCATTAGTTGCAGTAGCTTCTGCTGAAGAGATCAAAATTGGTGTTCTCGTGGATTTATCTGGCCCACTAACAACGTATGGAAACGACATTTGGAATACTCTAAAGATAGCTGAGGAAGACATAAATGCTTACTTCAAAGAAAAGGGATACGACTATTCGGTCAAGTTTTATGTCGAAGATACAAAAGTAGATCCAAAGGTGGCATTAGAAAAAGTGCAGGATCTCTATGCCAGGGGTATAAACCTGGTCATTGGACCAATGGGGAGCGGAGAGGTCTCGAACGTCAAAGATTTCGTAACATCAAACAAAATTATAATAATATCCCCATCATCAACGGCATTGCCAAGCTTGCTTGGTATAACGAAGCCTGAGGAGAAAAAGTACATATTTAGATTCGTTGGAACCGATGATCTGCAAACTACGGCAATTACAGGTGAGCTAAAGGATTTGGGAATTAAAGTCGTCGTGATAACCTACATTGGAAATGCCTGGGGCAAAGGCCTTTACGAAACCATCAAACCAAAGTTGAAGAAAGCTGGAATTGAGATAAAGAGCTACGTTGAGTATCCGGATCCACCTCCAGCCGACTTCTCTCCATACATCGCTCAGTTGGAAAAAGCGGTAAGCGATGCGATGAAGAAACATAGCAATAAAGAAATTGCAGTAGTCGCTTTCAGCTATGAGGAAGTTGCAACGATCATGGCCCAGACGAAGGAAGACAGCGTCCTATTCAAAGTTCTCTGGATCGGATGTGACGGAAGCGCATTGAGCGGTAAGGTTAAAGAAGTTTGTAGCAAAGCTAAGAAGGTTGCATTGCTCAGCACCTTGTTCGAATCAAAGGGTAAAGCTTACAGCGAACTTAAAAGCAAGTACAAATCCAAAGGTTTCGGTGAGGAGCCATATCAGTATGCGATGAATGCGTACGATGCAGCATGGGTTTTAGCATTGAGTTACGTCAAAGTCGTGAAGGAAGTTGGAAAGTACGATGCGGATTCAATGGCAGATACGATACCCAAAGTTACGAAGGAATATACAGAGGGTAAGTACGGGATATATCCGGTCACCGGTGATATCGTACTAAACGAGTGGAACGATAGAGCTAGTGGAGACTACGCTATATACTACATGACGGAGAAATGCGAATGGGGAGTAGCGGGGATTTGGAAATTTGCCCAAGACAAGATCGAATGGAAGTACAAGCCATCACCTCCAGTAGTGACAACGCCAACACCAAAGGTAACTCCAAAGAAGAAAACTCCTGGATTCGAACTTGTCCTAGCTGTTGCTGGTCTCTTCGCAGCTCTGTACGTACTTAGGAGGAAATGAACACAGTCTTGAGAACAAATAAACTTTCAAAATTTTTTGATGGACTTAAAGCACTTTACAGGGTAAGTATCTCTGTAAAAAGGGGAGGTATAACTTTAGTAATCGGCCCTAATGGTAGCGGAAAAACGACTCTGATAAATACGATTTCGGGATTTTATAAAGCAGACGAAGGAAGAGTTATTTTTGAGGAGAAGGACATAACAAACAAACCCCCTCACGAAATTAGTAGATTGGGAATTGTACGAACTTTTCAAATACCTCAACCATTAAAGAAGTTAACCGTACTCGAAAACCTCTTAATAGCTCCAGAGGGATACGGTGAAAGCATATCCAAAGCTCTTGGTTTTAGTTGGCTAAAAGATGAAGAAGAACTGGTGAATAAAGCGTTTAAAATTTTAGAATTTCTAAAAATAGATCATCTCTGGGACACGCCATCCCAAAATCTGAGTGGAGGTCAATTAAAGCTCCTTGAGGTCGCCAGGGCATTAATGAAAGACGCAAAACTCGTTATAATGGACGAACCCGTGGCGGGCGTTAATCCCGTCCTCTCTCATGAGATACTGGATAGGTTCGTTGAACTAAAACGAAAAGGAATAAGTTTTCTGCTTGTCGAGCACAGGTTAGACATAGTCCTTAAATACACGGACTACGTATATGTCATGGCGAACGGAAGTATAATTGCGGAAGGTAAAGAGGAAGATATACTCAACAATAGAAGGGTTGTGGAGGTGTATCTAGGTGCTTCACACTGAAAAGCTGAACGCCGGATATAAGGAGTTGCACATACTTTTCGACATAAACGCGAAGATCAGAAAGAACAGCATAACCGCAGTAGTTGGTCCTAACGGTAGTGGGAAGTCTACACTACTAAAATCTATATTTGGACTTGCCACCATTCACTCTGGAAAGGTGTTCCTGAATGGAAGTGAAATCACGAGGTTACCTCCCCATACCAAGACAAAACTGGGCATGGCTTATTTACCCCAAACTGACAATGTATTCTCCAATTTAACTGTAGAAGAGAATCTTAAGATAGCCGCATACACACTCGACAAGAATGAGACCAAAGATAGGTTGGATCTTGCTCTGGATATTTTTCCAGAACTTCAGAGATTTATAAAAAGAAAAGCGGGGACATTAAGTGGAGGAGAGAGACAAATGTTGGCAATGGCAACTGCACTAGTGAGAAAGGCAAACGTTCTAATGCTCGATGAACCCACGGCTCAGTTGGCACCAAAGTTCGCCGAACTGATCTTCGAACGAATAGTGGAACTTAGGGACAATTACGATTTAACGATTTTACTTGTTGAGCAAAATGTTCAAAGAGCTCTTGAGATAAGTGACAGCGCTTACCTATTGGTAAGTGGTAGAGTAGCATTCGAAGGAAAAGCATGCGACCTATTGGAGCACGAAAAATTTGAGAGGCTTTGCATGGGCATACTAGACTGACCTCCTCTCAATAACACCTTTCATAATGCCGCTGTAGTCTATTAGCGGTCTGCCAATGATAAGTCCCTTCTCCTTCTCTATATTCAGAATACGCAGGAATCTCTCGTGGTCTCCAAATCTGTTTTTTATGACCGATATAACTTTTAGTAGCTCACCGTTCATCTCCATGTGTCTTCCTACAATTAGATAATCCGCAAATCGACTCATTCCTGCACCTGTGAAGTGGAATTCACTAAGTGGTTGGGTGATCTCGTAGACACACAATAAAGTAACACCTAGGGCCTCTAACTGACCCTTAAGTAAAGAAAGAGTTGACACAAACTCATTTGTAGTGATGGCCATGTCATCCAGAGCATTAAGAGGGTCTATGGCAATTATTTCTGGATTTAAATTTAAATCCTCAATTACCATGTTGTAAAACTCTCCCAAACTAGTGGCATTAACTTCCCTTACTATCAAACTCTTCGGTTGGTAGTTGAATATGTCCTTCATTTTCCTTAGTATAATCCTTTCGGATTCATCGAAAGTGTAAATGATTCCAACTTTTCCATCGAGGTCGTTCCTCTTAAGTATTTCAAGACACATGTTCGTCTTTCCTACGCCTGTTTTTCCGGCAATGTAAACTTTCGATCCCTTCAGTATTCCGCCACCCAACATCTTGTCCAGCTCTTTATTTCCAGTAGAGATGAGCGAGTAATCGTAATCTCTTCTTTTATGTACTGGAATTATTGGGAAAACTTTAATCCCGTTTTTTGTAATCGAGAAGTAGTGTTCACCTAGGTATGCGTCTCCACCTCTGTATTTTACTATTTCAATGGTTCTCAGTATTTTCCCATCTTTCCTCTTCACTTTTCTTAAAACAAATTCACCGCTTGTTAGGTAGCTTATGATATCTCTACCAACTTCAGTAATCATTTCTGCTGAGATGATCGTTGTAGCTCTTATTGAATTCAGGAAGTTGATTATCGATGAAAGTAACCTTCTGTAGATAGCATCATTTTTGGTTACATCTCTTATCACGCCCACACCATCGATAAACACTCTTTCAACGCCCTCCAGCTCCTCTAAACTAGTTATAGATTCTATGAACTCCGTGATCTCTGAAATGCTATCGTAAAACATTGGATCTCCCTTGAGAATATCCATCTCTTTTACCTTATCGATAAAGTAAATGCCATCAATATTCCAACCAAACTGATTTGCTTGGAGTTTAATCTCGTCGATAACTTCGTCGAATGAGATGTAGACCGATTTCTTACCTTCTAGGAGGAATTGTAGTCCAAATATCGTTTTGCCAGTTCCTGGCTCTCCTTTGATTAGGTAGCTCCATCCTCTTTCCAACCCTCCCTTTAAAAGAGGATCTAGACCCGGGATACCTGTCTTTAATTTCATAACCATCACCTCGCTAATGAATCGTTTTATTTTTGATCAGATAGCGTGTATTAAAATTTTCTAATAAGTTGTTATAATTTATTACATTTCAGGGATTGCAAAATCATAATTTCAAATTGTTAATTTCAATTTAGTAATTTCAATATTATACAAAAATTACTTATGAGAACTTGTTGCTTTCAAAGCATGTCCAGTGGTAGAGGTAGAACTAAGAGTTTGGATCTTCAGAAATTAGTTTCAAGTTTAGAAAACCTCAGGACGCTAATTGTATATGATTCACCCTATGTGGCAAGGAGTTTATTATTCTATCACATCCTTCCAAAATTTTCATCAAAAAATATTTTTATAGCTGTATACTCCGACACAATGTACAGGAGGTTAGTAAAAACTTACGAATCGATCCAAAAAGTATCCCCGAAGATTGCGGAGATTTTAAATAATGTTGAAATAATAAAAGTGGGTACGAGGGGCAACGTATCTTTTGGGAACCTGTATAAGTTGATTAGTGGCCAAACTTGGCATAAGTCTTTGATTACAATAACTAAAAATTTAAACAAGGACGATGTGCTAATACTTCATGGTTTCTCTATAATACCTCACATGCACGATAGGAAAGGACTTATTGAAGTTTTAAAATTGCTCGATTCTATCAATGAGGACGTTACTGTAATCGGAAAATGCTCGGAAAATCTGTACAATATGAAAACCGAGAAACTTTTTGAAAGATTTTACGATGTGATTTTGCGAATTAAAAGAACAGAGGGAGAATTTCTTGGTTTTGGAGAAACATATATGATTGGAGTTGAGAAAAGCATAGTTGTTAACATAAAACCTGAATTTGGAAAGTTTATGGTTGGGGAAGAGGGTGAACTTGTAAAAGTCAGCTGAGAGGTATTCTTCTGCGATATCCACAATTTAGGCAGGTTATTATTACGCGGTTTTTCCTGATCCTAACTCTAAATCTATCTGATTTGTATGGATAGAGACACTTCTTGCAGAATGTGAATTTTAACCTCTTGTTAATTCTTGTCCTATATCTCATCGAGATCTTTTTTGCAAGTTCTACGTATCTCCTTGAGAGGTTGTAGTCAATGTTCTTGAATTTTTCAGCTCTGCTGATTAGATAGGATACTCTTGACCTTGCTATTTTCTTTTCCAGCCATTTCTCTCTCTTAACGACCACAATATGGTTAGAAATGCCGACCATATTATGTTTCCGGTTAATTTTGAAATATTGAAAAAATAATTTATTCATCTGACCAATCAGCAACATGAGATTTGACCCACAAAAGTACAAGGACCTTTCAAGAACAGATTTTGAAAAAGCTTGGTTGAGGGGTAAAGAGATAATTAGCGAGGTTAGACCGAATAGGAAGTATCCGAGGCTTTACTATAAATTTGGAGAGGAACATCCATTGTTTAAGACAATAGAAATGTTAAGAAGGGCTTATCTCTCCATAGGATTCAAGGAGGTTGTAAATCCAATAATCGTCGAAGACGCACATGTTAAAAAGCAATTTGGGAAGGAGGCACTTGCGGTTCTGGATCGCTGTTTTTATCTAGCAACACTTCCAAAACCAAATGTTGGCTTATCTCAAGATAAAATTAATTTAATCGAAAAAATAATTGG
>CAZPML010000028.1:0-15300 GCA_964587675.1 uncultured archaeon
ATTTAAAAAACGCAATCTCTCAGCTGGAAGGGCGCAGACTCCAGTTCTGGGCTGGATAATAGATAGACACAAGAAGGCTAGGGAGAGAAAGAAAATCGCAATAATAGAGAATCTCGATTTGGTTCTTGAATTCGATAAATCAGAGTTTGAGATCGAGATCGAGCTCCTTTCCGAGTCTGAAGAAGAAAAAATTCCGCTACCACCATATACAACAAACACCCTCCTTCAAGATGCGAATCAAATTTTAAATTTTTCATCGAAAGTCACAATGCAAATCGCACAGGATCTCTTTGAAAATGGACTTATTACGTATCACAGAACTGATTCCACTAGGGTAAGCGAGGTTGGACTCAAAGTTGCAAAGGAATACCTAAAAAACGATTTTTATGGAAGAACTTGGAGCGAGGAGGGAGCACACGAATGTATTAGACCAACAAGAAATATCGACAAGGATACCCTTTACAGGCTTAATCAAGAGGGTATAATAAGTCTTGAAAATCCAACTTGGAGACATTTTGCCTTATATGATTTGATTTTCCGTAGATTTATGGCCTCCCAAGCGAAACCATTCAAGGTTAAAATTAAGAAATATAGAATAAAATTTGATAACCGTGAAATAATTGAAGAGCGAACTGTTAGCGCAGAGGGAAAAGCTTTCGAATTATTCAAGTCCATTTGGATTAGAAAGAGTCTCCCAGAAGGAAAATTCTCGGTTAAAGCAAAGATAAGGAGGATCCCAAAAATAACTTTGTTCACACAATCTGAAGTCATTAAGAAAATGCAAGAAAAGGGAATTGGTCGACCATCCACCTACGCTACCATTATTGATAGACTTTTCTTAAGGAGATACGTAATCGAGAAGAATGGGCGATTAGTACCTACAAAGCTCGGATTCGAAGTATATGAATACTTGATAAATAGATATGGGAGTTTCGTTTCCGAATATAGGACAAAAGTTCTTGAGGAGAAAATGGATGCGATAGAAAGAGGAGAGTTGGATTATTACGATTCAATTAAAGAATTGTATGATGAAATAAGGAATATTAACTAAATTAACTAAATTAAAACTAAATTAAACTATTTGTAAAATAATTCACCAGCACAATCCCTCATATATTTTCGCTTCTTTCCTTGCTTTTTCTATTCTTCTCCCATCTACAACAATCTTTCCTTTGTACCTCAATTCTTCGAACTCTTTCCACTCTGTAATTATAAGCACAGCCTCTGTTTGGTCGATAACATCCTGGGCTGAGGACGCGTATTTTATTTGAGGGAAGATGAGAGAAAAGTTTTCCATCGCCCTCGGGTCGTATGCTAAAACTTCCGCACCTTCACTAATTAGAGTTTTTACAATCGGTATTGCCCTGCTTTCCCTTACGTCATCTGTGTTTGGTTTAAAAGCCAATCCTAAAATTCCAATCTTTTTCCCTTTAAGCGGTGAGATGTGTCTTTTAAGAAGATTTATCATTCTTTGGGGTTGTCCCTCATTTACTTCTATTACCGCTTTTAAAATTTTAGCATCTATATTAAGCTCTTCTGCTTTTTTGATTAAAGCTCTAACGTCTTTGGGAAAACAACTCCCACCAAATCCAACACCGGAGTTAAAAAAAGATGGATTTATCCTACGATCAAGACCAATTCCCTCAAAAACTCTATAGGAGTCTATCCCCAACTCTTTGCATATATTCCCGATCTCATTAGCAAAACTAATTTTTGTGGCTAAGAAGGCATTTGATGCATACTTTATCATTTCAGCCTCTTTAATACTCGTGAATAGTTTTGGACAATCGAATTGCTCATATAGCGAGTGAAGAATAGACCTTGTCCTCTCATCTTCCGTACCAATTACGATTCTATCCGGTTGGAAAAAATCTCTAACGGCTTCTCCTTCTCTCAAAAACTCTGGGTTTGCAGCCAAGCCAAAGTTCTCATAAGCCCTCTTCCCTGATTCCCTCTCTAAAATTTGTTTTACGATTCCCTCAGTAGTTCCCGGAATTACGGTACTTTTAACAACAACGATATGAAATTCATTTTTATCCCTCAGTACTCTGCCAATCTTTTGAGATGCGTTCCCGATATATTCGAGATTGATTGATCCATCAGCGTTTGAAGGTGTGCCAACACAAATGAAGGTGATTTTTGTAGACTTTATTACCCGATAATCCTTCGTTGCATAGTATCTATCTATATTTTTTCTCATTAAGTATTCCAATTCCTCTTCGTAAATTGGCGGTTCGTTTTTGTTTATTGATTGAATTTTTTTGTTATCTGAATCGATGAAAACGATCTCGTGACCAAGTTCAGAAAACCCAATGCCGGTAACTAGGCCTACATGACCGGCACCCACAATGGATAATTTCATTATGATTCGATTGTCACCCCTAATAAAAAATTTTGCTACCAGTAGATTTTGCGTAAGAGTTTGGTTAGAAGATGAATTCAATTCGATACTCCTCTCATCATTTGATTAGTTTGCAGTCGAAATAATCCCTTATTTGCAAAGGCAAAGAGACCCGCGATATAGACGTAGTGTCGATTTCGCCAATTGGTCTCAAATTCTTCGAGCTTTTGGATTTTATTGAGGGAAAACTATACAAAAAAGTGGGTCGATCTCGTTTCGTACGGCGCAATAGGTTCACTTAAGTCTCACGTGGAAAGAGAAGTTATTCTCATACATCACTCAAATTTTAAAATTAAGTGAAAAAGAGCTTATTTCTCCTCTTAACAAGGATAACCGTTTGTACGGATCCAGGAAAAGATTGTTCAGAAATTGTCAGAGTAGATAAGGAAGACCATAAAGAGTTTGAGCGATTTAAGTGAACTACAAAGTAGAGGATTTGCTTCTTTAAATTCAGTACCTAATATAACTAAAATATAAAATAAAAAATTAACTATAAATTCTTTCTACCGCCCAACCCAGGCCAAGTTCTTCGAGTTTCTCTTTTCTCGGTTTTCCAGTCTCCCAATCCCAACTTCTGGCTTCATAATATTCTTTCAGTAACTTCTCCATATCAGGACTCCTTCCCGCAGTTGAACCCGTGGTAAGCGGTTTTGTAACGATTTTGGGTAGTTTGTCATCCTTCCTCGTTACACCCATTATGTTGTTTATCACCCTCTTTAGGTTGACCGTCCTTTCTCCGACCCTAACAAAGTCATCCATAGTAAAGTTCCAACCCGTCACAGCGTTGAGGAGGTCCAGCACTTCAGATGGTGTAGACATTAAGAAGTTGCACAGGATAAGCGAATTGTAAACTTCCCTGAAGTCTTGGTATCTAACGAAGTCTCGCACTCTTCCTTCCATCGTAAACCTCTCTCCAGGAAATATACCGAGATCGGGCAACCCTTGTCCAAGTTCGAATACAAACCAGTCAGGCCTGTTGTGACAGGCCCCTCTGCCGCTGATCGCATATCCAAGTGCCTGTCCGAAAAAGGCCCTTGGATCGTGCATCGGGACTTCGAGTCCCTTTACGTGTGCAGCTTCTTCTTCATCCACACCAAATTTTTCTGCTATACCTTTCACGCCTTCAGCCAGCACATCACCGAATCCTTCTCTCCTAGCCGTCATCTCCACGAGCTGGATAATTGCATCGCTGTCCCCCCACTCAAGCTTCATCCCCGTATCATTCTCACCTATAACTCCCTTCTCGAAGAGATACATGGAGAAAGCTATGCTCACACCCATAGATATCGTGTCGATTCCGTAAGCGTTGCATAGATGGTTTATGTATAGCAAGGAATCAAGATCGAGGTTCCCGCACAGAGGGCCTAGGGAGGTTACGGTCTCATACTCGGGAGTGTCGACTTCTTCGATACCCCTCTTGTTGTATTTGACGACCTTTCCACAGCCCACAGGACATCCGTAGCACGCTACACTTCTCACTGAGTATCTTTCCATCAGCGTTATTTGAGTAACGGCCTCGTAAGGGAAGACGGTTTCTGTAAAGTACTTGTAGGGTACATCGCTAAGTAGATAACCGACATCCAAGTAGCCGAGCGTTCCGTATTTTGAAAGTAGATGGAAGAATGGGTTTTCAAGATTCGTTTTCATAGTCTTATTGTACGCCTCCTCAAGCTTCTCTGGGTCCGCTACCTTAATCTCCGCATCTCCATGTGCAGCAATCGCTTTAAGGTTCTTTGATCCCATTATAGTACCAAAACCCGTTCTTCCTGCAGCTCTTCCGGCGTCGTTTATCACGCAGGCATACTTAACGAGGTTTTCTCCCGCTGGACCGATGCACGCAACCCTCACACCTTTCTCACCGAGATCTTTCTTAATCATCTCCTGCGTTTCGTAGCAATCCTTACCCCAGATATGCGATGCGTCCCTTATCTCCACTTCCCCGTCATGTAGCCAGAGATAAACTGGTTTTTCAGCTTTCCCGGTTATCATCACACCATCAAATCCAGATCGCTTGAGTGCTACACCGAAATGTCCACCAGAGGTCGACTCTCCCCAAATTCCCCTTGCCGAGATTCCAGCGATTGCATACCTGCTTCCTGAGGGTACTCTAGTGCCTGTAAATGGTCCGGTCATGAATGCGATGACGTTACTGGGAGAAAAGGGGTCCATTCCGGGCTTTATGTAATCGAAGAGTAGTCTTGCTGCAAGCCCCGCACCGCCTATGTACTGCTTCAGAATCTCCTCTTCAACCTCGATTGTTTTGGAGCTACCACTTGATAGATCGACTTTCAAAATCTTACCATCCATCTCCATCACCAATCCACAAGCTTTCCATCATAAGCATACTCAAAAATGCGCCTAATTTCAGCCTCGTTTGTTGGTCGAACTGTGAAGACGATCGTTGGATCCTCGTACGCATATTTCACCAAGACATCCAGCTTTTCTTCAAAGTCCTTTCTATCTATACCAAGGTCCTTCAATGCTATTGAAACACCGAGCTTCTTGTAGAACTCTATTATGAAATTAAGAAGCTTCTGCAGGTATTCTTCATCGCTCTCCGCTCTGATATCCAGAGCTTTAGCAACCTCTACGTAACAATTGGTCACCTTAGAAACATATCCGAGAATGTAGGGCACGAAGATACCAACCGCAAGCCCATGATGAACGTTGTAAACCTTACCCAATGCGTGACCGAGAGAGTGTGTGAGTGCCGACCCAGAATTCGAAAAGGCTAAACCTGCCATCGTAGCTGCTACAAGCATGTTGTACCTCGCCTCTAAATTGTGTGGATCTTCGGCAGCGATGGGCAGATACCTGACAACGGTCTTTATTGCACCTATAGCCAAGTTCTCACATATCGCATTCGTCCACTGCCTGCACATTACGGCCTCAAATGCGTGAGCGATAACATCGAGCCCCGTCCCTATGGTGAGATCTCTCGGCATCCCAACAGTCAACTCTGGTATCAGAACTGCAAAATCCGGTACAAGTTCTGGGTGTCCGTGAGCGATCTTTCTCGGCGGATCCTCTTTTGTGTCAGTCAGTACGATGGCCCATGTCGCTTCAGAACCGGTTCCTGCTGTTGTCGGGATGGCCATCAAGAACGCCTTGGATCTCAACCCTATTGGTTGCAGAGGAAACGTTTGACCGATGTTGATTTCCGGCTTCTCGTACTTAATCCATGCAGCCTTTGCGGCATCTATTGCGGACCCGCCACCGACCGCTACAATCAAATCTGGCTCAAATCTGGTCATGTCATTCGCTATATCATCTACTACATCAAGCGGTGGTTCCGGTTCGGCTTTATCACAGATCTCAACCTCAAATCCATAGTTCTGGAAAATTGGGACCAAACTCTCCGCAAGCTTTCTTATCGGCTTATCCGTTAAGATGAAAGCCCTCTTTTTCCTCATCATCGGTGCTATCGCCCCCAAAGCTCCTGCAAGTGCAAGACTCCCCATGAAGATCTTTGGCCCAAGAAATGTGGATTGCAACCTTCTGAGCGGTTTTGCACCTGCTACCGTGAACAACAGCCTTGTTGGGTACTGGTAAAATACCCAGTCAACCATTACTATCCCTCCAACTATTTACAATTAATGATTTCATAATTAATATATATTAATTTCCCGTTTAAGAGATTAAGATTTTAATAAAAAAATTAAATATTTCGATATCCAAGATCCTCCAAGTTCGAGCAGCTTGTGATAGAAAAATAGTTGTATTTTCCAATCCTTCTCGTACTATTCAGCTTGTAGGGTTGCCACTGAGTTCCAATGTGTAACGTAAAGCAGATTAAATTGTAATCCACCGCAAATGGATGGTGTTTCCCATTCGCAAATTTCCATATTTGCAAAATCTGAGCAAGTCGCAAAACATGGAGAAAATATGGGCGATAGATTTTACATTCCGTTCGAACTGCATTTGAAGTAAGCTAAGTCTGGAAGCGTTGAGGTTCGGTCAATTTTTGAATAGAGACGATATCGTAGTGGAATCGAGTACGAGCTTATCGCAATCTAAGCTGGACGTTTTAGATTTCAACAGCTCTACATCTTTCCTTTCAGATTTCATCTTTACCTTGGCGCAACATACAGCTCCGCCTCTCACGGTTATGACGATGTCAACCTCCGGAGAGATCATGACCTCTTCTTCACCACCGTACTTCTTAGCTAGAGAGGTTCTCACGAAATCCTCGAAATACTTAGGCAGTTTTTCCGTGTAAGCCCGCTCAAAAGTCTCGTTATCCATGCTAAGTTCGGAGATTCCGTACTTCGTGTCGAGGTAGTAGAAGAGATTCATCATGGGTGAAGCCATCTTGTAAATCCACTTTTTCTTTCCGAACACTTTCACTCTTTTCACAAGTCCCATTTCCAGAAGGTTTGCGAGGAAAGACTTGACATCGCTTGAAGTTTTGCCGAGAAAACTCGCAATGTCCTTGGGAAAACGTTTCCCACTGCCAAAGCTCTCAATATCCCCTCGTAAGTTTTAGTTAGTGTTCGAACTATCCCGAAATGTCTAACCATCCATTCTTTCGAAGAAAGATTCTCCACAGCGTAGACACATTTGGCGTATTTCGATGCTTGTTTTCTCAATCTATGATCTGTCGACGCTCGTATCAATAGCTTGAGCGGCTCAATCTTAATTCTCTGCATAGACGTTATTACCGACAAACATCTTCATAGAGTTCAACTCAGGTCTTGCGAAGTTTTCTTAGTTTTCAAACATCCTTTTTTAGAATTTCCTGTCTCTTTATAACTTTCTAACTTTGTTCACGAGTATCTCGATTTTATCTTTTAATCCTTCAGGCTCTTGAGATGTGCACAATACAAAATTGCGAGAGTTGAGTGCTGACTTCACCTCGTAGTTGTGTGATCCTTATCGGTGTTAGAATCCTTTTGGTTCTCTAGTTTTCAAGTGTTCGGTCTTTACCGAACGTTTTCGTTAGATATATAATAAATTAAACTAATAACCTGCAATGAAAAAATGGGCTCCAAAATTTATAGCCTTGGCCATCGTTTGTTTCCTAGTTGGCGTAGGCATTGGTTCAATTGGCTATCATTATTTTTCACAAACCTCAATTGGCAGCACAATGGCAGTTTATGAAGGTTTTACCCAAGGCAATACTTCAACCAACTGGCAATTTACAAAAATTGAGCCAACCAAAGAAATGGTTGAAAAGATCGTGTTTTACGAGGACGGTAAACAGGAAATTATAGACTCAAAATCCGAAGAGGGAAAAGCCTTGGCAAGTTTGCTCACTCGAAAACTTCATGAACTAAATCTACAGGCGAGATGTGTTTTTAGCGAGGAAGATATTCAGAAAATAAAGCAAAAAGACAAAGTTATAGAGTTAATTTTCAAGAAGCCAATAGATATTACAATTTCACAGTGGGTTGAGCCAGAGGAGAGATACTATATTCCAACAGATGAAAAAGGTTACAGAATTTTAAAAGATGTTAAAAATGCTTTATTTACTTTGGAAGACAATTTAGGTTTGGAAGGTCATATTTTGGTAGGTCATGAAGTTGAAGGGAGAATAGGCTACAGTTGTTGGGCTATACAGCAAGAAGGAAGCAAGGAATTAGATAAAACGTGGATTTATAAAATAAATAAAATTTTTCTTAAATCACATCGACAGAACAGAGACTGAAGTATAAGAAGGGATCGTGAGAAGCTGTTGAATTCCCTACAAATGCCATTAAAGGTTTTGGAAAGTAATCTAGCTGTTGACAATCTTACAACTTTCCATTGTTTTTCTAGCTTTTCCGTAAACACCAACATTTAACCACATAACTTGCACTTTTTTCAAATCTTCAAGTCATCTCGTAGATAAATGCTCAATTAAAACACAATACTCATGAACCTTCCATCTAGATCCAACATATTCAAAGACTTTTAGGGGATTTGTTGGTTTTTACTATCCCGAATACTGAAAAGCAGAACAAGATTTGAAGAAGTATTAGGTCAGTGTGGAAAGAAGTGGGTCTGAGGGGTTCCTTGGGAAACTAAAGTATAAGTTGATTTAAAAAATATATATTCTCCTAGAGAGAGATCGCTCATGCAAACTACGAAAAGTTACTGAACCCTATTTTTTGAAATTGAGGAAACTATTTAAATTCCCTCTTGCCACAATTCAGCGTCTCAGAAGAGGTCGGTTCGTATGCTCGAGAACGCCGAAAAATGTGAAGTTTTGAAGAGGTCTTATTTGGATTTAGGAGGAGAGATCGTAGAATTCAAGAAAATTGAGGAGAGCATTAATGTTGGAAGCGAACTACATTTTGAGAAAAGAATCGCAGATATTGATTTATTCTTGTTTGGATTAATATCTGGAGATTTTAACCCCATACATTTTGATGATAAAGTTGCTGAAAAAACAAAGTTTGGAAAGAGAGTCTCCCATGGTATGCTTACGACTAGTTTAGTCTCAACTACAGTTGCAAAGATTCCAGGAACGGTCGTCTTACTTGAAACTTATTTCAAGTACCTTGCTCCCGTCTATGTCAATGATGTGGTGAAAGTAAGCGGTAAAGTTGTAGAAAAGCAGGGAAATAGATACAAAATAAAAATAGCATGCAAAGTTAATGGTAGGGACGTTGTAAAGGGCTGGGTGAAGATTCTCATTTGGTAAAAAATTGCATTTAATTATTTCTTATTAATTTTTAATTAATTATATGTTTAAACTTGTTGCCTCCCATATTTAACTAGAAAATTTCTCTTCGATTAAACATAAAAGAATAGGAGGAGGTAAGATGACTAGTGCAAGGAATAGTTTGGTTCTAGCGATCGGGGTAAGTCTATTTTTAATGCTAGTAACTGCCATAACCAATCTCTGGAAAGCATTCGCGTACCTTATGGTCCTGAATTTGTCTCTGTGGCTGATGCTGGGTGTAATGAAGGGTGAAAACAAGTTGGGACCGGCGATATGGTTAGGGGTCATCTCCTTTGTCATTTGGGCAGGGTGTCTTTCTGCAATATTCTATTACTGGGAGGTCTTTAAGGGAGTCTTTCCCTCGTTCACAATTGGAGGAATGCATCCAGGATTCTTCATACTGTTCCCAGTAATGTGGTTACTATCTTTCGTTCCAGTGACACTTAGCTATGCGCTCCTTTTCGACAAGTGGATCCTATCCGAGAAGGATTGGAAGGAGTATCTAAGAAAAATAGGAAAATCTCCGGAGGTGGAGCGTGAGTAACCCTATTATCGTAGGAATAGTTGTAGCTTACTTTGTACTAACCTTCGGGATAGGTGTTTATGCTGTTAGGCGAATAAAAACAGCTGAACACTACTTTGGTGCTCATAGACTTTTTGGACCGATAATAACGTCAGTGGCCGCTTTCGCATCCATAATGAGCGGATTTGGATTCGTTGGCGGACCTGGTTTAGTTTACAAGCTCGGTGCCACTTCACTATGGATAACTATTGCACAGTCAGTCGCCTTCGGATTTTCATGGTGGATAATTGGAAAGAGGATTCGACTCATAGCCGAAACCAGACCAATTGCAACTTTACCTGATATCGCGGATGCGAGATTTAAAAGCAATGCAGTCAGAGGTTTGCTTGCAATAAGCTTGGTTTTGGGTGTTATAGCATACCTTGGAACACAGGTCATGGCCGGTGGTTATGTAGTTTCTGGATTGCTTGGTGTTAATCTCGAAACGGCTATCCTGATAGTATTTGGCATCACAATGATTTACACGGCAGTAGCAGGAATGGCTGCCAGCATACTCACAGACTTCTTCCAAGGATTGATCATGCTCATCGCAGCAGTTGGAGTTTTAATAATAGCACTCGTCATGACTGGCGGAACTGAGGGTCTTTTCACCACAGTAGGGCAGAAAAATCCAATATTGATTGACCCGTTGGGGAAGGGTACTTGGATGCTCGTGCTAATGTGGTATTTTGTATTTGCAATTGGCAATCTTGGGCAACCGCATCTTGCAACGAAGTTTTACGCATTAAAGAACTATAAGGATCTGAAATGGGGGGCTATTATAAGCGGCGGTAGTTACATGCTCTCAAGTTTACTTTGGATATTCATAGGCTACGCAGCCCTGTGGCTGGTCGTTAGTGGCAGAGTACCGGCACTAGCAAAACCAGACCAAGCTGCTATTGCTTTTCTGGGAAGTATTCCTGTCTGGATGGCTGCAATAGTTTATGCTGGTTTGCTTGCAGCAATAATGTCTACCTCAAGTGGGTTTATATCAATTGGAACTGCAGCCATAGTTAGAGATTTACCAAAAGCATTGGGGAGGGAAATTGAACACGCTAGACAAGTGTGGTGGGGTAGAATTGTAACAATTTTCTTGACAGTGTTTGCCTTACTTTTTGGGTATTACGGGAAATACTTGGTTGCAATACTCGGTGCATTAGGATGGGGTTACTTTGCATCGGCCACATTGCCTCTACTCGCTATTGGATTAAACTGGAAAAGAGCAACAAGAGAGGGAGCAATTACAAGCCTATCATTGGCCTTAGTATTAAATATAGGATTCCTGATATACCAGAAAGTACTTGGCATGAAGCTGCCTTATGGAATTCCAAGTTATGGAATAAGTATAATAATAGCCCTTCTGGCCATGATAGTCATCTCCCTATTCACCAAAGGAGCGGCAGAAGAGGATTTGGATGCTGATATAAAAGCAGCGATGGAAGTCTAATTATTTTCTTTTAATTTATTTCTAGGTGAATAAAATGGATGAAAATTTCTATAAAGAGATACTCGATCCAGAAAGAATCTTCGAGAAACCAGAAGCCTTAGAAAACGTAAGAGTTTTAGATTTGTCAAATGTAGTTTTAGGACCTGCAGCTGGTGATTTTCTTGCAGAATTTGGTGCTGAAGTCATAAAAGTTGAGCTACCACTCATTGGAGATGTAATGAGATACGTTACTCCGAAATTCTTCCTGTACAACAATCTCTCACCTGGATTCGAAGAACAGAATCACAACAAATACCACATTGCAATAGACTTAAGAAAAACAGAGGGTAAAGAACTGATATACAGACTTGTGAAGAAGAGCGATGTAGTCATTGAAAACTTTAGACCGGGTACAACCGATAAATGGGGAATTGGCTACAGACAGCTCTCCAAAATAAAACCCGATATTATTTACCTAGCTCTTTCAGGCTTCGGACAGTGGGGAAAAAACGCTCTCAGGGTCTCATACGACGCGGTAGCTCAGGCTGAAAGTGGTCTTATGTATATAACCGGCTTCCCCGACAGAGATCCAATAAAATGCGGCGTGTGGATACTTGATTTCTCAACCTCAATTACCGGGGCAATTGCAGTAGTTGCAGCATTATTTTATAGAAGAAGGACAGGAAAAGGACAGTTCATAGATATAAGCCAAGTTGAAACTGCTATTAGATGGATGGACTGGACTTGGGTTTATATAGGTCTCACAGGCAGGAACAGAGAGAGATGCGGAAACAAGGATTTTGCGATAGTCCCGTCGAACGTGTACAAGTGCAAGGATGGTTACATCGCACTAGCTGCTTTCACAGAAGAGGAATTCAGGGGACTCTGTAATGCCATGGAAAGAGAAGATCTAAAAACCTATACGGACCCCATAGAGAGGCTCAAACCCGAGAATGCCGAATTGATAGATGAGGCCGTGGCTAAATGGGTTTCAAAGTTACGTATTAAGGAAATAGAGGAGATAAGCAAGCGTCATGGTTTCGCGTGTTCAAAAGTCTTAGATCCTGAAGACATTTACAAGAGCGAGCACTTCATAGAGAGGAAAACAGTTTGGATTTTCGAGGATCACTTAGTAGGAGAAGTTGCAGAGGTGCAATCTGTTAAATTAAGCGAGACTCCTGGTAGAATAAAATGGGTTGCTAGGCCTGTCGGCTTTGATAACGAGTACATCTTCGTAAAATTACTTGGAATGTCAAAAGAAGAAATGAAACTACTGGAAGACAAAAAGATTATCGGAAAGTGGGGAGAGGCAAAAGGATCGCAACCACCAGATGACTGGGATGGCAAAAAGGGGATGTTCTTCTGAGGTGATTTTTTGGAGGATTATTTCGAATGGGCAAAATCGATAACAGATCCTAAAGATGTATATGATAAACCAGAGGCACTTGAAGGTGTTAGGGTACTTGATGTCAGCTACGGCAATTTTGCTGCGCTTTTTGCCTCTTCAATTCTTGCCGAATTGGGAGCTGAAGTCATTAGAATAGAACCGCCCGGAGGTGATATTACAAGGAAGATGACACCTTTCGGTATTTTGCATAAAGGAACAGGATTGGCATATCTTGTAGAGGGAAGAAATAAGTTTCACATAACTCTAAATTTAAATCGAGAAGAAGGGAGAGAGATTTTCAAGAAATTAGTGAAGAGATCAGATGTTGTAATCGAATCCTTCAGATACGGCCAAGCTGATGAGTTAGGAATTGGTTACAAGCAACTTAGGGAGATCAACGAATCGATAATATACGCCGCAATAAACACTTACGGGCAATTTGGTCGGGAGGTGTGCAAAAAGCCAGATTATGACATAGTCGACCAAGCAAGGAGTACAGTAATGGCAGTCACAGGTGAAGCTGAATTCGACCCCGACGTACCCGAAGAGTACAAAGTCCCCCTGAGAGAGGGGAATTGGATGGGATGGTATACCGGTGGAGCGTGGGCAGCTTACGCGATACTACTTGCGATATATTGGAGAAGCTTTACAGGAAAAGGACAATTTATTGATGTCGCCCCACCAGAGACTCTTTTGAGGCACGCAAACTACAACATCCAATATTACCACGAGGCTAGGGAGACCGTTCCCAGAGCTGGTCCATACGATCCAGCAGTTTTTGCGTATACTGTCGTTAAGGCTAAAGATGGTCACGTCTTCATTGCAGGATATAGTGATCCAAACTGGAAAGGGTTAACAACTGTAATTGGGAGGCCGGACTTATTCGAAAAATACCCCACACCTAAAGAGAGACTGGTATTTGAAAACCAGATCAAGATTAGGAGGGAAATACAAAAGTGGGCAGAGAACAGGGAATCAAACGAAATTCTAGAACTAGCGATGAAACACAATTTAGATAAAAGTAAGACTGGAACGGTAGTCGTCGGCAAAGTGTACTCCCCAAAAGAGAGTTCTGAACTCGAGAGTTGGTACGAGAGGGATATCCTAAAGAAATTCGATGATTTCTACTATGGAGAACTTCTCATTCAGGGTTCGTCATTTGGTAAGATGAGCGAAACCCCAGGAAGAATAAAATGGTGTTGCAGACCTGTAGGAGCAGATAACACCTACATATACACAAAAATACTTGGATTCGATAGTAGGAAGTTAAGAGAACTAAAAAATGAAGGAATCATTTAGTTTTAAGTGGCATGAACCGAAATCTAAATGTTCATTATTATATACAATTAGGGTGGTGTCATGTACATACTGACCCTTGATATGAAACAGTACGATTGTCCATTTATAAACTCATCCGACGATCTGCAAGTTTCTTATTACATGACATACTGGGATTTTCAAGGTAATAAATTAATAAACAGAGGATACGTTTTCGCCGCGGATAGTGAGGAACTCCAGAACTCAATTGAATTGTTAACAAAACAGCCAAAATTCCTTAAACTCGAAGTCCTCACTAGAGAGAAGAAAGCCGCTCTTATCAGAACAGAGATTGACCTTACAGACGCTATGAGTATAATAAGAAGAAACCATGGATACATAGTTGGACCCTTTTTTGTGAGAAAAGGCAGAGAACTATGGCAGGTTGGTTTTGATACTTCTCAAGATCTTAATTCTGCGCTAAGCGAGTTGGACAAAAACAACGAGTTCGAGATTAAAAATCAGCATAAAATAACCATAGAGGAGTTTTCGAAGATTATGAATCTCCTTCCATCTCTTATTGGACTTATAAATGCTCTTGAAGAACTTACAACTACTGAAAAAATTGTATTACAAGCTGCAGTGCAGTATGGATTTTATGATGATCCAAAAAGGATGTACATCGAACCTATCTCCCAACGTATTAAGATGTCCAAAGGTAGTTTTTCCAGAAAACTTAGAAAAGCCGAGAAAAAGATATTACCCATCATTTGCGAAATAATGTCACATAAAGAGAATAAATAAAAGTTCTGAGAGAGTTCAAAAAAGAGAATTCGTGTAATTTGGTTGAAGGAGCAGTTTCCCCTAAAATTTTTTATTTTGATAAAGGGCCTAAATTACAAATTTCTCCTTGAAGCTCTGAAGTCAGTCATTTTCTTTAAGCTTGGATTCAAGTGGTTTTAAGTTCTACTTAAGGGGATTTAAACCGGACTGCAGCGATCTCTTCGAAGGGAGCGTTAGCGAGATGATCAGAAAAGCGATGAGGCGCAAATCTTAATATGCGTCTCTACTTTCCGCCATTACTTCGACATGAGAATACTTTTCGTTGAAGCAGCGGGTTAACTCTGAGGGATTAGAGGCATATTCTGGATGGGACGTAGGGGAGACGTATTTTGAGTAAATATACTGCTCATCAATTAAGTTTTTATAAAATCTCCCATGTGGGCTTCCGCCAAGTTTCACCACATCCTATGGATCTCGACACACTCCCATCCGGGCTTTAAAAGCCCACTTTAACGATTCGGTGAGGAGTTCTCCCCAATCTAATTGTCGGGCTTCTAAACCTTAGCCCAGTTAATTACCGGGGTACACTCCTCACCGTAGTAGTTTGTAGGAGTATGAATTATATAAGGCTTTTTATCCCTCAACACAGCATATACGATTGTTAGAAGTTTCCTTGCCGTTGCAACTATAGCTTTCTGAGGTCCTTTTCTTTGCTTTATTCGTTCGTAGAAGTTCCTGAATTTCTCGTCGTTTCTTATCGCAACGAAAGCACACTGAACGAGGACCCACCTGAGAAGTTTGTTTCTTTCTTTTGTTATTTTTCCCGTAATCACTTTGT
>CAZPML010000029.1:0-15194 GCA_964587675.1 uncultured archaeon
AATCTCCATTGCACTCCGATTGTATGCAGCTAGAGACGAAAGCGTAATGTAATTCCAAAATAAAAATCATCATGGAGTTGCATGTGGAGAGACTTTCGGAGTCGGATTCGTACAGGGGGATCGTTAGAGTTGGCAGGG
The DNA here is from genome assembly GCA_964587675.1 of uncultured archaeon. Classification (GTDB taxonomy): domain Archaea; phylum Halobacteriota; class Archaeoglobi; order Archaeoglobales; family Archaeoglobaceae; genus CAZPML01. The sequence goes on from CAZPML010000029.1 coordinate 139, forward strand.
ATGTACTTAATAAAATTGGAATTTCGCCTGGAGATTACATAATAATTGCAGGAAAAAGAGGAACGTGCGCAAAAGTCTGGGCAACGTCTGCGAGGTCCAAAATATGGATGGATGAGATAACCGCAAAAAATGCCGGTGTGAACTTTGGGGAGAGTGTTACGATCGCCCCAACTAAGCCTAGGATTGCCGAATTTTTGGAGATTGGTTGCAAAGATCAGTTATCAACTCATACCTGGCTACCAAATCTAGTGGCAAAATCGGAGGAGGAACTAATTAAGCTCATTGCAAGGGGTAGAGCCGTTGTTGCGGGAGACCTACTAGCATTTAGGGGGCCATCGAGCAATCATGTAGTTGTATTCAAGATCACCAAAACAATTCCAGACGGATTTGTGGTAATTGGAGACAACACGAAAATTGAGTTGAAAATAGGGAGTACTGTTTAATAAATCAAATTTCACGCCCGTACATTACGGTAACTCCTAGCTTAACTCAGAATAACATCTGTATGAGCAGTATAGATAATCGTTAGTTCTAGCAGGCTAGATCTGCGACGTGCTAACTTCATAAAATTGCTGGTACCTCACTTGATAGGGGATTTACACAAGAACCTATCCCATCGCAAAAGGAGAAGTTAAAGGGAGATTGTTAGAACTTTCAGGCTATTCCAAAAGTATGAAATTGAGCTTTACCTACCTCACAACGATCTAATGGAGGAGTACGAAATAGCATAACAACTTTGATTCTGGCTTCGACAGGACTTGTATATCATTCATTTGCTTTTAAATCCCTGTTTTTAGATTAGTTCCCTTTTCACGTAATTAGCATAAACATGAGCAAGCCTAATTGGTTCAGGTAATTTATGGCCTCTCAAACACATTTTAACAGCTACTAAAGCAGATTTTGGAGAGATATAATTTCCAGGCGAAATGTAAATTGGTTTGCATCTCTTACAACTCTTTAGCACATAACCTATAATTTCCGAATTGTCCTTAAGAACTGTCAATCCGCCCTCATGGTCAACTGATCCATAGAGTTTCTTCTTTGTGACTCCAACACTTGGCTCACCAGTTTTAATTGCTATGTAGGTTGCCAGTCCACACCTCCTTGGATGGGCTATTCCACTTCCATCCACAAGTATTAAAGAGCGTGGCTCCAGAATCCTTTTAACAACTCTAACTGCCGGATCACCCTCTCTAAACATGAGAAAAGATGGAATATATGGGAAACTCGTTTCTTCAACTCTGTATTCTTTTCTGACCTCATTTAGGTCGGGAAAGGTTAAAAGAACTGCTGCCGAGATTATGAAGTCTCCAATAAAAGCCTGATCAACCCCCACTACATACTCAATGTCTCCTATCCTATATTTATCTTCGAGTTTAACCTTTTTAGCTAGCTCGAATTGTATTTTCTTTAATCTTTCAATGTTCATTTAAAGCACTTCCAATATCTCGAATGAATTTTCTTAACATCTTGAATATTGCTCTCAAGTTTAATTAGAGCGGATTCTCTCTTTCTCCAAGTTAACTCCGCTAGGTAGTTTTCTGGTTCTCTAATCTTTGAAGTGTCCATATTAGCCATTGCAGCTATTATACCAAGGTTTGTGTAAGGTAATGCCGCCTCAACGCTATATCCTCCTTCCAACACTGCCACGAGTCTACCACCACAGAATCTTTTTGACATTTCCACGGCTTTTTTCATCATTTCAGAATATCCTCTTGCCGTTAAAGCCAAACTTGTAATTGGATCGGTAAAATGATTATCTTGACCTGCCGAGATGGCGATAAAATCGGGATGGAACTCCTCAACAACTGGCTCTATTATTTCTCTGATGACCAACATGTAACCTTCATCGCTTGTTCCAGGAGGTAAGGGAATATTGATGGTGTATCCTTCACCTTTACCTGACCCACATTCGGTTGGGTAACCAGTTCCCGGATACAGAGGCATCTGATGTGTAGAAATGAACAAGACGCGATCTTCGGAATAAAATATCTCCTGAGTTCCATCGCCGTGATGAGCATCCCAATCCAATATTAAAATTCTATTAAATCCCCTTTTTAATAACCATTTCACCATAATTGCCATGTTGTTAAGGTAGCAAAATCCCGCACCTATGTACGACTTTGCATGATGTCCTGGAGGTCTAACCATTGCAAATGCATTATCAACTTCACCTTCGACTACAGCTTTTGCGGCCCTTATAACTCCTCCCGCTGCAAGTAAAGCCCTATCAAATAGGCCTATCGGTATATTTGTATCCCAATCTATGATTCCCCCTTTCTGGCTTTCAACCATTAAAAAGTCAACATACTCTTTCGTATGAACCTCAAGGACATCTTCCAATGATGCTTTAAACGGTTCAAGGATCACAATATTTTCACAATCGAAAATTCCCTCTTCCCTCAATTGATCCATTGTATAAGCCAGCCTTTCTCTTCTCTCAGGATGCGTTGGAGTTTGCTCATGTTTCAAAAACTCTTCATGGAATACAATGCCGGTTACCATTAAAATAAATCTATTTAGAGATTAAAAATGATTTGTTATCCTCCTATTCTTCGGTACAAAATTTTTCAATATTTTGCCATTCCCCTTTCCGCATCCCAAGTAATACTTACCCCACCTAACGATCCAGTAACCGGACAATGGAAGCTCCAAATCCTCACCCTTTAGCCATCTTTTTGCTTGTTCTTCATCTACTTCAATTACGTTCTTCTTTGCATGCTTTCCAATTATGAAGGAACCTTCAATTGACAATCTAATTCCATCTTCTTCAATCGTTCCAAAGTATATGCCCTCCCTAGCAGCTTCAATTTCTACATCACATTCTTTGTACGCGTAGACCCTATTTTTTCCACCGAGGTAGAATCTCAGCCCAATGTCTCCAACACCGAATTGCCTAGAGAGATGTTTTCTTATTTCTTCCTCAATTTCGCTACGAAGAAGGCTTCTGTGTCGTTGTCCTGAGGATGAATTCTTAGGCAACCTCTCACCTCCTCGCTATATTCCCAATCATCAAACTTAAGGATGGATTTTCTTCTTTTAATTGGTAGCTTTATCCTTTCAATCTCCACATCGGTGTTTCTGATTAAGTAATCCACAACTCCTTCGTTTTCTCTGGGATCCAAAGTACAGGTAGAATAAACGATCACACCTCCAGGCTTTACAGCTTTGTATGCTGCCATAAGTAGAGATTTCTGCAAATTTGATAGAGAATATACCATTTTTGGATTCCAAAACTTAGCATATTTGTAGTTCCTTCTTATCATGCCAACGTTGCTACATGGTACGTCAACAAGTACAGAATCGAACTTGTTTTCAAATCTGCCAAAGAATCTCCCGTCCTTCTCGGTCACTTTAGCTATTAGAACGCCGCACCTTTGAATATTTGAAATAAGTATGTTAAGTCTATATCTTTTCACATCGTTAGCAACTATGCATCCCTCATTCTCCAAATACTGAGCTATTTGGGTCGTTTTTGCTCCAGGAGCTGCGGCTATATCAAGAACAATCTGACCTGGGAACAACTCCATTAATGTAACTGGGATCATTGACGCCGCTTCTTGTGAAAATATGATTCCCAACTGATGTTCTGGGATCCTAGAAAATTCGTCAGTGTTAATGAATAAGCCCTCTTCACACCACGGTACGCTCCCACATATTAGGTCTCCCAATCTTGATACGACATAGTCCACATCTGATTTGAGAGTGTTGACCCTTACGCTTATTCTAAGCGGTTTTGTCAAAAATTCGAAGAATTCATCCGAATCGTCAATTTTAGTTAGATTTGCGTAGAGCTTCCGATTTATATTTTTGATTATTTCCCTTCCCCCCATTCATTCAAGTTTTGGAAGACTGTAAGCCGGAGATTCGTCAAATGAATACTTTATCGTATTGAAGTTTCTCTTTAGGTCTACTACATCCTCCCTCACTTTGGACAGGTCTTTCTTTTCCCTTATCGCGCTATCAATCAAGTGCGCAATTTGCCTCATCTCTCCCTCTTTCATTCCAAGTCTAGTAATTTCCTGAACACCAATTCTGATGCCTGATGGATTATCAACTTTCCTTAAGTCATCCCATGGTAAAAGATTTTTATTTAGAATTATACCGACTTCCTCCAATTTCTTTGCTACTGGATCGCCACCACCAAATTCTCTCACATCAACTGCAACCTGATGGGTCTCTGTAAATCCTCTATTCTCACCTAAAACCCTGTATCCAAGTGAATAGAGTTCTTCTGCTAATGTTTTAGCGTTTTTTATAACTTGACTCGCGTACGCCTCACCAAATTCGAGCATCTCCATTAAAGATACCACATATCCCGCCAACGTATTTAGGTGATGATTACTAACAACCCCAGGGAATACGGCTTTATCCAAAGATCTGGCATATTTGCCTTTTGATAAGATCACAGCTCTCTGGGGGCCAAAAAACGTTTTATGCGTTGAAGCCGTCATCACATCTGCCCCCTCTTTAATCGGATGCTGAAACTTTTTTCCGGCTATTAATCCAAGAACATGGCTGGCATCGTACATTATTTTAGCACCAACTTCATCAGCTATCTCTCTTAGTTCCTTCACCGGCTGCCTAAAAAGTATTAGACTGGAACCTAAAACAAATAACTTGGGATTTATCTTCCTCGCCAATTTAAGGGTGGCATCTAAATCTATTTCTAAGTTTTCGTAATCATATGGATAGTAGGTCACGTTCAAACCTCTAAGACCCGCAGCTGAATACTTATCATGGCTGACATGGCCGCCACAAGTTATGGATATACTAACGATCGTGTCATTAACGCTTGTGAAGGCAAAAAAGGCCGCCATGTTTGCTACTACTCCAGATATTGGCTGAACGTTTGCATAATCTACATCAAACAACTTCTTTGTCAGATCTACAGCTATCCTTTCGACTTCATCGATGTATCTACAACCCTCATAGAATCTTTTTCCAACTTCACCCTCAGCATAACGGTGTCCAAAATCGGAAACGTAACACCTCCTTACACTCAACGAGGTAACATTTTCACTAGCTATTAGAGGAATGGATTCTTCCATCATTCTATTGTGATCTCCAATTATCCTAAAAATTTCAGAACGATCCATGTCCTCTGCTACCGTCAAAAATATTTAAGTTTTCTGTGAAATCGATTTCATGGAGACAATTTCGGTTAGAGATATGCAAATTTTAGACATTAATTGTGAGTATTTTGGACTGAGCAGGATCCAGCTCATGGAGAGTGCTGGAAAGTCCGTTGCAGATGAGATCAAAAAGAGATTTACCGAGAAGAATATAGCAATTTTTGCAGGAAGCGGAAATAACGGCGGTGATAGTTTTGTTGCAGCAAGACACTTGAAAAATTTTAACGTCGAAATATACGTTGTTACCGGAGTTAAGAACATAAAATCAGATTTATCGAGAAAAAATTTAGAAATATTGTCCAGTTCGGGATACAAAATTAAAGAAGGGTTTCCCGATAGAATTGACGCAGATATCATCATAGACGGAATGTTGGGTACTGGAATTAAGGGAAAACCTAGAGAACCATACCTAAGTGCAATTAAACTCATCAACAATTCGGATTCATATGTAATAGCCATAGACTTGCCCAGCGGACTAGATGCAGACACAGGAGATTTTGATGAAGCTGTTAAAGCTGATCTAACTATAACTTTCCATAAACTCAAACAGGGAATGCTAAAAGCGAAAGAGTTGTGCGGTGAGATAATTGTTAAAGATATTGGAATTCCAAATTCATTTGAAAATAGATGTGGCGTTGGAGATCTTCTCTTATGTTACAAGCGTGAAAAATTGGGTCACAAAGGTTCTCACGGAAGAGTTCTCGTAATTGGAGGAGGCGATTACACCGGTGCTCCGGCCATTTCTAGCTTGGCTGCTTATGCTGCTGGGGCTGATATCGTTACCACCGTAGTCCCTAAAAATATAAGGAACATCGTAGCATCATTTAGTCCAAATCTAATTGTAAGAAGTGTTGAGGGTAAGCGGTTTAGTCTGCGTAATATTAACGAGATCTCAAAGTTAATTAAAAAGCATAACGTTGTTCTAATTGGAATAGGAGTTGGGGAAAACGAAGAATTTGCCGAATTTGTATCGGAAATTCTGAAGTGCTGCAGCAAGGCAGTACTAGATGCAGAGGGGATTATCGACGATATACCGGAAGACGTCGAATGTATAATTACTCCCCACGTCGGGGAATTTAAAAGAGTGTTTGGAGACCCTGATAGGGAATACGTAAAAAAAGTGGCAAAAAGACTTGGATGTACCATATTACTCAAGGGACCAGAAGACTTCATCACCAATGGGACTAAATGGAAAGTTAATAAAACCGGTAATCCTGGAATGACGGTCGGTGGGACGGGCGATGTTCTATCTGGTGTTACCGCTGCCTTGTTCTGTAATGACAGCGACTTTTATTCCGCATGTGCCTCAGCCTTCGTTAACGGGATAGCGGGAGAGATTTGTTATGAAGATTACGGATACAACTTTACGGCCATCCAGCTAATATCAAAATTACCTATTGCATTCAAGAGATGTCTAAACTTTCTACACTAACGAAAGGAAATACTCATGAATTCTCGTATCGTCGGTAAGCTCAGGGTGGAAAGATAAAGCTAGGACATTGTCCTGCTTCACTGCAACAATGTAATCTCCGAGAGTTGCCATTATCTGCACTTTTTCTCCAATTTTAGTTACAACAGGGGCCCTAATAAAAACAGCCTCCACATCCCCAATTGGTTTCACATTAAGTTTAACTTGAAAACTCTGTCTTTGCCTACCAAATGCATTTCTCTTAACCTAAGTGTCCATTACACCGAGTAATTTCGTTTTTGTTCTTTCAACTTGCTTGTCACCGTGCTTAGATAGTAGAACCATGCCTGCGCATGTACCTAAGACGGGATTTCCAGAGTTCACCAGTTCTAGTATTTCTGAAGCTATTGAATCCGAAAAAATAAGTTTGCTTATTGTTGTACTTTCCCCTCCAGGTATTATTACGGCATCAGATTTAGATACAACTCCATGCTTTCTAGTTGGAATCACCTCTCCTTCAATGTTCAGTTTTTTCATTGCTCTTTTGGTTGCAATAACGTGTTCCTCAACATCTCCCTGAACTCCAACAACTGCTATTCTCATATCCCCCTTGTTTGAAGTTTTTCCTCCTCACTTAGTTTGAAGACGTCGATACCCCTCATAGGTTCGCCCAAACCCTTTGAAACTTCCGCAACAATCTCTGGATCTTCATAATGCTGAACAGCTTCAACAATGGCTTTGGCATATTCTGGTGGGTTTGATGACTTGAAGATACCAGAACCAACGAAGACCCCATCTGCTCCCAGTTGCATCATGAGAGCTGCATCGGCCGGTGTGGCTACACCTCCTGCAGCGAAATTTACCACTGGAAGTCTTCCCAATTCTCTTACTTCCAATAGGACCTCAAATATTCCTTCAACAATTTCACCGAAAGTGAAGTCTTCAAATATCATTTCCTTTACAGCTATTTCTTCATTTAGTCCCATCTCTGATTTAACGAGTCTAAATAATTCACAATAACGATTTGAATACACCTTGGCAACTTCGTAAATTCTTTCCTCATTCATCCTCCTAAGTTCGTCAATTGCTTTGTTTATCAATCTCATATGTTTTACAGCCTCTATGACGTTTCCAGTTCCTGCTTCGCCTTTCGTCCTAATCATTGCTGCACCTTCCCAGATTCTACGAACTGCTTCTCCAAGACTTCTGGCACCACATACAAATGGTATAGTAAATTTCTTCTTGTAAATATGGAAGAATGGATCAGCGGGGGTCAAAACCTCACTCTCATCTATCATATCAACTCCGATTGCTTCTAGTGCCCTAGCTTCCGCAATATGCCCAATTCTACACTTTGCCATAACCGGTATGGTGACGGCATCCATTATTTCTTGAATTTTCTTTGGATCTGCCATCCTTGCCACTCCGCCACTGGATCGAATATCCGCAGGAACTTTGTGAAGCGCCATTACTGCTACAGCTCCAGCTTCCTCTGCAACGATGGCTTGCTCTGCATTTGTTACATCCATGATCACTCCTCCTTTCTGCATCTTTGCGAAGCCTCTTTTTATCAATTCAGTACCAAATCTGAGGTTTTCTAAGTCCAAGTTCATCGCTACTCATGCATATTGAACTGTTAATAAATCTTGATGTAGCTACATAACAAAGCATATACATACTTTTTCCATCTTCTTATGAATTCGGGAAGAGTGAAAATACTTGAAGAGACTGGGTAAATTACCCTTATACGGACGAGACTTCCCGCTTCACCGAGAGAACTCGCTCCTATAACTTTCGATGAGGAATCACTAGGGGTAAAGGGTAGAGGTTTTCTCCAACGTTCGGGGCTGTCCCAGCTCCACATCCAAGATCGTTTTCAAGCGTTGAGTTTTTGGGATGTTCAGCGTTTGCTTCGCTTTGAACAAAATGTAAACGATCTACATCGCACTCTATTGCAAGAAACTTCAACCTCAAACCTTTCTGAAATTTCGTGAATTTTCTGCTTTAGGAAATCATGATTTTGCTTGTGAGCACTTTTCTTCGATACTTTACAACAAGATGACGTGATGGTGAAGGAAGTAGACCGAATGAAACTATGTATAACTTACCTCTATTCCTCCCCTGCTATAACTCCTCTGCTCTCGCAAGAGAACTTAGCAACGACAACATTAAATTAAATATTTATTAATAAAAAGTAAATTTTCAAGCATTTCTCTTAAGAAAAGTTTTGAGCAAATAACCGATAAAATTTCTTCAATTTTAAATTATAAATAATAAATCATTTTCTCAAAAAATTTTTAGCATGTAGTAGTAATCCATCTATGGATCCATTTCGCCTTCAACTTTCAAGATCAATTAAAAGATGTGAATTTCACCCCCTACAGCTTCGCCTCTATACTTACGATCTTCTAAATTTACCATCTTTCCTTAAAAAATTTGTTAAAGATCCGATAGCCGTTGTACAACCGGAAACGGATGATGAAGTCGTAAAAGTCTTGAAAATCTCAGAAAAATTTAATGTTCCAGTCATCCCCAGAGGTTCTGCTACATCTGCCTATGGTGGTGTTATCCCGATCAAAAAATCAGTTGTCTTAGATTTCACAAGAATGAATAGGATTAGAGTCGAAGATAAGAGATTGATAGCAGAGAGCGGTGCAATATGGCTGAATGTTGAGAAGGAGTTGAACAGACACAATCTCTCCCTACGAGTTTATCCCACTAGCGCTCCAATATCTACAGTGGGTGGTTGGTTAGGTCAGGGAGGTTACGGAGTTGGAAGTTACAAGTATGGGGGTATCCACAAAAACGTTGAATGGTTAGAGGTGGCTGATTTCGGTGGGATTAAAAAAGTAAGTGGAGATTCCTTAAAATACTACATAGGGCTACATGGAACAACGGGATTTATTTTGAGGGCATGCATAAAGACGAGAGAGAGAAAAGCTATTGAAAGTGTCACAATAAACACGAATTTTGAGAGATCGACAGAATTATTGAACGATGCCTACCATGCCGTGTTTTTATCAAAAGAATTTCTTAAATATTCAGGATGGGGGGAACAAGATACGCTTTTACTTAGTTTTGAGGGAGATCCAATGTTAGATGGGGATAGAGAATTTGGTAGTTTTCTATGGGAGAACAGATATTTACAACTTCGCGCATCGAAATTTGGTAAATTGATATTCTCAGAAGCTGTAATCCCATACGATAGTGCACCCGAATTCCTGAGTAAATGCAGAGAACTTAAAGCTGGTGTTGAAGTAATATTTTGCGACGATTGTACAGTTTTTTTTGGAATGTTTTGGCTGAACCAGTACTACTCATCTATTGCCAAAGCACTGAAATTTATCAAGATGGCCGAAAAATTTGATGGGAGAGTTTACTCAACTGGGTTACTATTCCCCCACAAAAAAATATTTAACGAAAATATTTACGAATACAAATCTAAAAACGACCCAAAAAACCTCTTAAACCCTGGAAAAGCCCTAGGTGGAAATATCATTTCAAATATCGTTAGAATTTCGGAGCTGGTCGTATGAATTCTCAATTTCGCGAGATCGTTGAAAAATGTATTAAATGCGGTTATTGTAACGTTTGTCCAACCTATAAAATCGAGGGTTGGGAATCCGTTTCGCCTAGGGGCAAAATCCAGATTATTGAACAAATTCTGAATGGAGAAGTGAATTTAGATCCAAAAGTGGTGAAAGATTTTTTCAAATGTTCAGTTTGTGGATTATGTGAAGTGGTTTGCCAAGCAGATCTGAAACTTATTGACCTCTGGGAATCCATCAGGAGAGAATTCACTAACAAGGGATTGGCACCACTCTCCGTTCACAAGAAGCTCAAGAATATAACCTACATGTATTACAACCCATACAGTGGGCTTCCTGAAAAACGAGGAGATTGGTTGGATTTCGATGTTCAAGAATCGAATGTTCTTTATTTTGCCGGTTGTACAGCCAGTTTTAAGCTACAAAATTTAGCAAAAAGTACTGCAAAGCTCCTTAAAAAATTGGGAATAGAATTTACAATTGCTGGCCCAAATGAATACTGCTGTGGATCTCCATTTATTAGAACTGGCCAAATGGACATAGTTGATAAGTTATTCGAAAAAAATATGAAAACATGGAAAAAAATGCAGATTGACACGATAATTACATCGTGCCCAGGGTGTTACCGAACTATTGCGAGGGATTATCCAAAGATTGCAGAGAAGAAGGGTATGGAATTTAATATGCGAGTCATCCACACCGTTACAATTCTCGACGAACTCATAGACAGTATCAATTTCAAGAAAACAGATATGAAGGCCACATATCATGATCCCTGCCACTTGGGCAGACACATGGGACACTACGACGAACCTAGGAGAGTAATGAGAAAATTGGGAATAAGACTAATTGAAATGGATAGAAATAGAGAACTTTCACTATGCTGTGGTGCAGGGGGCGGACTTAGGAGTCAATTCAGGGAGATTTCATTTGAGATCGGTAGGCAAAGGATAGAGGAGGCTTTAGCAACTGGAGCTGATTATTTAATAACTTGTTGCCCCTTTTGCGAGTACCACCTTTCGAAGTCCGCAAAAAAATTGGGTGACAAAATCAAAGTCGTCGATTTAATCGAGATAGCAGAGAAGTTAATCTACTAAACAAAATCATTTTTCCCGTGTAACTAGCGTTAAGCAGAGAATCCAAACTCTCATTTCTCAAAAAAGTTACGGCAGCTCCAACATATTTAGCGGTGTGAGCATCTGAACCGGCAATACCGGGCCTTCCATATCTCTCCGCAAACTTTTTAGCTAGAAAATTGAAAGGATTTTTGGAATTATATACCTCAACCCCGTCAACAACTTTAAAAGAGCTTATTCTAACTGTTCCATGTCTGAGTATATCAAATGGATGGGCAAGGAAACATAAACCGCCCTGAGATCTAACCAACTCACAGGTTTGAACAATGCTCATTTGCGGGTCAATATCCTTGTATATTCCATAAGCTAGAACATGCCCACTCTGGGTTGAAATTTCGGAACCTGGAATTACTTTGATTGGCATGTGTTCAGAATTAACAATTTCAATTGCTTCCATAGAACCTTGAATGGTGTCGTGATCAGTAATAGACAAAACGTTCAAATTACGCTTTATCGCCGCTTTTAGCAATCTCATCACGCTATCTCTTCCATCGCTGAATGTCGAATGGACGTGTAAATCTGCCCTTAACACGAACTTGATTCTAGATTAACTTTTTATTCTTTTTCTCAAAGTTTTTATCATGAAAGTAATTCCGATAGCATACGATTCCATGGGCGTACGAAGTATGGCAACTTTTGTAGCTAGCAAAGATGTGTCAATAACCATTGACCCCAGCGTTAGTCTAGCTCCATCGAGGTATGGTCTCCCACCACATGAGGTTGAGTTACAGAGAATGAACGAAAAGTGGGCTGAGATAAAGGAGAGAGTTAAAAACAGCCAGTTGGTTATAATTACCCACTACCATTACGACCACCACAATCCGAATGAAGTAGAAATTTTCGAGGGCAAAAAATTGTTACTCAAGCACCCAAAAGAGAAAATTAACAGGAGCCAAATGAATAGAGCATCTTACTTCTTGGATGAACTTCAAAGGGTCGATGTTGATGTTGATTTTTGTGATGGAAAGAAGTACGAGGTTGAGAACTTGTATATCGAGCTCTCAAATCCCGTATTTCATGGTGCTAATGATAGGCTTGGTTACGTCGTGGAAGTATTCATAGATGACGGTAAGGATTCCTTTCTATTTTCATCGGATGTTGAAGGTCCCGTTCACAAGCACCAGTTGGAATTTATGATCGAGAAAAATGCCAAACTTGTATTCATCGATGGCCCCATGACGTACATGCTTGGATACAGGTTCTCCCAAAAATCCTTAAAACAAAGTATTAGAAACTTAATAAGATTGATCGAAAATACCGATCTAAAAACACTCGTTCTTGACCATCATTTAACAAGGGATTTAAGATGGCAAGAGAAGATGAATGAGGTTTTTAAGAGGGGAGAAGAGGTTGGAGTAGAGGTTACGTCAGCTGCAAGGTTTATTGGAATGGAAGAGGATTTGCTTGAGGCGAGAAGGGACGAACTCTATGGGAAGAAAAAGAAAAGGAGTTAGGAATACTTGGTCTTTAATTCTTCTATTCCAGAGTATTTTGGAATTTCCGTACTGGGCGTATAATGACAATCCCAGCATTCTGGTTTAATACCAATGTAGTCATGGCACTTATCACAGAATTCCTCCTTATTCTTGTGACACTCCCAGCATGTATTGATGGATGCATAGTAATCTTTGCCAGTCGTGAAACTGTGGTATATTCTACCACCCTCGGACCCATGTCTTATAGCCTCTGTTCTCCATTGCTGCAACAGCAGCATGTGATTCGCTGCCATCCATTTTGCGTCCTCGACGCATTGGCCTTCTGGCTTTTCGACTTCGGGCATATGGCCAAGTTTTCCAGCCGTTGAGTTGTACCAGTAGGGTGCGAAAGCGGCTATGAGAAAGGCCAAGATCAATATGGCCACATATTTCTTCTGATACACTACTCCTCACCTCTCCCTGGAAGTGGATTGCCTCGCAAGTCTGTGGTCCTTTCCTTCTCTCCCTTCATTATCAGTGCGTTACCCACAAGCTCCATCATCCCTCCAACTTCGACGGGTAATTTCCAGTACTCCAGCAAAGGTGGAAATGCTGCCTTATCAATTGCACATATTGTACAGAGGAAATTAACTCCATATCTTTCGTGAACGTACTTTATCGCCATAGCTCTCGGCATACCACCCCTCATCCTTAGATCCATCACCTCATCGGCGAGGTTTCCTGCCCCGCTCCCACAGCAATAGGTCTTCTCCCTGATAGTATGCTCAGGCATTTCGTAGAAATAGTTACATACTTTCTTTATTACGTATCTAGGCTCCTCTAGAAGGCCCATTGCCCTTGATGGATTGCATGAATCGTGAAATGTGACTTTCCAGTGATCATTTCTGCTCGGATCTAATTTTAATTTGTTGTGGGCTATAAGATCGGCTACAAATTCAGCGATGTGAACCATCTTCGTTTCTGCTGCATTCTCGAAGTAAGTCCCGGTTATCGGGTTTATTGGATCCTCAAGGTTCTTTGGTGGTTTGTTCATGGTTGCCATGAACTGATGTTTGTCGCGCCACATATGACCGCATTCGCCACCCAGTATCCACTTTACACCCAACCTCTCCGCTTCCTGGTATATCTTAGCGTTCAGTTTTTGAGCGAGTTCATAGCTTATGAATGTACCAAAATTGCCACCTTCACTAGCGTAGGTGGACCAAGTATAGTCCAAACCGATTTCGTGAAAGAGCATGAGGTACCCCATGGTTACAAACCAGTGAGGGGTTGCAAAGTAATCACCAGAAGGTGCAACAAACAAGATTTCTGCTCCCTTCTTGTTAACGGGCACTTCTATTTCGATTCCCGTCACCTCTGCCACGTCTTCAGCAGCGCTCTGCAAGGCCCCAGCTACTCCACCGGGAAGAAGACCAAGGTGATTTCCGGTTCTAGCCGATGATGCAATTGAGATTAGACTGAATCTGTGAACGATTCCGATTTCCGCGAGCAAACTCCTGATTATCCATGTTACCTCTGCAGTGTCAATTCCATATGGGCAGAAAACACTACACCTCCTACAAAGTGAGCACTGATAGGCGTAGTAGTATAGCTCCTTTATCACATCTTCAGTAAGATCTCTCGCTCCTGCCCATTCACCAAACAATTTGCCTGCTGGGGTAAAGTATCTTCTATAAATAGATCTTATCAGCTCTGCCCTTGCCACGGGCATATTTTTTGGATCACCAGTACCCAAATAATAGTGACATTTATCTGCACATGCCCCGCAGCGGACGCAAATATCCATGAATAGCTTAAATGTTCTATACTTTTCCAAATACTCCTTCATTTTATTTAGGAAGATTTCCTTCCAGTTAGGAGGTAATTTCCAGTCTTTATCGAGAGGATTCCACTCTCTTGCAAATGGAAGATCCAAATCCTCCATATCTTTGACCCTTGCCGAATAGTGGTAGTACCCTGGTTTGAAGTCCTTTTCAGTAATAGGCTTCAACATCTGCCTCCAGCTCGGGAACCTCTGTTCAATTTTAACTTCTTCCATCGGTTCAACCATCCCACCACCTCACAGTTCAGGTTTAACCTTATAACCTTGCTCAGCTATCTCATCCAGCTGATCCTTATACATTTGATAGTACTCCTCCCATGTAATACCCTTGTACGGAGGATTCCACGGGTTTATGTGGATTTCTGCTCTATTGTTGTTGGGCATATTCCTAGTTGGCGAAAAGAATATTCCACCAGCATGCATAAGCTTGCTGAATGGGAAGTATGCTAGAAGGAATGATGCCAAAAAGAAATGTACATAGAAGATCGGTTCAATTTGCTCCGCAATAATTGAAGCTTTAACAACATTGAACGTCATGAGGTTTGCAAGGAGTTCCTTTACCAAGTCTAAA
>CAZPML010000030.1:0-14686 GCA_964587675.1 uncultured archaeon
CCCCTGTCGGTTATTAGATCTGTGATATGACCAACACTTGCTGTAATTAGTAGAATGTATTCTTCAGTTGGTATCTCATAGACAATTAGGCCATTTAATGATTTTATAGAAGGCTTACCAAAAAATTTAGAAATTTGCTTGGCTTTGGTCGGGCTTTCAACCACAAACAATGCGGGTCTGATTGGTTCATATCTATGTTTCATTTTAAATCTCTCTCTTGTAACATCCAGTTCTTTAGTCAATTTTTCAAAATCAGCCTGTTTTAAATCCTTAAAATCGATATCGTAGTACTTCGCCCTCTCAATGAATGAATTTAAGATGTCGCGATCGCTTTCCAATAGGAAACTTGCGCCCTTCGTTATCCCGCTGGCAAAGAGCCTTGAAGTTCTCCCAGAACCCTGAATATAAGTTCTTACATCTGGAAAGATTATTTCGCCTTTTCTTATCAGAACGTCTCTAACTTCTACTTTCCTCTCTTTAAGAAGTTTTTTCAGTAAATTCCTTAATTCAATTTGTAATTTGGTTTTCCTCTCCAAATTTTTTAGGTAAGGTAGAAGTTTGCTAATTTCCGGTTCATCCTTGAAGACAAGGGCCATTGACCTAAGAATTCCAGTTGGAGCGTTTTCGATGTCATCAATTCTAATTCTAAATGTGGGACATCCAATAAAAACGGTATATCGGATTCTTTCAGGCAAGTCTAGACCTCTGATTAGTGAACCATAATAGTAAGCCGTTCCCAGAAGGAAGTCTAGTTCACCTTTAGCGAACAGATCGAAATCTCTATCTTTTCCAGCAACTACCAGGCCTACTCTGTATTTATCCCTTAATTCTTCAAAGATTTTTCTGGCCTCGCTTGTATTTCTTGCGTAAATTATACCTCCTTTGCCCATTCTACTGAGGATATCGTAAATTAACTCAATGTCCTCTCTATTAACTGCAAAGTCCTCGATATTTCTAATTGTATAAATTGCGGATCCAACATCGAAGTTCAGTAAGGTTCGAAACAGTCTAGTTTTTCTTCCCACTTTTGCAGTAGCAGTTGAGACCATTAGAACGCCGTTCTTTGCTTTTTTCCATTCTTCATCTTTATGGAATCCCAAGAGTTGGAGAATTCTCTCGACGTTGCGGGAAGCTTTTAAGATAGAATCAACATCGTCAACAAAAATAAAATCAAATCTCTCATCCCTTATTTCATCGAAATGCTTCGAAAGAAATTGTGTTGTTGTAACGAGGATGTTGAAATCTTTCAAATTCCTGAAAAAAGCATCTTTACTCTCTTTTTTTAGTTTTCCATGATAGTATCCAACTGATAACTTTCCAGGTTCATTTACTTTTATCTCAATTCTTGCTTTACGTGCACAATTTTTAATACTCTCCATACATTGGAGGACCAGAAGAGTTGTTGGAAATATTAGATAGGATCTCTTCCCGTTTAGGGCTTGGAAGATTCCCATTAAAATCCCAAATGAAGTTTTTCCAATCCCCGTTGGCGCTGTAGCGGCGAAACTTTCTCCTCGCAAAATCCGTCTTGCCCACATTTTTTGGATGGCTCTTGGCTCTCCTATACAACATCGGTACAGAGAAATAAATTTTTCGAGGTAATAATCTTCTTCGAATGAGCATAAGGGTTTATTTCTTATTTTGCAGGTTGATGATAGGATTTCATCTGAATTTAAGTCTCCTCCGCAAACGGGACATAAGTTTGCATAGGTAACTTCCATAAGAAGAGTATCTTATAAAAATTATAAAATTTCTCACCCAGCAATTTATATGCGTTCGGAAGTCTTGATTGTTGGAGGTGGACCAGCAGGGTCTGTCACGGGCATTGTTTTGGGGGATGAACATGAGATTCTCATAGCTGAAGAGCATCCCATATCCGGTTTTCCAACTCAATGTGCGGGTTTAATAAGTGATGATTGCTTAAATTTATATAAAAAATTAAAAATAAAGGTAAAAAAATTGGTTGAAAATAAAGTTAGTGGCGCGTTCATATTCTCTCCAGATGGCAACTTCATTGAGGCTAGAGGAAAGGCATACGTAATTGAGAGAAAAATGCTAGATCAGGAACTACTTGCAAAGGCATCAGAGAATGCAAAAATACTCTTGAAATCTATGGTTAAGTTTGAGGGCAGTAAAGCAATAATAAGGGGGAATGAAGTGAGTTATGAATATTTAATTGGTGCAGATGGAGCAAATTCAGCTGTAGCTCGAAGTTTCGGTTTTATGAGGCCAGGACTTTTCCCTGCCCTCCAAATTGAAACTAGATTTGATATGCTGGATGAGAAGTTTGTTGAGATATACTTTGGTAAGCATTATTCTGACATCCTTTTTGCGTATAGTATCCCAATTGGGGATACCGCAAAAATAGGGGTTATAGCGAGGAACAGTCCAGTTACCTTTCTAAAGAAACTAATTGAGTCTCACCCCAGCGTATCCAATAGAGTAAAATCTGGAATACTTGAACTTGTAGTGGGAGGCATTCCAGACCGCTTAGTTCCATTTTCAAAGGATCGGGTAGCTCTAGTGGGTGATTCTGCGGGAATGGTAAAGCCCCATACAGGTGGTGGTTTGTACTATCTCGCATTAGCTGCTAAAAAACTTAAGGAAAATTTTCCAAACTTTAGAAGATATGAAAAAGCATACAGGTTGGAGCTTTTTCGGGAGTACAAGATTGGGCTGATGATTAGAGAAATGTATTCTAGGTTAACCGACGATGAATTTAATGAGATCATTAAATTGTTAAATGATTTCAATTTTGGAAGAGTTAGAATGGATTACCCATCGACTCTTTTCAACTTCGAGGTTGGAATCCAGTTTTTGGCCAAAATTGCAAAGAATCCTAAGTTGTTTGGCAAAGTCTTCGGTAAGATTTTAACAATCCTCCATAACGATTACCTTAGATCCATCCTCGAACTCCCCTTTTAACTTGACGACGTTTCCCTCTACTATGCCCCTGACAAAATTTTTTGAGATTATAGAGCTAATAAGCTTCTCATAGAATTCGTACGTTTGTAGAATTTCCTTTCCCTTCTTCGTTAAGATCGATGATCCACCAGATTTTCCTCCTTTTTTACTTTTAACAACTTTTCCAACTGCCTTTTCCATTTTTTTCAAGTAGTCCCAGACGTACTTGTATGACATATTTAGTTCTCTGCTAGCTGCCGAAATTGAGCCCTCCTCCTGTATCTTTCTCAGGATTACAGCGCCTCCTTTTCCTATAACGTGTGCACCGTCCTTTTCGAGCCATATTTTGAATTTGATCTCCATAATTAATAGCCAATTTATAAGTATATAGATTTACTAAAGTTTTAAATTTTTATACTCACCCTTACGACTTCTTCCATGCCAACTTTGGAGAATATATACTGTGCCAGATGTGGATCTGAATTCGACCTTATAATTAAAAGAACTACGGGATACTCCGGCCCGCTGCATTTACCGAATCTCTACTGTCCGTTTTGTGGAACAAGGAGACTTATGAAAAAACAAGGACTATTTTTTAAGAAAGACCCTTAACGTGGCTTAATAAGTGCGTTAATACCGGCTTAATTAACTTTAACCCCAACTTTACAGCTTTTATTGACCCAGGTAGACAGAAGACTACCTTGTTTGATATAATCCCCGCGGTAGCTCGAGATAAAATTGCATCAACTCCAATTTCTTCATAGCTCAATTTTCTGAAAATTTCTCCGAAACCATCTAGTTTTTTCGTAAATAATGGTTCGACAGCTTCTATAGTTACATCAAAGGGCGATACGCCTGTACCACCATTGATAATGCATACATCAGCTTTCGTAAAAATCTCAAATATTGCTGATCGTATGTCTTCGATGTTGTCTGGAACGAGGATGTATGCGGAAACTTTGTCTCTAAATTCTTTGGCAATCAATTCTCCTGATTCATCCTCGTAAATATTTTTTAATTCCCTCACTTTTCCATATCTTTTGTATCGAGAGGTCGATACGGTAATTATCCCCACTTTGTAATCTATCCTCCTTTCATGTTTATGCATTAGAACCACCTTTCTAAAGTAGCTTGGGTCGACTTCTCAACTTTTAACTTCTCGATAGCTTTGCTAACCCTCTCTTCGCTAAAATCGTGTTCATCACATAAGAATCTAATCACTTCGTCTGCATCTGGTTCGGCAAATTTTAAACTGTAATTTTTTGTCACTGGAGGGTTAAGGAAAAAATTTCTTATTTCTTCGACGTTATCAATGTTTACTTTCAAGATTTTAAGTGTTTTAAATATGTCACCGTACATCTTGATATACTTGTATGCTTTGGTAACTCCAATGCCCCTAATACCCTCATTGTAGTCGGTTCCGACAAGTATAGCTATGTCGATTAATTGTTCTCTGGTAATTCCAAGCTTCTTTAGATTAGCATGCAAGTTTATAATCTCTGGTTTTACGTCAATATACACGTTTTTACCGGGGAGCTTTCTTTTTCCAGTTATCGCTAGATTTCTGGCAAGTTTGGGACTTCCAAAGAGAAGTGAATCGTAGTCTTGGCTTCCTGTAAAATCGACATCACCGTTAGCTGCCATAAAAGCTGCTTGGGCTTCTCCTTCACTTGGAGCTTGTACCCATGGAACACCCATCAAATCGAGCAATTTCTTCGACGACTCTATGACGTAATCATCCACTTTAGATGTAGCTTGAGCATACTTTTTTGCATAATCCTCTCCTATTTGAACGGCTTGAACCCATTTTTCCTCAGCTTCTGATCTCTTTTTCTTTCTTTTTTCTAACTCCGCTCTTTTAAATTCTGGGGGTTCGCCATCGAAAACAAAAATCGGTCTAATACCGACTTCCATCATGTTTGAAACTCTGTAAAGTATGCCCGAAAGGTGGGAAGTTATTCTACCTTCTTTATCTTTAAGCGGTGTACCATCAGGTTGTCTGATCGTTGATAAAAATTGGTAAAGTGTATTAAACGCGTCAATAGCAACTTTCTTACCGGAAAAATATTCGAGCTCGACCTCCTCTTTTTCAAATATGCTGCCTACATCTGCTCCCATAATTACACTTTCTTTAGAATTTTTTAAAAATCTTGTTGCCATCTAAGCAATGGATGAAAGCCGTTATACTAGCAGCAGGCTTGGGAAAAAGAATGGGCGGGATTCCAAAGCCGCTTCTAAAAGTGGGGGGTCTTGAGATAATCTTAAGAACAATGAAATTACTCCAACCATACGTTGATGAGTTCATCATCGTCGCGAGCGTCCATTTCAATAAGATAGATAGGTTTTTAGAAAAATGTAATTTTAATTATAAAATTATTTGCAATAAATACCCTGAGAAGGGAAACGGCTATTCTCTCCTTTTGGCAAGTGAATTTGTAAATGGAAAATTCGTCGTAGTTATGGGTGATCATGTTTATAGCAGAGAATTTATTAATGAAGCCATAAAAAAAGTAGGACTAATTGGCGATAAGAATCCAAAGTTTGTTGATATTCAAGAGGCGACCAAAGTTAAAGTTAGAGAAGGTAAAGTTGCCGATATTGGAAAAGAACTGGAGATATATGATTGTGTGGACACGGGGTTTTTTGTAATGGATTCGAATATTTTCTCAAAGTTGAACGGTCTATCCGAATTGGAATTTATTTCAATTAGTGACATTGCTAAATATTTACAAATCCCAGTTAGTTATGTAAATGGCAAATTTTGGCTGGATATAGACACGAAAGACGACTTAAAGAGAGGAAATCTTTTGTTAATTAAAAATTCCGTCAAAACCGTTGGCGATGGGTTTATATCTCGGATTTTAAACAGGAAAATCTCCACGAGAATATCTGCGTTAACTGCTAATTGGGCAAATCCTTCTCATTTTACATTTTTGTCTTTTTTTGTTGGAATTTTTGCATCTACACTCCTATTCCTTGACATAAGAATTGCTGCAATATTTTATCAAATTTCATCTATTATTGATGGGTGTGATGGAGAAATAGCTCGAGCTAAGATGTTGGAATCAAAATTTGGTGGATATCTCGATTCCATCTTAGATAGATTTGTTGATTTTACGTTCTTAGCTTTTTTAACGATCCTTTATCCAAAATATCTAACCTTAGCATTATTTGCGATATTTGGATCTCTAATGGTAAGTTACTCTACTGAAAAGTACAAGGCGGAGTACTTTAGGAGTGCATACGAAGATATAATCGGTCTAAGATATTTGCCAGGGAAGCGAGATGAGAGGATATTTCTAATAATGATCCTATGCTTAGTGGGAACTATAAAGCTTCTATTCCTCCTGCTATCAATCGTGTGTATTGGCAGAGTGATAATTACTTTATTTCTTGTTTATAAAAAATATTAAAAAAATAGTTTTAATAATTTAAGACATAGAATAATTACTAATTGGAAAGAAAATGTTTTAAATGACTAATTAAAGCCAAAACTTAGGATGTTCAAACTCATTTGTGAAGTTGGAAGGGGAGTATGCAGAGAAAATAGAACTGTTGATATAGTTAAAAGGCTCTGCGTTATAACTGCAAGCAGGGTACACTTAAAGAGGTATCCAGTTGACAATCCCGTAACTACGTTTAATCCCTCAATAATTCTTGAGAATCACGATTTAATAATTTATGGAAGAATAGTTTTGGGATACTTCACTTATGCGAGTGCAGTAGCCGAGATATATGTACCGTTAAAGGATGTTTATACAAATACTTATTCTGGACATTATACCGCTGAGATAACTGTTTATCCAGACAATAAATTTGATATGTGGGGTGTGGAGGATCCTAGGGTATACGATCTTGAAGGTAAAAGGTTAATGACCTATTGTGGAAGAACTGTCAATTACTTCAACCCAACGGTTAGAACTGAAAGGACGTTACCGGTCACAGCGGTATTGGAAAACGGCAAATGGAGAAAATTATGCGTATTCCGAATGCCTGAGGAGCTCCGGGGATTCGTAATAAGCGATAAAGATGCATTTATAACGAAAACAAAAGACGGTTATAAGCTATTTCACAGGCTTCACATGAGAGATGAGAGATTTTATCTTGTCATCAGTGATATACCTAAGAACGTTTTAAACCTTGAAGAATTTACTGAAATCAACGTTGACAACACTTCTTTAGCTCTCGAAACTGCTGAATTCGAAGAAAAACTTGGTTGGGCTACACCTCCGGTAAAAATAGGAAAGGAATACTTGGTTTTACTTCACGGAGTTGATAGTGAAATGAAGTGTTATCGAGTCTTTGCTGCATTACTCAACAACAAAGCAGAAATAGTTGCTATTACGCCCCATTACATAATGGAACCAAAAGAGAAGTACGAGGTTTATGGAGATAGACCTTTTACAGTATTTCCATGTGGAATACAGTTGGTGGATGATAAACTACTGATTTCGTATGGTGCAGCAGATTCTGCAATTGCATTAGGCGAAATAGACCTCACCGAACTTCTGTCCGTTCTCGATTCTAATAGAATTCAATAATTTTATGGGTACTGATGGGGAAGATTAAGAAGAAAACTTATATTAACTGAGAAGCATCTCATTTTTGAGATGATTGAAACCCTTAGAACCTTGGCCCTCATGAACGCTACGCGAAGAGTATTGAAAATTAGTTCTAGAGAACTAGCTGAACGAATTGGACAAAGTTTACAGACAGCCGCAAGAAGACTAAAGGAATTAGAAGAGAGAGGATGGATTGAGAGAAATTTAACGAAGGATGGACAATTCATAATTATTACTGATAAAGGTCTACAGGTTCTCTACAGGGAGTATATCAAATATAGGAGAATTTTTGAAGGGGAAAAGGTCATTACTCTGAGGGGGAGGGTGTTTAGTGGGGTCGGCGAAGGAAGGTACTATGTGTCACTTCCCGAGTATAGGAGGCAATTCTCAAGTAAATTGGGTTTTGATCCATTTCCAGGAACTCTCAATTTGAGAGTCCTAAAGGAGGATATGCACTTGAGGAGAAGATTGGATCAGGAAGATGGAATCATTATCGAAGGTTTTTCTAAGGAAAATAGAACTTTTGGAGAGGTAAAAGCTTTTAAGTGCGAAGTATTCGGTATCACTTCAGCTGTGGTGTTACCTAAAAGAACACACTATCCCCCCAATATATTGGAAATTATATCGCCGATAAAACTCAGAGATACATTCAATCTGTGTGATGGAGATATAGTCGAGGTGAAAGTACATGTTTGATTTCGATAAAGCATTAAGACACTTCAGAAGCGGAAAACCAGTTCTTATATTTGATTTCGAAAATAGAGAAGGTGAAACTGATATAGCGATCCCAGCTGTTAACGTCAGGCCAAAAGATGTTACAATGATGAGAATAGATGGTGGTGGACTAATTTGCGTTGCTATACATCCTCTTGCAGCTAAAAAACTTGGTTTGCCGTTTATGCATGACATTCTTAGGATTGCGGGAGAAAAAATAACTTCAATCAAAAAGATTTCTAGGTTTAATGATATAAAGTACGATAGAAAGAGTTCTTTTTCACTATGGATTAACCATAGAGATACATTCACAGGAATTACGGATTCTGATAGAGCATTGACGATTAGACGCGTAGGTGAAGCTGTAGATGCTGTAATGACAGGTCATGAATTTGATTTCGGAAACGAATTTAGAAGCCCCGGTCATGTCGCCTTGCTTAGGGCTGCTGAAAATTTAGTCTTTAACCGTTTTGGACAAACGGAACTTAGCGTGGCTTTGGCTGAAATGGCAGGCATTCCACCCGCCGTAGCTATATGCGAAATGCTTGATTCAAACTCGGGAAAAGCTCTTTCAAAGGAGAACGCAATTAGATACGCGGAACAAAATGGTATTCCATTTGTCGATGGCAAAACTATTATTAGGAATTATAAAAAATTTGTTAAAGATAGAAAATTATTCGTTTAATATTCAAAAGTCTCTCCTGGATTAAGAATCACAACTTTCGTGTCCAAACCCTTAGCTTCCACTGCCTTCTTGAAGTCGTTGGGATCCTTCTCAATTAGTGGAAAGGTATTATAGTGCATAGGTATGGCAATTTTTGGCTTTACTAGTTCTAAGGCTTTTACGGCTCCTGCTATTCCCATCGTGTACACATCACCTATTGGGACTAACATAATTTCGGGATTATGCAGCTCACCAATTAGTTGCATATCTAGAAATACATCCGTGTCACCAGTGTGATAGATTTTTGTCCCATCGATATTCAAAATAACTCCCACAGCAGTTCCAGCACTGATTATTTGGCCGGTCTCATCTTCAACATCAGCTGAATGTAGGGCTTGAACCATGGTAATTGAGATACCACTTGATGTAACCGTTCCTCCGATGTTCATCCCTACCGTTTCAACTCCTTGTTTTGATAGTATTCTCGAGAGCTCATGAATGCATATTACTTGCGCATCACAATTTTTTGCTATCTCTACCGTATCACCAAGATGGTCCCCATGGCCATGCGTAACAACTATGATATCGGTTTTAACTTCACTTGGTTTTATTGGTGCATATGGATTGCCGGTTAGGAATGGGTCTATTAAAACCCTCTTTTTTCCCTCAATAAGAAAACATGCATGTCCATACCAAGTTAGTTTCATTCTATCACCACCACTAAATACATATATGGTTCAAATTAATTCTTTCTTTTTTAGAGAAACTTACGCACAATATTTATAATCAGTCTTACTAAATTTTAAACAGGGCCGGTAGCTTAGCTAGGAAGAGCGCGGGACTCTTAATCCCGCAGTCGGGGGTTCAAATCCCTCCCGGCCCGTCACAGGCGGGGGTTGCCGAGTGGCCAAAGGCGGGAGACTCAAGATCTCCTCCCGAAGGGGTTCGAGGGTTCGAATCCCTCCCCCCGCACATTTCATCATAAGTCATTCTTGAGACGTCAAAACCTGTTCTGACATCGTTTTGGAATAATTATTTATATGGAAGTGTGCATAAGTCCTCAATGACACTAGAGAGTGAATACTTGGAAATTAGATATCTTCATGAAAATGGTTTTGTGAGGAAGAAATGTCCTAAGTGTGGAAAGTTCTTTTGGACAACTGATGAAGAAAGGATAACTTGCGGAGACCCTCCTTGTGAAAGTTATACATTTATCGGGAATCCCGTATTTAATAAACGATTTAATCTCCAGGAGATGAGGGAATTTTACCTAAATTTCTTTGAAAAAAGAGGGCACGAGAGAATAGCCCGCTATCCGGTTGTTGCCAGATGGAGGGACGATATATATTTAACTATTGCATCGATCGCAGATTTCCAACCGTTTGTTACCTCTGGAGTAGCTCCACCACCGGCAAATCCCTTAACAATTTCTCAACCTTGTATAAGATTGGACGATCTCGATTCCGTGGGTAGAACTGGTAGGCATCTAACTCTTTTTGAAATGATGGCTCATCACGCATTCAATAATCCAAAGAGGGAAATATACTGGAAGGATGAGACCGTCGCTTATTGTACAGAACTTTTAAATAAGCTCGGAGTAAAGACGAGCGACATCATTTATAAAGAAGAACCTTGGGCCGGTGGTGGTAACGCTGGTCCGTGTTTAGAAGCAATAGTTGGTGGATTAGAACTTGCAACACTGGTATTCATGAACTTGGAACTCAATTCCAATGGAGCAATTGAGATAAAAGGTGAGAAATATAGAAAAATGGACAACTATATTGTTGACACTGGATATGGCCTAGAAAGGTTTGTTTGGGCGAGTAAGGGTTCTCCAACAGTTTATGATGCGATATTTCCAGAAGTTGTTAGGAAGATAGTAGAAAATAGTGGAAATATAAGATTTTCACCGACCGAACCTGAGATCAAGAGAGCGATTATAGAGAGTTCAAAAGTTGCCGGTATACTGGGAGAACTTAGGGGAGAGAAGCTACTGAAATTAAGACAAGAGGTAGCTACGAAAGTTGGAATGGAATTTCGGGATCTTGAAAGCATCGTTGCACCACTTGAAAAGGCTTATGCACTTGCGGATCATACCCGCTGCATTCTTTTTATGCTTGGTGATGGACTAGTCCCATCGAATGCTGGAGCTGGATATCTCGCTAGGCTAATGATCAGAAGAAGCCTCAGACTAGCTGAAGAACTTAAATTTAACGGAGAGTTATTTGATCTAGTTGAGTTACATTGGAAGACACTCGGCTTCGAATTTGAAGTTCCGCTGGAAATTATTCAGGAAATATTGGAAATCGAGAAAGATAGGTATAAGAGCACGATATCGAGAGGACTGAGGTTGATAAACAGATTGGTTTCGCGAAAGAGAAAAGTAAGTAGATCCGATTTAGTTGAGCTTTACGATTCACACGGCCTTCCAGCTGAACTCGTAGCAAAGGTTGCAAAAGAGAGAGGAGTTGAAGTTGATTTTCCTGAAGACTTCTATGCGGAGTTGGCTAAGAAACACTCCAAGGCTGAAAAGAGAAAAGAGGAGGTGATAAAGCTTTCAAAGGAATATCCAAAGACTCAAAAATTGTACTATGAGGACCCAAAGACAATAGAATTCGACGGAACCATTTTGGGGATTGAGGGCAACTATGTAATATTGGACAAAACTGCTTTTTACCCGGAAAGCGGAGGTCAGGATCACGATACTGGACATCTAATGTGCAATGGGCGTAAGTACAGAGTCTCAAATGTCATTGAGGTTGATGGAGTGATCCTCCACGAAGTCTCTGAAACCTCGGGTTTGTCGGGCAGGATTAGGGGCATAATCGATTTTGAACGTAGAATGAGGCATATGAGACACCACTCGGCTACTCACATACTTTTGTACGCACTAAGATCCGTTTTGGGCAACCAAGTTTGGCAAGCTGGAGCGAGAAAGGAGGAGAGTAAAGCACGTTTGGATATAACGCACTTTAGGAGACCTAGTGACGAAGAAATAAGGAAAGTGGAGCACTTAGCAAATAGAGAAGTGTTGTCCAATAAACCCATCAAATGTTTTTGGATGAATAGAATCGATGCTGAAAGGAAATATGGTTTCAGACTCTATCAGGGAGGAGTACCTCCTGGTAGAGAGATAAGAATAGTCCAAGTTGGTAACGATATCCAAGCTTGCGGTGGAACCCACTGTAACTCAACTGGTGAAATTGGTCTGATAAAGGTATTGAAGGTAGAGTCAATCCAAGATGGAGTGATTAGGCTCGAGTTCGCTGCGGGTGAGGCAGCTTTAGAGGCAATAGAGAACATGGAGTCTATTCTAAGGGATTCCAGTCAAATTTTGAGGATTGAACCTTCCATGCTGCCAAAAACCGTCTTAAGATTTTTTGAAGAGTGGAAAAACCAAAAGAAGGAGATTGAAAGATTGAAAGAAGAGATAGCTAAGATGAAAGCAGAGCTTTTACTTGAGAAGGCCGAAGAGTTCGACTCGATAAGAGTAGTAACTGGAATCGTGGAAGCGGACATGCAAGAATTGTTAATACTTGGTAATATACTCTCAAGACATGGCGCAGTGGGTTGCCTTATGTCGAAAAGAGGAGGAAAAGTTCTCGTAGTCACTTTTAGTGGATCTCGTTACGATGCGAGGGATATAATAAGAGAAGTCGGAAGATACGCAAAGGGTAGTGGTGGTGGAAAGAGGGAGATAGCCCAAGGCGCGGCTCAAAAATTGCTAAGTAAAGAAGAACTTGCGGGTATAATCTTTGAATTTCTCTCAAAACATGATTAGGATTTTTCCAGTTAAGGGTCTTCCGAAAATTCAGGAGGGGGACAATATAGCTCGCCTAATCGTCGACAACATCAAACTGGAAAATGGAGATATAATTGCAATTTGCTCCACTATTGTATCAAAATCTGAAGGTAGAATGGTTAGTCTCGGGTCTTATACTCCAACGGAATATTCGATTAAATTAGCAGAAAAAATTGGCAAGGATCCTAGATTTGTCCAAGCTGTTTTGGAGGAAACAGACGAGATATTGCTCGAGGAACCTTTCCTCCTTGTTAGATCAAAGTTCGGTAATATCTGTGTGAACGCCGGAATCGACACCTCAAACGTTGAGGAAGGATTTATCTTGCTTCCCCCGAAAGATCCCGATAAAAGTGCTAAAAAAATACGCGGTGAAATTTATAGACTAACCGGTAGGGATGTTGGTATTATCATTACGGATACAAACGGCAGATGTTTCAGAAGAGGAGTGGTCGGATTTGCTATAGGGGTCTCTGGAGTCCAAACGATGAGGAATTGGATCGGGAAGGAAGACTTATACGGAAAGAAACTCGAGTCAACTATTGAGTGCGTGGTTGATGAGATAGCAGCATTCGCCAATCTAGTCATGGGAGAGGGTTCAGGTGGAATACCCGTCGTTGTAATTCGAGGTCTTAATCTAGCGGGGACTGGAAGTATGGGAGACGTCTATAGGGAGTACGGGGAAGATGTTATCTGGAAATGTCTCAAAAAGTCCTCATTATAGGGAGCAATGTTAGGAATATAGCCGAATCAGCAAAAAAATCGGGTTGTGAAGTTATAGCTATAACAAAGTATGCTGATGCTGATCTCAAAATCTATTGCAAAAAAACAATTGAAATAGAATCTATTGACGAAAAGAAAATTCCTAAACTCGTTGAAGAAACTGCTGAAAGTGAAAACGCTAAAATCGTTTTGGCCTCGGGGTTTGAAACTCTCGATGTCAGGGGAGATTTATTGTGCACCGAACCGAAGAAGTGCAAAGTCATAGTGGATAAGTTAAAATTTTATAAAATCCTTGAAAGAGCCGGTTTACCTTACCCAGAACTAATTAAGGAGTCAGATACTCCAGCAATCTTAAAACCAAGGATAGGTGGTGGTGGAGAAAATGTAACTTTAGCCTTAAGAAAAAGACCCGGGTATATTCTACAGAGATATATAGATGGCATACCATGTTCGGTATCTCTAATTGTTGGTGAAGAGGCATTTCCAATAGCATGTAACTATATAATAGCTGGATGGCAGGAAATGAATGCTTCTGGTTTCAGATATTGTGGAAACATCACACCTCTTGTCGAAACTGAAATTAGAAGAGAATTAATTGAGATTGCAAAACAGACCGTTGAGTTATTCGATTTACGGGGTTCAGTTGGAGTAGATTTTATTTATGCTGATAAACCATATATTTTAGAGGTTAATCCAAGATTCCAAGGCTCGTTGGACTCCATAGAGTGGAGTTACGATCTGAATTTATTTGAACTCCATAAAAAAGCTTTCGATGGGAAGAGGATTTCAACTAAGAAGCCTAGTAGATTTGCCATAAGATCCATTCTCTTCACCAACAGGAAAACTAAGATTAAATCTCCAATTGTAGGAAATCCATTCTATGCTGACATCCCAAGTTCAAGTAGAATTTACGAGATTGGTGAACCACTAATCTCAATCCTTGCCACTGGTAATAGCATAAGAGAGGTTAAAGAAAAAGTGGTAAAACGAAAGAGACTCTTGGATAACTTAGGTCTATTTCGCTAGGTTTGTTCACTGGGGTACCATGTATTCTGCTTCGAATCGAACTAGTTCTTCGCTTCTTCCAGCTACTGCAATTTGACAGTTCTTTCTTATCTTAAAAGATTCGCTAATGTGGACCTCACCGTTACAGAAAACCGCTAGTGGTATTATTCCTAATTTTCTGATGTTCTCGATTTTTGTACCAATAAGCTTTGATCCTTCATCAATAGCGAAAATTTTCACTTCGATGTTCTCAAACGTTAATCTTCGTCTTATCTCTTCTCCGAATATTTCGGAAATAATCAGCTCAGCTGTAAC
>CAZPML010000031.1:0-14154 GCA_964587675.1 uncultured archaeon
TGCAGAGGTATCTTCTCAATCATTCTTGCAACTTCATGTTTCCTTCTGAACCTTCTAAGTATGTGCTGAAATGGCATGGGTTTTCCATCTTTCACAGCAATTACTTCTCCATCTAGTATAACTCCCGGCTTTACGTTTCTTTTAATTTCGTCTACAATTTCGGGGAGGGCATTGGTAACGTTTTCCAATCTTCTTGAATATATTGTAATTTTATTGTTGCCCCAATGAACTTGAACTCTACTACCATCAAATTTCCACTCAACAGCTACTTTTCCAATTTCTTTTACCGCATCGTTTATATCCTCAACGACTTGGGCCAACATCATTCTCACTGGAACGTGAAGCTGAATTTTCATCTCTTCCAAACCTTTTCTTCCTTGAGTTTTAGCCACAACCGCTACTTTTCCCAGATCATTTGTAATCATATACGCCCTCTCTACTATTTCTGGTGGGATTCCATAGGCTCTTGAGATGGCATCCCTCACAATTCCCTCGCCTATCCCCAATCTCATCTCATTTAGAATTAATCTGGTAAGATATTTTGCCTCTAAAGGCTCAGATGAACCGTAAAGTCCTGTGAGAAGCAGGATCTTCCTTTTTCTACTTCCCTCACCTTCCAGAGATGCCACCTCATCAAAAACCCTACGTACCCTTTCGATAGTCAGTTCCTCAGGGGATAATGTTGCCATTTTTTTCCCCCTAATAAGTTTCTCAGATACCAGTCCGAGATCGCCGAATTGCCTTAGCATGTCCTCTATTTTCTTCTTTCCGGTACCACTAACATTCTGCAAGACTTCATAGAGGAGACCAATCCCTACACCAAGTTCCCTATCATCCCATGGTGGGTAAATTTTACCTAAAATAAATAAAATAACATTATAGAGGTCGTTATCGTCTCCCACTCTTTTAATAAAAGTTGCAAGTCTAGCAGTCAGTTCCAGAGTAGAAGATATCTTCTCCACACCATTGCAGAATTCTGCAAATTCTCTAAACAACATCAAATAAATTATTGTTACTTAGCTATTTTAACTTTATTTATGATTCGCCAAGTATAAACTTCACGGCCTCTTCACAATGAATCTTGGTGGTATCAAAAATTGTTATATCAGAGTCCCCCTCGTTAACTAATAACGGCAATTCTGTACAACCTAGAACTATTCCGCCCGCACCTTTTTGCTTTAGTTTTTCAATTACCCTAAGAATCGTTCTTTTTGATTTCTCGCTTCTTATACCTTTGCACAACTCTTCGTAGATAATATCATTAACGATCTTCCTATCAACTGAGTCGGGTGTCAACGTGTCTATTGCATATTTTTTGAGTCTATACTGATAAAATCCATCCTCCATAGTAAACTTTGTACCTAGCAATCCAACCCTCTTTAACCCCGAACTTCTGATCTTTTTAGCAGTAACCTCAACTATGTCTATTATTGGTACGTTTATTTGGCGCTTCACATCCGGAGCGACCTTGTGCATGGTATTAGTACAAATTAAAATGGCTTCAGCACCGCATTTTTCCAACTTCACAGCAGCATCTACTAAGATCTTAGTTAACTCGGACCATTTGAATTCCTTCTGGAACTTAACAATTGGTTCGAAATTCAGAGAATACAACAAAAGCTTGGCGGAATTCCATCCTCCAAGTTTCTTGTTAACTAGTTCATTTATTTTCCTGTAATATTCAACCGTTGATTCCCAACTCATTCCTCCGATTAGTCCTAGCGTTCTCATAATTAAGGTTCAAAAGCCTAACATTAATTTTTGTCGAAAAGATATATCCTCCTAGTTAAACTCCCATGTACTCTTTGCTTAAACTTTGCAACCAATTTAAAATTTTTAAAGTAATCCTCAACGTCAATGTTGGTAACCAAAACGGCACTTTTGGTTAAAACCCTATAAAATTCTTCACTGGTTTTTTCATACAATTCGACTAAATCGGAAGGTGATTTTGTAGATCTGTAGTATGGGTAATCTGTTACGATACATTCGAACGTCTCGTCTTTAAAGGGCAAGGTTCTTGCATCACCAACTATCAAGTTGGAAGACAATCCAAAGAACCTCAGATTTTTCGCACAACCAGAAATCGTTTTCTTAAAAAAGTCAATGCCGGTAGAACTTATGTTCATTAACTCGGCTTCAATTAGAAATGAACCAGTTCCACACATTGGATCGAGCATATTTCTTCGAGCACATCCCAAATTGATCAGAGCTCTTGCAAACTTGGGTACAATTGTAAATGGAGCCGAGTATGGCCTTACATTTGGTCTTCGCAAGTAGAATTGCTTTTTATTCACAACGTACTTTAATACTCCAACGTAACAATTTTCTTCCGAATTTATATATATCCTGTATATAACCCTCGGTTCTGACACGCTAATGGTTGCTCCTCTTCTCCACAATATTTCACCCAATTTTCTTTCTATCTCAGTCCTATTAATGCGAATGAAAGACTTGACTCTTACACATAACTTTGCTGGGAATATCTTTACACTTTGAAAAACGTCCTCTAGCTCAGTTAATCTACACTCTGCAATTAGATGGGCTACCTCATGTGAAAGAGCGAGTCTATGATAGAAGTTATTGCCTACCCAACTAACTATCATGAGCCTTCCAGAGTGCTC
Source organism: uncultured archaeon (assembly GCA_964587675.1). GTDB lineage: Archaea > Halobacteriota > Archaeoglobi > Archaeoglobales > Archaeoglobaceae > CAZPML01. Next base: position 2,622 of record CAZPML010000031.1, read on the forward strand.
AAAATTCTTCAAGGTTCCATAAGCTTCTGCAAGTCTTATTACTTCCCACTTTGCTAATTGGACGTTCTCGCCGGAAAGGAGGAAGATCAATTTCATTATTTTTATTTTTTATGTTTTGTTTTAGTTTTCCTCGATTCCAGTATCCTTTTTGATATTTCGATCATCAGTTTGGTTTTTGTATGCTCTTTTATAAATTCCTTTTTTATAACTACTCTTCCCGACTCTTCCCACCAGCACCTGGGATGTTTTTTATCCCTTTCAACTTGGACTTCAATTCCCAGATCTCTGCAAGCATCGACGATTTCCTGTAATTTCACATTTGGTACAGCAAATCTTCTGGGTATTTTTCTTCCCCGAGACCTAGACTTCTTCTTATCTAAATTGACTGTCCATATTACAAGCTTGCTCAAAGATTCACCTCATGTTTCTAAAAGTTATTTCAACAAGCGGATGAGGTATATCTTCAATTATCTTGATGTCCTTAACGGATCTTAATCCTTTTTTTCTGATCAATTTCTCAATTCCCAATTCGACTGAATGTGGTACTTTAATTATGTATGCGTCAAGCTCTTTTACGCCCAATTTAAAAGCTGCAACGACTCTATGATGACCATCGACCAAATAAAATCTAGAGCTCTTTTCCACAACAACAATCGGTTCAGCTAAGCCTCTTCTCAGTTCATGTATTCTTCCACGAAGTTCGTCTGCGTATACTTTACTTTGAGTTGGAATTAGCCTCCAAGTCTCAACTTTTCCCCTAACCACGTTTGTACCAATTCCATGAACTTTTTCAATTGTCTTCTTCAATTTCTCCACTTTCGCTGGATTAACCCTCTCGATTTGACTTCTAATAACATCGGCATTCGAGATTATACCCACAAGCCTATTTTCCTCATCGACTACGGGCAATTTAGAATGGCCAGTTCTAAACATAACTCTAGCTGCATCTCTTAAATTCATAAATTCCCGAGCTACATAAAGCTCCTTTGACATTATTTCGCGGATCTTTGTTGTCATGGGTTTATCGATGATGTCTATTGCAGACACGTATCCGATTACTTTATTTTCCTCATCAACAACTGGAAAACTATCGTGTCCCGTTCTTTTTATTAGGTTTATTGCATCCTTCACAGTGTCATTCGGACTTAGCGTGTAGACATTCTTCGTCATGTATTCAGAAACCTGAATTTCCATCAAGTATAGTATATATCTCGAGTTAATAAAACTTCTCGAGATAATTCACCACACTCTCAAATATGTAGTAACCATCGCCTAATGGCTCTGAAGTCCCAACTTGGTAACCAAAAAATGATCTTTCTGGATGTGGCATGAGACCAAAAACGTTTTGTGTAACGTTAGACATTCCTGCGATATTATAAAAACTTCCATTAGGATTCCAGGGATATCCCGCGTATTTACCATGTTTGTCTACATATCTGAAAACGATTTGATCATTTTCTAAAAGTCGATTTAAATACTCATTTTCTTTCCCCCGGGGGAAAACAACTTTACCCTCTGCATGCGCCACTGGAAACATAACAACTTCTTTATCAAGTTTTCTTGTAAAGATACACTTCCTACTTTCTAATTTAAGAAGTACTGGTCTGCATTCGAATCTATTTGAATCGTTAATGGTTAATGCCATTTCGGGTTTTTCCGATATTGGTTTATCCTCATCAAAGCCTGGTAAAGCACCCAATTCGGCAAGAATTTGAAAGCCATTGCATATTCCAAGAACTGGTAAACCCATTTTTATAAATTCTTCAAGATCTCTACGTAGAACACTTTTTACTCTTGCAGAAAATATTGCACCAGCCCTAACGTAATCACCTGCCGAGAATCCACCTGGAAAAACTAGACATTGGTAATCAAAAATGCTTCTTTGGTCCTCAAATCTTATCATGTCGCTGTAAAATTGCTTTAAATGGACTATTTCTACGTTTATACCAAAAGTTTGAAGAGCTCTTGCAGTCTCGTATTCGCAATTAGTACCTTCCATCCTCAGCACCGCTATTTTAATGTCATCCCTTTGCATGAAAGAAGAGCTACTGTAGTATTTTTAAAAAATTTGCTGATGGGCCCGGAGGGATTCGAACCCTCGACCGCCCGGTTATGAGCCGGGCGCTCTGACCAGGCTAAGCTACGGGCCCTACATTTCAGACATCTTTTTAACTAAAAGTTTATGAAAGTTATGGTACTGAGTAAATATTTTATTAACCCTACTTTTGAGAACAAAATGTGAAAATTGACAAACCACGCGGTACGAGAGATTTTCTTCCAGAAGATATGGAGAAGAGGAGAGAGATTGAGAGAATTATGAGAGATATCGCGGAAAAATATGGATACAGGGAGATACTCACCCCGACATTTGAGCACGTTGAACTTTTCACTCTAAAATCGGGTGAGGAGATCACTAAAGAGATGTACACATTTAGAGATAAATCTGGTCGAATGATGGCGTTAAGACCTGAACTTACCGCTCCAGTTACGAGGATGTTCGTTAATTCATGCAGTGTTATGCCAAAGCCACTAAGATTCTACTATTTTACAAATTGTTTTAGGTATGAAAGGCCACAGAGAGGTAGATACAGGGAATTTTGGCAGTTCGGCGTCGAACTGATTGGCTCAAACTCTTATCTAGCTGATCTTGAAGTCATAACTTTGGCTTATGAAATATTAAATGAGTTGAAAATAAAATTCAATTTAGAGATCGGCCATGTTGGTCTTATGCGATCGATTCTTGCAGATTTGGACGATACTACCTCATCCAAGATAATGAGACTGATAGACAAAAGGGATATCGAGACTTTGGACCATTATTTGAACCAGAAAAAAATTAGCGATGACATAAGGAACAAAATATTTCAGTTAATAGAAATGAGGGGCGGTCTTGAAATTCTGGATGAGGCGAAAAAAATAGTAGATTTTGATATCGGTAACCTGAGAAATCTAGGTGACAGTTTATACAAGCTCGGAATTGATTTTGAATTCAACCTCGGAATTGCAAGAGGATTGGACTACTACACAGGTGTCGTATTTGAATGCTACGCTGAAAATCTAGGATCCCAGAATCAAATTTGTGGTGGAGGTAGTTATGAACTGGCACATTTGTTCGGTGGAGAAAAAATTCCAGCAACAGGATTTGCAATAGGTTTCGATAGAGTTTGCGAATTGTCTAAACCAAAAAAACCCAAGTCACCTGTTGTAGCTGTGATCTCATTCAGAGGCTTTGAAATTTTGGGATTTAAGATCTCTGAGGAACTCAGGAAACACGGATTAATCACTATTGTAGACGTCATGGAAAGAAGCATCAAAAAGCAATTGAGCTATGCCAATGATGTAAAAGCGGACTATGCAATAATCCTAGGAGAGAACGAAGTAAAAAGCGGGTTGGTCTCTATCAAAAACTTATCAACTGGCGAACAATTCATGATGGAACTTAAGGATGCCATAACCTACATCACCACCTCTCACGCCAAAAAGAAGGAATGAAAAGTGAAATTACAGTGAAGATCTCTAGTCTTCCAATCCACATGTCCAGACAAAGTAGAAGTTTAACATGCGGTAAAAAGGAGTGGTAATTTTCCCCGGCACCTGCAAGACCTAATCCAGGTCCAACATTCCCAAGAGTTGCTGCAGTTGCCGATATCGATGTTACTATATCATATCCCGAGAGAGCTATAATCAAAGATGAAATCGTGAATATGAAGATATAAAGAACGAAAAAAGCCGCAATATCATCAAAGTATTCTTTTCTTATTGATTTGTCTCCAAACTTTACTGTCCTTATCGTTCTAGGTTCAGCGGCCCTTAATATTTGAATTATCGCATACCTAATTAGTAAGTACACCCTAATAACCTTAATACCCCCACCCGTTGACCCAGAACAACCGCCAATAAACATTAAAGTTAGTAAAATCAATCTGGAAGAATCCGACCAGAGGTCGAAATCGTAGGTAGTGTACCCAGTTGTAGTCATTATTGAAACGACTTGAAAAATCGAGTAACGGAGCGACTCTAGAAGTGTAAATTTCTTAAGATTTAGCACGCTAATTGTCAGAGATGCAACCAATAAAAATAAAACATAAAATCGAAATTCGGGATCTTTTACTATCCTCAAATCACCTCGCAAGAGGAAGTAAAGTAGCGCAAAGTTCGTTCCACCAATAAAAGCAAAGATAACTATGGCAGCTTCAACTCTCTCATCTCTAAAAAATGCAATGCTTTCAGAATGTGTAGAGTAACCCCCAGTAGACAACGTTGTAAAAGTATGATTTATGGCGTCAAATGGCGAAACCCCCAGTAAGATTAAAATCGAAATTTCCAAGATCGTAAATAGAAAATACAGACTGTATAGTGCTAGGGCAGTATCTCTTATTTTTGGCTTAACTTTCGACAAAGTGACCCCCGGATACTCTGCTTGAAATATAATTGCGCTTTTTCTTGCGACATTTGGGATTATAGCTAGAAACAACATTATTATGCCCATTCCACCGAGCCATTGCGTTAAACTTCTCCAAACAAGGATTGACCTAGGCAAGCATTCCGGCGTAAGAACAGACGCCCCCGTGGTTGTAAAACCAGACATAGATTCAAAGAAGGCATCTACTGGATTTATTCCAATGAATAAATAAGGTATAGAACCTAGAATTGAAACAAGGAACCAAGCAATAGCTACGAGGGCAAATGCCTCCTTATGTCTCATCGATTCAAGAGTTGCAGATTGGTTTTTAGACGTAATTAAAAGTATTGTTCCAACAACCGCTGATGTAATCATTGCAACCAAGAACGGATGTATGAGTTCGCCGAAATAAATAGCAAATAATAACTGTAACGAAAAAGTAGTTGAAAATAATAGAAGCAATTTCCCGGTTAAATTCGTTAACTGCTCAAATCTCATTCAAATATCTCCTCAATGAATTCCAAGTCATCCCATGTCGTGAATACAAGTAATCTATCTCCCAAGTTGAGTTCGGTATCTCCTCTCGGAACGAGACATTCATCATTTCTTAAAACTGCACCTACAATCGAAGTTCTTGGTAAATCTATATCTCTAAGTTTTGTTCCAATTAGTTTTTTATTCTTAACAACAACTTCGACAACCGCTGCTCCCTCTATTTCAGCTACAGTTTCAACTTGCATCCTACGAAGAAGTTTCATTACCTCGTTATACGTTACTCTTCTTGGATTAAGTGCGATATCTATTCCTACAGCCTCAAAGAGTTTAACGTACTCTCCCCTTTCAACCTTAGCAATCGTAGTCTTTACACCAAGATTTTTAGCTAAAAGACAAATAAGGAGATTTTTTTCATCGCTCTCGGTAGCGGCAACTACTGCGTCAGATTTACCAACCTCCTCCTCTGCCAGAAATTCAATATCAGTGGCATCTCCACAGACAATTTTAACACCCTTCAAAATATCACTTATTTGTTCACACCTATCAATTCTTGATTCAACCAACTTAACACTAATCCTACTTCGCTCCAATATTTTGGCAACGTAGCTCCCAATTGTCCCCGCTCCAAAGATTGTAACCCTCCTCACAATAGGCGGACCAAATAAACCTCTTATCCTTTCAATTTCCTCGGACTTTCCAACGATGGCTATTTTATCCCCCTTCTCTAGAAGTGTTTCACCTCTAGGTATTATTAAATTGCCAGATCTGTAAATTGAAGTTATAACGATGTTTTTCGGTAAATCGAGGTCCTTAATTCTGCATCCATCGGCCTTGGATCCTTCCATAATTTGGACTTCAACCATTTCAACTTTACCGCCACTGAAACTAACTATTTCAATAGCCCCAGGTAAACCTACTAATCTTGCCGCTTCTTGTGCTAAAGCAAGTTGTGGGCAAATCAAAACGTCATAACCAAGTGGATGATCTTTTATTATGGGTCTATCAACGTATTCGGGATTTTCTACTCTTACGATTACTTTCTTTGCCCCCAATTTCTTAGCAGCTAAACCAGCAAGCAAATTAACTTCATCATTTCCGGTCACAGCCAGAAATATATCCGCATTTTCAATTCTTGCCGTCCTTAATGTATCCAGATTCGCTGCGTTACCAGGAATTGTAACTACATCCAAGTTCAGGAGAGAATCACACCTACCCAAATCTTTTTCGATGACAAAGACATCATATTTATCGGCCAATGCCTGAGCTAGACCACAGCCCACTTCTCCTGCGCCAGCTATTACTATCCGCATCAGCAAGCTCGGTTTTCGTAATCTTATATATTCTTTGCGACACGTATAATGGCCAAACCGAACTCATACATCAGGACAAATATAGCAACACATAGAATTTGTGTAAATCCGGAAAAATCCATCGAAATATTTGTCAGGAGCAAGAAAGCTACGATGTACACCAGGTATCTAAAATTTTTAAGAACTTTGTATTCCACTATTTTGAAATTTTCGAGTAAAAAAACGATGAGTGGAATTTGTAAAAAGAGTGAGAAAGCAACAAGTAATTTTATCGCATTATCCAAAGTTCTCCCTACGGACAGATAAGGTTCAGCTTGATAAGTTAGTGCAAATTTATATAGTAGAGGAATAATAAATTTGTATGAAATAAAAGATCCCAGAATGAAAACTATGTAACTGGGTATTACTAAGGTTTTGATAAATTTCCTTTCATGATCGTATAAACCAGGTTTTGCGAATTCATATAATTCATACGCTATGTATGGATATAGTACAATGAGAGATACGATGAGAGATAGTGTCAACCGCGCTAAAATCCATTCAAGTGGAGACAATAAGTACGGATTCAGAGAACCAACTGTATTGTACCAGAACCTCTCCAGTAATGATCCAGAAAAATAAAATATTATAGAAATGAGTGAAATGAAGGTAATAGAAATCCTCACAACTCTCTTACGTAACTCACCTAAATGTTCCACCAACTCCATTTCTTTGTCTTCGGGAGGTAGCACATAATAATTAGAAGCGTATATTTTTTTGTTTTACTCTTTGTCTCTTGGATGTATTTTTTTGTCTTGAAAACAAGATTAACCCTGGAATTTTAACTCCTGAATGAGATTGGCAAAGAGATAATTTTTTAAATACAAAAGTTTTCGTCCAATTAAGGGGCTCGTAGCTCAGAGGTAGAGCGCCGCCTTCGCAAGGCGGAGGCCCCGGGTTCAAATCCCGGCGAGTCCACTCCAAAATTTTATTTTTTTAATTGGTACAACGAACTCTAGAATCGGTGCATAAAATTTAAATTAGTTCGAAACCTACTCGCAAAGCATGGTAGCAAAGATTATCAGATGCCCATCATGTGGTGAAGAAATTGAACTCACTGACCTATACGAGGGCATGGAAATCAACTGTAAACTTTGTGGCTCAGTGATGATTTACCAGGAGGGTAAATTCTTACTATTAGATACGAATGAAGAATTTGACCTAGAGGAACTGGAGAGTTACGAAGAAGAGGAAGCTGAGGAGGAATTTGAGGAAGATTATTACTTCGAAGAGTAATTAATTTTTATTTGCCTCAAAATAAATTTTGCAGGAATTTCTTTTGCCAAAGCTATAACGTCGTTTGCCTTAATTATCCTTATCCCATTCTTTCTTGCTTCTTTAGCATCTATTTCAAGTATAATCGGTTTATCCGTTCTTAATCGAGCTACCTCCTCCCCTTTTTCGATTGTTATGGATAAATGAACAAAAGTCTGATTTACGGGCTTTATCCCTATCTCTATCATTCTTTGGGCTTCCTCTTCACTAGTACCATAGTATAAGATGTTGTTTAGACATTCAGGCATATCGTCTAGTTCTACATTAATACTATGACCGTATCTCGCCCTTATTTTTTCTCCCACTAGTTCGTATCTTTTCTTAGCATCACTATAGACCAATGCCTTTATTATCCACTTGTTTGCCCACTTATACTTCCTCCTAACCGCTCTCACTAAAGATTCAAAATTAACCCAGCCATTTTTGTCAATGCTTAATCCAAACTTATCGGGGAAGTGTCGTAGTATGCCCGAGATTAACCTGCCCAGCCTTTCAACTTTGTCCCTTCTTAGTATTAACTCTCCCTTAACTCCACAAATGCAAGTCTCACCACGATAGAATCCATGTTCGGGGCAAAATCTTATGTCCTCCATCTTTTCACCTTACAACTTTAGTCAAATTAAGCTTATTACTTCACATTTTCTAATGTAAATTTTCACCAAATTTTTAAAGTTAGCTCAGAGACAAGGCGTTGTGTATTCTCTTGAAACTTAAGAAAAACTGATATACAGATTAAATAGTTCTTAAAACATGTTCAAATTAGCACAACGACTAGCTAAAATCCCACCATATCTATTTGCGGAACTAGATTTACTAAAAAAGGAAGTGATTTCGAAAGGTATCGACGTTATTGACTTCGGAGTAGGAGATCCAGATTTACCAACACCCCGTTTCATCGTTAATGCCTTGAAACGAGCAGTAGAAAACTCTGAAAGACAAAAATATCCGAGTTACGAGGGAATGATGGAGTTCAGAGAAAGTGTTGCTAGGTTCTACAAAAGAAGAAAAAACGTCAAAATAGATCCAGAAAGTCAAGTTATAAGCTTAATAGGATCCAAGGAAGGGATAGCCCACTTACCACTTGCATTTATTAATAAAGGTGATTTTGTTTTGGTTCCAGATCCGGGTTATCCTGTATACTTTTCCGCAGCGATTTTAGCAAATGGTACGCCTTTCAAGCTTCCCCTAATGGGCGATAATAACTTCTTGCCTCGCCTTGAGGAGATCCCAAGAAACGTTGCTAGAAAAGCAAAGATTATGTTCCTCAACTATCCTAACAATCCCACAACGGCTATTGCAACGAAAGAGTTTATCAAGGAAGTTATCGATTTCTGCAAAGATAACGAAATTATCCTTGCCCATGATGCCGCATATAGTGAGATAACATTCGATGGTTACAGATCCCATAGTTTCTTGGAATACGACTCTGGTTTCGAAGTTGTTATAGAATTCAATTCACTCTCTAAGTCCTATAACATGACTGGTTGGCGCATAGGATTCGCATGTGGAAATGAGGAGATTATTTCGGGACTTCTGAAGGTTAAGACTAACGTCGACAGCGGAGTATTTGAGGCAATACAGGTTGCTGCAGCAACTGCCTTGGATTACGGTGACAAAGTTATTGATGAGAATTGTAGGATATATGAAAAAAGAAGGGACGTTTTAGTAGAGGGGCTTAGAGAATTGGGATTCAAAATTAAGAGTCCAAAAGCAACGTTCTATGTCTGGTGTAATGTAGGTGGAAGTAGCATTGAATTTACTAAGAAGTTGCTAAACAAAACTGGAATAGTCGTCACACCTGGAATTGGATTTGGAGAATTTGGTGAAGGCTACGTTAGATTTGCTTTAACCAAAACTGTAAATAAAATCCAAGAAGCAATAGAAAGGATGAAGTCAAGTTTTAGTAAAGATGCGTTTTAACACACCTAAAATTACACCAAAGTGACCCTTCTTAAGTTCTCTTATGATGAAGGATGGTCTAAGGTAAAATCGAACATAACAGTACCTCAACAAATTCGCAATCTCCTCCGGTGACATGTACAAATTTTTTAGGACGGGTTTACCAGCTGTGTAAAAATCATAATTTTCAGTTAGGAGTAAACCTTTTTTTTTTGCTTCCTCATATATGCTCGTGCCAGGATAAGGTGTAAGAACCGAGAATTGGGCGTAATCTGGGTCTAAATTTATGGCGAATCTCAATGTTTTCAAAACGTCGATTTTCTTTTCCATAGGTGCCCCGATAATGAATGAACATACAGTCGAAATTCCGACATCTTTTGTTAGCTTAACCACCTGTTTTACCATATCCAAATTTATTCTCTTATTGTAGTACTCTAGTACTTTTTGCGATGCCGACTCTACTCCGTAGTAAATTGCAGAACATCCAGCTTCCTTCATTCTTTTAAGCAAATCTCCGTTTATGGTGTCTATTCTTGATGAACAACTCCATTCAATTTCTATTCTTCTACTCTTAATTTCGTTGCAAATTTCTACGACCCTTTTTTTATTTAGCGTAAACGTGTCGTCGCCAAAAGCAATATGCTTTGCCCCAAAGTCATCTATAAGCCACTCAATTTCGTCTACGACGTTTTCTGCGCTTCTAGCTCTAAATTTTTTACCCATAAAAAGAGATGATGAACAGTATCTACAGGAAAATGGACAGCCCCTGGAGGTTATTACGGGGAATTGCTCCAACTTGTATCCAAAGACTCGGTATTTGGAGAGGGGCATGAGGTCAAATGCGGGAAATGGTAGCGAATCGAGATCCTCTATGAATTTTCTCCTCTTATTTTCTATTACTCTCCCGTATTCCTTATAAATGGTTCCCTTAACTCCATCTAAATTTTTTCCTGACTCTATTCTCTCCGCAACTTCCACTATTGTCTCCTCTCCTTCCCCCACGCAAACAGCATCGACGTACGGGTACTTTAGAGCATCGTGTGGTTTAAATGATACGTGTACTCCACCTAATATCACGAAAACATTTGGAAGCGCATCTTTTATTTTCCTAGCGTATTTTAAAGCCGCATTAAAAGTTGGGGTCGTTGAAGTTATTCCAACCATTATCGATCGCTTGATTTTTTTTATTAATTTCTGGTAGTCGAGCTTTTCGACCAAATCGTCAATTATTCTAACTTTAAAACCCTTTTCCCTTAAAACTGACGCCAAATAACCCAAACCAATGGGTGGAGTGGATATATCAAGCTTCTTTACGACCTCTACATTAGCGTTCGGGTTAATCAAAGCGATCATTTTGTCGTTACAGCTATTCTATCTTCCCAATATTTTTTATTTCTTATGCAACCTGGATCTGGTTTAAGGTAGTCCCCGAAGTAGTTATAAGCCCTAGCTCTACAACCCCCACATACATATCTGTATGGGCAATCTCTACAGTTTTCAATTAGATCTTTATTCCTCAGTTCTTCAAAAACTTTATTTTTTTTCCATAATTCCTCCAAGTCATCTTCCTTGACATTACCAACCGTTAATGGAAAGAAAACGCAGGGTTGAATTTCACCATTTGCTTTAATTGCAAAATAAAACCTACCCGCACCACAACCACCGATAAATTCGGCAAGCAATTTTAATCGGTTGTATGCATTTATATTATAAAAATGAGTTGGTATCATAGGTCCTCCCACTTGTAACGCAATTCGAGCAAATTGAGGTGCGGTAGACAGAAGTGACAGATTAGATGAATAATTCTTTTCGTACAAATATCTAAGCAATTCCTCTCTTTCGTCAGGGGAAATATCTAGATCTGAAATCCACCTCCCCTTACCGACTGGAATAAAATTATAATGCATGAACCAATTAACCCCCAGTCTTTCACATAAGTTAATGACGTCCTTAACCTCAGAATAATTTAGTTTTGTAACAGTCATCGAAACGTTAACGAACAAGTTCTCCTTAACACAATTTTTTATTCCCTGAACGGTTTTATCAAATGCACCACGGACTCCTCTGAATTTATCGTGCGTTCCCCTCATTCCATCCAAACTTATTTGTACAT